>JAIRUS010000080.1 GCA_031254295.1 Streptococcaceae bacterium | reverse complement strand
GGCCGTTTTTGACCAAAAGAAGATGGATTGGCTAGACGGCGAGTATATCAAGAAAGCGCCATTGGAAAAAGTCATCAAGCTTAGTAAGCCATTCCTTGAAGAAGTCGGCCGTCTTGATGGAAATACTGAGGCTTTGGTAAAACTTTATCAGCCACAGATGAAATACGCTGAAGAAATTGTTGAGCTGACGAATTTCTTCTATGAAGGCTATCCAGAACTTGGCGAAGCAGAGCAAGCTGTCATGACTGAAGAAGGCGCACAAACAGTCGTCAAAGCCTTTCGCGAAAAGCTGTCAGCGCTGACAGAGACTGACTTTAAAGCTGATAATATCATGCCACTGTTTAAGCAAGTTCAAACAGAAACAGGCATCAAAGGAAAATCTCTTTGGATGCCGATTCGTGTGGCAACGACAGGCTATGTACATGGCCCACAACTCCATGAAGCCTTGGAGATTTTGGGACGTACAGAAGTGCTGAAACGATTGGGAAATATAATCAAATAAGTTTCAACTAATAAAAAAATAAGAATCTTTGATTCTTGTTTTTTTATTTCATGATATTCATTGATTTTTAGTTAGAAAACTGTAAAATATAGGCATGAATGACTTGACAAAAGGGTCAATCCTTAAAGGGATTGTCTGGTTTACAGTTCCATTATTAATTGGGAATTTTTTCCAGGTGTTTTATGCGACGGTTGATACATTGATTGTTGGGCAAACCTTGGGACCCATGGCACTTGCAGCAGTTGGGGCAACGGGAGCTATTAACTTTTTGATTGTAGGCTTTACTCAGGGCATGACAGGTGGGCTGTCAATTATCATTGCGCAGCGCTTTGGAGCCAAAGATGAGGACGGAGTAAAGAAATCATTCTTCATGGGGCTGATGTTTACGATAGGCGTGTCGTTAGTTCTTGGTCTCATTTCCTCGATTTTTCTCCAACAGATATTGGAGATGATGCAGACGCCGGCCGACTTAGTGGCAAATGCTCGAAACTTTATGTATTTTGGACTTGGCGGTATGATTGTGCCGAATCTTTATGCTTATTTATCCAATGCTATGCGCTCGCTTGGAAATTCAAAGACACCTTTGTATGCAATTATTTTGGCGTCGATTTTAAATATTGGTCTTGAGTATCTTTTTATACTCGGCTTACACACGGGAGTTTGGGGAGCAGGCCTTGCAACACTAATTTCTCAAGCCTTCTCAGTTGTTTTCTTGATTATCTATATTAAGAAAAAAGTACTAGAGTTTCATTTTAATCGTTCTGATATGAAGTTTGACAAGAAAGAGGTCAAGGAACATTCGCGGCTTGGATTTCCGATGGCTTTTCAAACTTCAATCATTGCGATAGGCTCAATTACCTTGCAGGTCGCGCTGAATATGCTGGGTGAGAATGCAGTGGCCTCAAATTCAATTGCGTCAAAGGTAGATCAATTTGCCATGCTGCCAATGATATCGCTGGGTCTTGCAATGGCGACTTTTGCAGGACAAAACTTTGGTGCAAAGCGTTACAAGCGAATTAATGAAGGGCTGAGGCGCTCCTTAGTCATGGGAATCAGTTGGTCAGCTGTTTTTGCGGTCTTGCTTCAAATTTTCCATTTCTATGTCACGACTGCCTTTATAACAAGCTCGGCGACAAAAATCATTGAACTGACGAAGATTTATTATATTGCTAATTCGAGCTTTTACTGGGTGCTCTCAATCCTATTTATAACACGGAGCACTTTACAAGGTTTGGGAAATGCAAAGATTCCGACTATTTGTGGATTCATGGAGCTTGGTTCGCGTGTTATCGTGGCTATAATAGGTGTTTCGATGATGAGTTATCAGGTTGTCGTATTTGCTAGCCCCTTGGCTTGGATTGCTTCTACTTCGATTTTGATTCCAACCACGATAAAAATGTATAGAAGCTATCAGAAAGCTAAAGATGGAGAATCGCTACAGATATCTAACAGAAAAACGGCCTAGGCCGTTTTTCTGTTTTTAATTAATATTAATAAGGAAGAATAATCCGAGAAGCGGCCAAATCAATTTCGTAGCTGACATCGCGATTGTCTCGCACAGTATGTTCAAAGTCTGTGCTATAGAGGAGAATACGGACTTTATCATCGGCCTCTAGTTTATAAATTGTTGGCCAAAGTTTGAGACGGAAAGTCATCCATTCGTTCTCTAGAACTGTTTGGACTTGCAATAAATCCTCACGATTTTGAAGGTTCAAAAATCCTTTACTGATGACTTGATATTGGCTGACCTGAAGAGGCAGTTCAAGTAGATTTTCCTGTTTGAAGAGACGTCCACGGTCTAAAGCATTGGCTTCGAGTACACTTGGGCGATCGACGAGGCGTTTTTTATTGCCAAGATCAAGCAATTGAGCAGAAAGTAAGCCTTTTGTATCGTTGATTTTCAGCTTGATTTCAAGCTCTGGAACACCATTGATTTTAAGTTCTTGAGGAATATCAAGGTCAATAACTGTAGCTTGAGTTTTGCCCTGATAAAGCTCTTGTTTGAAGGTCTCAAAGCTTGTAGAATATTTGCTAAAAGTAGCGTCGTCATAATGATTCTCAAAGCGAGAAATTCCTGTACCTAAGCTATGCTGAAGCTGAGCGTTTGTTCCCCAATCTTCCAAAGCCGTCCAAGCCTCATATTTATTATTTTCTTGTAAAACAACCTTAGGTAATGCGAGATTTAAGTCACGGTTGAGCAATTTCGCAGTGAAATAAGTGTTGATAATCTCAGTAAAATCTATAGACTGCCAGTTATGAATTGGAAGATGTGCACCACGATGTAAAAAGGCATGCTTTGCAACAGTTTCTGGCAAGGCTTTCCAATAATTATAGGCTTGATCAGGGGTGACATTGAAGTCTTGCAAACCGTGAAGAATCAAAACATCAGCCTTGACATTTTTGACATTTGGTAAATAATTTCGATCTTCCCAGAATTGATTGTAATCACCTGATTTGCGATCAAGGGCGCGCGTCATCTCTTCAAGTTGTTCCTGATATTTCGCGTTGCCACTGAGAAAGTCACTGCCTGACATATTACGAGAGTAGGTTAATTCGGCTAGAGTATCAAGGTCTTCACCAGGGAAGCCGCCAGGGGAGCGTACGAGGCCTCCCTCACGATAATAATTATACCAGCTTGAGATACCAGCTT
Organism: Streptococcaceae bacterium; assembly: GCA_031254295.1. Lineage (GTDB taxonomy): Bacteria > Bacillota > Bacilli > Lactobacillales > Streptococcaceae > Lactovum. The sequence continues at coordinate 1,751 of JAIRUS010000080.1, read as the reverse complement.
GAGCTAGGATAACTTCAAGTCCATCAACTCCAGTTGTCGCAAGACCGTAAGACATAGTGCCAAGATAAGATTGTCCTGTCATGGCGACTTTTCCGTTTGCCCAGTCTACTTTAATTTCCTTATCTTTATTGCGAGATGTAAAGGCGCGTGCGCGACCATTGAGCCAGTCGATAACAGCTTTCATTGAGTAAATCTGCTGATAATCGCCTGAGGTCTGGAATCCGTCAGAATCCATTGTGCCGACACCCCCAACATAGATAGAAGCAAAGCCACGTGCTAGGAAGTAGTCGTTTAATGAATAGGTCCAACTATGAGTAAAAGTATAGTCTGCCTCATTATTCACACTAGTTTTAGTTGATTTTTTTTCATAAGCTGGGTCTTCGGGTAAACGAGCTGTCGTAGAAATCTGCTGGACAGACTTTTCATCAAGCTGCCCTTCCATTTTGTGAAGTTTTTTGTCGGCTGCAAGATCATTCATTCCCATGTGATAAGGGCTAGCCGTCATCACAACTGGAAGTTTCCCAGAGAAAACAGGGCGGTGTACCTCGACATAGATGAGGTCATATTGGCCACGCTTCTGTGTATCAAGGCTACTTTCAACCCAAATTTTTTCTCGTTTTATAGTTGTCGTGTCAAAAGTTGCCAGTGATTTATCATTAAAGAAGTGATGGGCGTTATCAACAGGAAGTAAGCCCTCGCTGACCCAATAGTCAAGAAGTGTCATCCCGTTTTTACGACGAGAGGCAAGGAGTAGGTAGAGAGCAGAAATTAGATTCTCAGCTGACATTTGACTATCCACACCATCTAGGTGAGGTGAATTGACAGACTGTGCAAATTTTTCAGCCTTATCAAGCTCAAAGTCAAAAGCTACTAAAAATCCTTGAAGTTGAAGCGCAATAGTCCAGAAAATATCCCAGTTTAAGGCTTTGTCAGATTTCAGGAATTCTATCAAGTTTGATGTGCGAGAGGCTGCAAGTCCAGTCATGTCAACAGGAGAAACAATCAGAAATTCTTTAAGAATTTCTTTTTCTGATAAACCTGATAAATGAAAACCTAACGAATCAAGCTCAGCAAGCTTTTCCTCGAAAGTTTTTTCGACAATAGAAAAATGATTAAATTTGACCATAATAGAACATTCCTCGAATTTTATTTTTTATGTAAATGAAGACTAAAAGGTAAAGGCATCAGTGCATAGAAAACAGAGCTACCCTTTTGATAATTATAGCAGAAATCTATCTAGAATTTCTTTTTTAGATAAGGAGTCAAGGGCGAATATGAAAGAAAGAGTAACTGAAAATGTTAGCAATTGTTATCACAAAACTTACGTTTTTTCTTTAAAATGAGAGACATAAATTCAATTGTCTCTAATAAAATTATGATAATTATGTTAATGACAATGAAAAAGTGTATGATAGAAAGGAGCTTCATATGAAGTTTGAATTTAAAGGAATTTCATCTTTTGAAGAAAAAGCGACACCGAATTTTATGGGAGAAGCTGATTCACACAGTGTGATTAAAGAATTTGAAAATATAGATTCAGCAATTCAATATGTTAATTTTCACCAAGGATTCATGGTTACAGATAATGGCAAATTTGCTTTTGTTGTGAGAAATATTAAAGAAGTAAGATAATGATGTTATCCTAGAAACTAAGAGTCAATAGTGTATAATTTACCCGAGGAAAAAATGGTAAAGAAATACGACAAAGATTTTAAAGAAACGCTGGTTGAGCTGTATGATAACGGCCAGTC
>JAIRUS010000026.1 GCA_031254295.1 Streptococcaceae bacterium | reverse complement strand
ACTCAGACAAAACAGCGATGCGGCAATATGCAGTTCTCTATCATCAGCTTGGTTATAATGTTCTGATGCCAGATAATCGTGCAGCGGGTGCTTCAGGTGGGCAGATTATCAGCTATGGTTATCATGACAAATATGATGTTATCGCTTGGGCAAATCAACTTGTCAAGGAAAACTCAAACGTTGATATTAGCCTATTTGGAGTTTCCATGGGCGGCGCAACGGTCATGATGGCATCAGGTGAAGCCAGTCTACCAGCCAATGTACATCGTATCATCGAAGATTGCGGTTATACCAATGTCTGGGACGAGACAACTCATCAGGCGAAGCAGATGTATAATCTTCCTGCTTTTCCGCTTGTCTATGAGGTATCTGCTCTTTCAAAGATACGAGATGGCTGGACCTATGCTGAGGCGAGTTCAACCAAAGCCTTATCCAAGAATAAACTGCCAATTCTTTTCATTCATGGTGGTGCAGATACCTATGTTCCAACTCGAATGGTCTATGAAAATTATAAGGCAGATGCCAATAAAGACAAGCAGTTGCTTGTTGTAAAAGGGGCAGCTCATGCCAAATCATTTGAAACTGATCCGACACTTTATCGTAAAACAGTCTCAGATTTTTTGGCAAAATATAACAAATAATAAAAATGACCCTTTTGGGTCATTTTAAATTTGATTTGAATTATTCATGAAGAAGATGAGAGTTTGAAGTTCCTTTGTGAGGTCAATAGATTGAATGACGACATTATCTGGGACTTGTAGAAAGACCGGAGTAAAATTCAAAATACCGTGAATTCCTGCACCTACTAGCATATCTGTTACTTTTTGAGCATGAGGAGTATCAACAGACAAAATAGCTGTACGAACATCAGATTCAGAAATTTTTTCCTTAAGATCTACGATGTCGAAAATAGGAATTCCAGACTCAGTTTTTGTTCCTACAAGAGGATTTTCTGCAATATCAAAGGCTTGAACAATGTGCAATTTATTGCGCCTCTGAAAAGGATAGTTCAACAAGGCACGACCAAGATTTCCGACACCAACAAGGACAATATTCGTTGCGACCTCATTCCCAAGTAAGTTTGCAAAAAAATCACGTAAAGCCAAGCTATCATAACCATAACCTCGACGTCCTAGCTCGCCAAAAAGCGAAAAATCACGTCGAACAGTTGCTGAGTCAACTCCGATTTCTTCAGAAATTTCGCGCGAATTTGTGCGTAGCGTTTTTTCATCCACCAGTCTCTTAAATAGACGATAATATTGTGGAAGCCGTTTTACAGTAGCCTTAGGCAGATCAGTATAATATTCTTTTTCTGACATATTCCCTCCAATTTGTGATTAGTATAACAAAACTTTGTGAATTAGTCAAACGAACTTTATCAAAAATCGCTAATTGCCTTATTTAAGCCTAATTTTTTATAATAAACTTAAGAAAGAGAGGCTACAATGACAAATTTAGATGAAAAGCAACAGGAAAAATTTTCGACAGAACAGTCGCAACATGCTCCACCAGAGTTTCAAAATAACGATAATGGAAAAAATAAAAAGATGTCGAAAAAAAAGAAAATAATTCTGACACTTTCCATTAGTATAGGCGTTTTACTAGCAGCCCTTGGAGTCTTTGCTTTTAGCAAGAAAGGAAATACTCCAGCGCAGGTAGAGGCAGATACAGAGCAAGTCCAAGTGGAAGAAAGACCTATTGAACCAGAAAGTGAGAGGGCTACTCCAGAAGCAACTCGCCCACAATTAGGAGCGGGGACAGAAAGAAATCCACCGCCACCGACGACAGGCCAGTCAGGGACAAAGTTTGACCTAGAAGCCATCAAGCGAGGCGACTTTGCAAGTTTGCAAGGGAGTTGGGAGAATGAGCAGTTTCCAGATAGAAACTTTGTGATTTCAGGGAATACGTTGACTTTTGCTAGTAGCGGTAATTCTTATCAAATTACCATGGGAACAAGTAATGACGGTAGTGTCACTTTGGCGATTAACGCAGGAATAGCAGGAGCAGCTGGAATTTCAATTTTCCCAGTAGGTATACAAGTTCTAGAATGGCTAGTAGATGGAACTGATGAATTAGGACGCCACGATTTGACAGATAACTCTCGGGATCGTTTGATGATTTGGCAAGGCCTTTCAACTCCAGAAGAAATTCTAGAAAATATTGTATACAGAGCTTAAAAAAGTCAGTATTTCTGACTTTTTAGAGCATATGATTATTATTTGATTCATTTAAGCCTCATTTTTTATAATTAGTTCAAGAAAGAGAGGGAACTATGACAAATTTACATGAAAAACAGCAGGAAAAACTTCTAGCAGAACAACAGCAACATGGGCCACCTGAGTTTGAAAATGACGGCAATGGCAAAAATAAAAAAATGTCGAAGAAAAAGAAAACAGTTTTGGCGGTTTCTATTAGTACAGGTGTTTTATTAGTAGCCCTTGGAGTGTTTGCATTTAGCCAGACCGGCAATGCCCCGACGCGGGTAGAAGCAGATGCGGAATATGTTCAAGAAGAACCAAGTCGTGTTGAGCCAGAGAATGTAACGATAGATCCACAAGCCCCACCGCAAGGAGGTACTGTAGCAGACCCAGTACCAGATCCAGCAGTGCCGGATCCAACACCAGAGCCAGGTGAAGACCCAGATGCTGATACCGATACTGATCCAGACGAGGAACCAGAAGAGCCAGGTGAGGTTGAGCCAATAGATTAGCCAAGCATAAAATTTGACTAAAGGCTATCAATTGCATATAAGCTAAAAAAAGCCAGAATTTCTGGCTTTTTAGATACTTAATCATTATTTGTCTTGTTTAAGCATCATTTTCTATAATAAGATTAAGAAAGAGAGGCAAAGATGACAAATTTAGACGAAAAGCAAAATACAAATTTTTCGACAGAACAGTCGCAACATGCTCCACCAGAATTTCAAAATAACGATAATGGAAAAAATAAAAAGATGTCGAAGAAAAAGAAAACAATCTTGGCAGTTTCCATTAGTGCAGCAGTTCTCCTGGCTGCAGCTGGAGTATTTGCATTTAGCCAGCAAGGAAATTCCCCGGCACAGGTAGATGCAGATACGGAACATGTCCAAGTAGAAGAGCCAAAACCTGTTGAGCCAGAACATGGAAGAAATACTCAAGGAGATTCACCACGAATAGGGTCTGGAACAGAAGCAAGCCAACCGACACCACCGCCTGAGCAGCCAAGGACACAATTTGATCTAGAGGCTATAAAACAAGGTGACTTTTCAAGTTTGGAAGGAGCATGGGAGAATCTTCGACACCCAGATAGGAACTTCGTGATTTCAGGAAATATAGTGACCTCTGCAAATGGTGCAGTTGATCAGATTAGTACAGGAGTACGTACAAATCCTGATGGTAGCATCTATCTAGGATTTGTTAGCAAAGGGGGAGCGGGAGGACCAGCAATTGGAATCTTCCCAGCTGGAGTACATGTTCCAGTATGGTTGGCTGATGGCACTATAGATGAGTCAGGACGTCACGATCCGACAGATATATCTCGTGATCGTTTGTTTATCACTCAAACTACGTTGCCGCCAGATATGACATTAGAGTATATTTTCTATAGAGTTTAAAAAAGTCAGAATTTCTGGCTTTTATTTATTTACAAGTAATTTTGAGCTGAAAGCGAAACAATAGACTTGCCTTTTTATAGAAATTGATATAAAATCTAAGAAAAACCGAAAGTCAAAGCTCGGGAAATTATTTGTAAGAATGATTTTCGCATAGCTTTGATTTTTTTATTTGCCATTGGCTTATTTATTTGAGGAAGAAAATGAATTTAGAAAATACAACTACCATCACAAAATCGGACGTTCAAGTGAACGCTATTCCTAAGTCGAGCGCGCGCGCGAACGCTATTCCAAAGTCGAGTGCTCGCACGAACACCATTCCAAGAGAACGTTTTGATGTTATCGTTGTAGGGGCAGGTCACGCAGGTTGTGAAGCAGCTTTGGCTTCAGCGCGTATGGGAAGCAAAACCATGCTTTTGACGATTAGTCTAAATATGGTGGCTTTCATGCCGTGTAATCCTTCAATTGGTGGATCTGCCAAGGGAATTGTGGTGCGTGAAATTGATGCACTTGGTGGTGAAATGGCAAAGAATATAGATAAAACCTATATTCAGATGAAGATGCTCAACACAGGTAAAGGTCCAGCTGTCCGCGCATTGCGTGCACAGGCGGATAAGGACTTGTACAGTCAAGAGATGAAGAAGACCATTGAAAAACAGGAAAATCTAATCTTGCGCCAAGGAATGGTAAAGGAATTAATCGTTGAAGAGGACAAGGTTACAGGCGTTCTGACCGAAACTGGGACAGTTTATTCAGCTGATGCAGTTGTTCTGACAACTGGTACCTCACTTCGTGGTGAAATTGTCATTGGCGAGTTAAAGTACAGCTCTGGGCCGAATAATACTATTGCCTCTGTTAGTCTAGCAGATAATCTTCGTGCGCTTGGCTTTGAGATTGAGCGCTTTAAAACTGGGACACCTCCTCGAGTTTTGGCTTCTAGTATTGACTATTCAAAAACTGAAATTCAGCCAGGTGATGAAACACCTCGCGCCTTCAGCTTTTTAACCAAAGATGAAGATTATCAAAAAGATCAAGTCCCATGTTGGTTGACTTATACAAACGCGACAAGCCACGATATTATTCGTAAGAATTTAGATCGTGCCCCCCTGTTCAATGGCTTTATCACAACTGTTGGACCACGTTATTGTCCGTCAATTGAAACTAAAATCGTTCGTTTTGCCGATAAGGAACGTCATCAGCTCTTTTTAGAACCAGAAGGACGTCACACGGAAGAAATCTATATACAAGGTCTTTCAACTAGCTTGCCGGAAGAGGTACAGTTTGATTTGGTTCGTTCTATTGAGGGATTAGAAAATGCTGAGATGATGCGTCCAGGCTATGCAATCGAATATGACATGATTCTCCCCCATCAGTTGCGCCCAACCCTTGAGACGAAGAAAATCTCGGGCCTATTTACTGCAGGACAAACAAATGGTACATCAGGATACGAAGAGGCAGCAGGACAAGGACTTTTAGCTGGCATCAATGCGGCGCTTAAAGTTCAAGGTAAGGAAGAGTTAATTCTCCGCCGCTCAGATGCCTATATTGGTGTGATGATTGACGACTTGGTGACAAAGGGAGTAATCGAACCTTACCGTCTTCTGACCTCTCGAGCAGAGCACCGACTTATTTTGCGTCATGACAATGCGGACATGCGCCTGACAGAAATTGGACGAAATGTCGGCTTAGTTGATGCACTACGTTGGAATGTCTTTCTTGAAAAGAAACGGGTTTATGATGCAGAAATCCGCCGTTTGAAGAATGAAAAGCTTAAACCTCTTCCAGAAATAAATAGTAAGCTTGGAAGTAAAGGTTTTGCTCCGTTGAGCGATGCTATCTCTGCCTATGACTTTTTGAAGCGGCCAGAAGTTAATTACCTGATGGTCTGTGAGTTTATCGGAAAAGCAGAATCAGAACTTGATCAGAGCATCATTGACCTGATTGAGACCGAGACAATCTATGAAGGTTATATTGAAAAATCTCGAGCACAGGTCAAGAAGATGCACAAGCTAGAAGATAAAAAAATACCAGCCAATATGGATTGGGATCTGCTAGATTCGATTGCAACCGAAGCGCGTGAAATGTTCAAAAAAATCAATCCAGAGACCTTAGGACAAGCCTCACGTATTCCAGGTGTCAATCCGGCCGACATTTCAATTTTGATGATTTACATGGAATCTGTCAGAAAAGGAAAATAAAAAAACTGTATATAAAGATAAAATGGGAGATTACAGGCTTCCATTTTAGTTTGAAATCGAAGATTTGAAAACGGATCGCAGCTTTTTTTATTTTTTTCATCTTTTATAGTTGCATTTAAGAAAAGCGACTTATAATAAGTCCATCAAAAAAGAAAGGCAGCGAACATATGATTAAGAAAGTAATTAAATCAGCGTTAGCATTTATTGTGGTGGTTTCTCTTGCAGTTATGGCTCCTAGCTATTTAGCCAAAGCAGTTGATAATTCTGCGTCGCTAATAGATATTTCAAAATGATATTTCAAATCTTGGCACTCTTTGCAAATCTAATCACTATGACCTGGCTTTATATCTTTTTGATTAACTTGATTAAAAACAAAGGTCATAGGAATAAAAATGAAAATATTAAAACGTAATCTAATAAAAGTGAGCTTAGCATTTGTGGTGATATTTGGATTGTTTACATTAACGGCTTGTAGCTCGAGCACTTCAACATCAGGTGGTAATACTAATACTTCAGCGACAAGTTCAAGTAATAGCAGCAGTTCTAATGTTGTATCTAATAATACAAACTCGGCAGACACTAGTGCAGGAGCATCAACTGGTAGCTAATGTTTGCAAATCAGATTTCATTCTGTTAAAATATAACAAGTGCCCTCAAAGGCATAATAAAACTGTTTATCCGCTGAGCCGGCAAGGAAAGCCTTGAGAGTAAGTGCTGTAAGATGAACAAGAGGAGAAAAACATGAATCTGATTGATTCTATTAACGCATCACAACTTCGTACAGACCTACCTGATTTCCGTCCTGGAGATACAGTTAAAGTCCACGCTAAGGTTGTCGAGGGTACTCGTGAACGTATCCAAATTTTTGAAGGCGTTGTTATCGCCCGTCAAGGTTCAGGAATTTCTGAAACTTATACAGTTCGTAAGATCTCTAGCGGTGTTGGTGTAGAACGTATCTTCCCACTTCACACTCCACGTGTTGAAAAAATTGAAGTGACACGTCGTGGTGCAGTTCGTCGTGCGAAACTCTACTATCTTCGTAATCTTCAAGGTAAGGCTGCTCGTATTAAAGAAGCAAGCCGTAAATAAGTTAGAAAAACGTTCATTAAGAGCGTTTTTTATATGGAAAATTTTATGCAAATACGCATAAATTATAGGTATAAATTGATGTGAGCCAGTAATAACAAGGGGTTGAGTTGATTTTGTCAGAAAAGAAAAATCTTTGACAAGCATTTTTAGAAATGGTAAGATTTAAACGTAGTGTTCATAATTGAAAGAGAGATTATAACATTCACATCACTTTAGGCATCACACAGAAAAGGTAGGAGTCCAATATGGCCGTCATTAGTGTAACCCCCGAAGAACTAAAAAGTCAAGCCCAAGTTTATCTTCGTTC
>JAIRUS010000131.1 GCA_031254295.1 Streptococcaceae bacterium | reverse complement strand
AGAATCCCCGTGTTGAGAAATGGCTCTCCGCCAAGCAAGGTCAGCCCTTGCACATAAGGCTGTGACAAGTCCGCCATGATGCGCGCTTCAAGCTCGGCTGTATAGGGCGAACCATAGCGAAAATTCCATGTCGCCTGATTGTAGCAGCCTTCGCAATGAAACATACAGCCGCTGACATAGAGGCTGCAGCGCACCCCCTCGCCGTCGACGAAGTTGAAAGGCTTGTAGTCGGCGATGTAACTTTGCGAAAGGTCGGCAGAACGCCACTGTTTTGGGGTTGGGTTGTTCATTTCTCTAGCATTTCCTTCTCATCTGATTTTGAGTTTTTTTCAAATTTTTTTAAAATAAAATTTACAATTTCAAATAATTTTCCTTCATCATCCATTTTATGACGCCACCATATTTTTGCATCCCTGAGTGTCTCTGATACAATCGTCACAAGAACTATAAGGAGCATTAGCGCACCAAAAACAACAAATATGATACCAAATACACGGTAAAAAAGAGAATTCGGATCACTCGCCTTTTTATTCAATCCAAACTCAAGCATTACACTTCCTACTGCAATTAGCAAAAAGCCCATGATATATCCAAAGGTAATTCCTAGAGAATTATCAGCATAAGGCGTTCGCTTGATACCAATTTTTTTCTGGTAAGTAATATTTGCTTTGTAATATCGCTCCTTAAATCGATTATAGTCCCTCTTAAATTCTATATTATCCTGAATTTCAGTTAGCTTAGCTGCATCTTCCCTTAATTCGGCTAAGTAACCTGCATATCTTTCTCCATCTAAAATCGCGACAAATTCCTTTAGCTTTCCTCTCGCTTCATCAAACTCTGCACCTTTTAATTTCATAAAATGAAACTTAGAAAAAACGTTTTTTAATAATTTATCAGAAATTTCCCGTGAAAAATCCTGACTATTATGCCGATTGTGAAAAAGCTCTGTTATCAAATTTGCAAATATAGTGGATCCTAAAATCGCTATTACTAGTGAAATAATTGTATTCTTATCCATGATTATTCTCCTGAACTACTTTTATCAAGCAGCTCCCACTCTCCGCCTTTTGCAGCGCCGACACGTTTGATTTGCTGTTTTTCTTGTAATTTTTTCAGGTGCCGATTGATTGTCGCCGTTGATTTGCCGATGATTCTTGACATCTCATTCACAGTAATCTCTTGGTTTTTGCCAATCAGTTGCAAGATAAAGCTATCAACTCTGTCAGTCTTCTTGACAGAGGAACTTTCGTCTTTTAAATAATTCTGAAGCGTAGTCAAGATGGTTTCTAACATAAACTCCACAAAAACAGTCGATTCACCTGTCCGATCAGATTCGGCCAATTTTTGATAATACGTCTGCTGATTAGAATAAATCACCGTCTCCATAGGCAACCATTGAAAGATCTCCTGCCACTTCGAAAGAATTAATGTTTGCCAAAGTCTCCCCATTCGGCCATTACCGTCCGCAAAAGGGTGAATAAACTCAATCTCAAAGTGAAGAATTGAGCTGATAATGAGTGGATGAAGTTCACTCTTGGCCGCAAAGTTAAAAAGCTCTGTAATCAACTTTGAGACAAACTCGGGGCGCGCACCTAGATGCACAACTTCCTGACCTGCAAAAATCCCGACATCTCCTGTGCGAAATCGTCCTGATTCCTTGACTAAACCTTTCGTCAAAAGACCATGTGCGTGCAAAAAATCTCCAACCTTAAAAGGCGAGTAAGTCAGAATCTCATCATAGGCAGCATAAGCATTTTTAACCTCTTTGATTTCCTCTTGCTTTCCCTTGACAAGCTTACCATTGACAATATCTGTCACCTGCTCCAGAGAAAGTGAGTTATTTTCAATTGCAAGCGACGACTGAATGGAACGAATTCGATTATTCTTCTGCAAGTGTAAATCAATCTCTTGATGCCCTGACGCATTGAACTGCGCAGTAATTTCAATGATTTTTGCAACTAAATCGAGCATTTTTATGCTAATGGTAAAAGGCGGTTGTGTCATGTTATTCTTTTTTCTCTATCGTTTTTCACTATCATTTATTATATCATTTTTAGTATCGTTATGATAATAATCCCCTCAAATCAGTATCTTCTATTTCAAAAAATGTAGCAATTTTCGGCTCTTTTCTAATACATTGTAATCAACCTCAAGATGTTATCTTTAAAATTATATTCAAAGCTTGCTATAAGATTAGATACCCCACTCTTATATTTATTATTGAGTTCAAATTTAGTATTGAACTTAGCTATAAATTGATTAACTTCAAGATTAAAGATATAACTGACTTTCAATTTTTCAAACATTAAACTTTCAAAGTCATAAATAGACATTTGATCAATTCCAACTTTGCGAATAATATTCAGATTATGTTTTTCATTTTTCGTTATATATTCAAACTTTTCAGGTTCCACTAAAATTTTGAATTGGTCTAGCGGAATTGGATTTTCATTTAAAGCGTTTAAACTCAATAATAAATCTACTTCATCTACAATTTCTGTCTCTATTTTGTACTCAAGAAATAAACCATAATACCATTCATTTATGCCAACTACTTCAAATCCGTATTTAGAAAATGGATACATCGTTAAATCATTCGCATCTATTTCATCTTCCATTTGAGGAACAATTACTTTGTTTTTAAATTTCAGGGCTGTCTGACCAATAGAATGAGCAACTAGTTCTTTTACAAAGCAAAATTGAGTCACGTCTGCAAATCCCAAAAACCAAACATGCTCTCTAAGCCCTTCAACTATCTTGTTAATTTCATTTTCATCAATATTATTTAAATATACAGCAAAGTATTGTGAAGCATATTCCGAGATTGGAAAATGTAAAACATTTATATTTCTAATTAACTTTATGAAAATTTCATTGTCCATTTTTCTTTCAATTCCTGGAAAAATTAAGTCTCCTGAAAATATTGCATGAGTCTTTACTTTATCAAGCAAAGGAAGAACATGATTAAATATTACTCCCCCGTAAAAAGTTTCTTTAATTTGAAAGGTGTCAAAAAACAAAGCAATTTCTCTTTTCTTTAGACTAGGAGTTAGAACTGTTTTCAAATCATCATAGCTAATTTGCTTTGATTTAAGCAATTTACGCAATTCTTCTACTTCATGATTCAACACTTCAAACTTTTTGAAGCTATTCCAATGAAAAAAATCAGAAAAGGCTAGAAAAGCAATAAAATCTCTTGCATTTATTGTATGAATTGACAAATTAAGCCTCCTAATTTTTCTGCTCAGCATAGCAGAATTCGTATAATTTCTAACTTCCTTTTATAAAAAAATAAGCAAAATTGAAAAATATTTTTGAGCTTGCTTTTCATCAAGCATCCCAAAACTTGATTATTAAGACTAGGCCTTTAATAGCTAATTGTAACAACGCATGCCATCGTCACCTACAAAACAGGAGAACTTATAGTTCTCTCTCGCAACACATTGTTTTAGAGCGAGGCTGTTCAGGGCATCTTTGCCATTATATTTTCATTAGCCTCACTAACTCATTTTCTTTTTCATTAATGAGATAATCTAAATTAGTTTTCTCAAAAATTCTTTGACGCCACTTTGGACTACGCTTTTCCCAATAATCCTTAAAGCCTATATCATCCAGTAATTCTTTTAGCTCTTTTTTAAATTGAATACTTACTCGCCCATCTGCTGTGCTTGAAGCTGATGTTACAGGAAAAGCTCTTAAAATCTCACTCAGTCCTTTATCTGAAGTGGCTAGAAGATGATTTTCAAAGCTAACTTTTTCATACGCACTCTGAAAAATATATCGTTCCATTTCTCTTATATGGCATAAATCCCACGACATTCCTAAAATATCTTTTAGAATTGCTTTATTTTCTTTAGTATAGCGCTTAAAAAATCTTGTTGTACGCTGATCTTTTTGAAAAAATAAAATAATAATAGCCTGTTCTCTTTCAAGAAATATTCCTAAATTATTAGCCCAAAACTCCAAAAACTTTTTAATTTTTTGTTTGGAGCTTGCTCCTTTGGGCGCTGACAAGTGAATAATTGCAGCTTCTAATAGCAGTAATTGTATTGGCTTTTGGCTAATTTGATGAGAATAATTCTCCAACTCCTTTTTCATTTTTTTCATTTCTTTAATAGTCTCTTCAACTTCAAGATTCACAGACTGTGTAGGATAAATTTGATCTCTATTAAAGAACATATCAAAATCCGCAAGAGAGGCGAATGACTGATACGTAAAAAATGCTTGCAAACTCCCTCTCACTCCTTCTTCTCTAGCCTTATCAAATATCATTAAACAATTTTCTAATATATAAGGTGCACAAGAAAAATCTGTTCTTCTCCCTAACATTTTTTGAAAATTTTCCTGAATATAAAGCTCTCTCAAAAACATAAATAGCTCTTGATCTTTTTGAAAATTTTTAGTTCGGAATAATCTCGGCATTCTTCCAAGAATATTCGAATCAAAATCAATACAAATTGCATACCAAAGCTGAGATTCACCTCCTTGCATCAATGCCAAAGACTGATTTTTATCGAGATATTTTAAGTTATCAAATCCATAGATTCCGATTACAGATAAATCATCATAATTATAACTCGGCACAGGCATATATGCTCCGGAATTTTTTTCAAAAAATAAAAACTTGCAACCATCCAACTCCTCTGTTTCAGAGAACAGTCTGGTAATCAAACCAATATTTTTTGAACTTTGAAGTCTTTGCACTAAAAACTTCTGTTCAGTTTCGTGATAAGTCATTATTATTTTGCCCCGTATATTATTTTTCAATTATGATTTATAATATTATTTTTTATACTCAATTATAACGCTTATTTTGAAATAAAAAAGAAAATCCAATTTTGTTATTTTGATTCTACAAAGAAAGGGAATAACCAATGACTTCAAAGAAAGTTGTAACAAAGGCTTCAAAAGCCTTAAAAGATGGGCATTCAGTGCACGTACAAATCTGTTTATGTAAGTACGATCTCACAAACTGAATCATCTCGTAAGAAATGAAAATCTCAAACTACAGACTTTCCACTATAATCAATCCATTAAGTCCTTCGGGATCTGAGGTCGCTACATTTGTGATGACCGTTTTTTATTACTTTTACTCAAACAATTCCTTAATAGATTTCCAAGACCCCGCCAACATCTCACTAATCCATTCCCCATCATTAAGATAGTAAAGTTCTTCGTTCATATCACGCACAAATGCCCATTTGACATTATACTTTAAGCCATATTTCTTTAGCGCTTCATACTTAGCCGGGGCATAGTCATCAATATTTTTATCTCGGCCTTTGACGTCCTCGCCACCTTTGGTTTCGATAATATAAATCTCACCATTTTTCATTTTGACAATGAAATCAGGATAAAAATGTGAAATTCCGCCATTTGTTGTGTAGATAAGTGAGAAATATTGTGGCCCTTTATCACCATTTTTATAAACAAAATCTACACTATCAGAATATTCTTCTAGCCAACGCTCCATCAGACGTTCTACAAGACTGGGGCGAACAGCGATTGACGCTGTTGTGTAGCCAAGGTAAGTATTTGTTTCAACATTTTTTGGATTTACAAGTCTGGGATTATAGGTGTAGCGCTCAGTCAAAGGAATCGTAAAATCATTTTGCTGAATATCCTCCAAATCAAGACTGCCTTGAATGGCTTGGGCAATATCTATTTTCCTAAACTCTTCACGAATCTCTCGCCAATTATTCAAAATAAATGCCGTCCATTCATTAGCGTCCAGTTTTAAAATAGAAGTTGCAAGTGGATAGCCTCGCCATAAGAAGAAACGTTTGAGCATCGCCTCGACTTTAGAGACAGGAAGATGTAAGACACGATCAAGTTCATGAAAGGCATGAAGTAAATCAATACGGTTATCTTGATAATTTGCTTTTACCATACGTTCACGGTCTTGCAATTTATCAGCATGTTCCAAGGTGTCAAATCTACCTTGTTTAAAGCTTGTGATAATTTCATCACCCATTCGATAACTTTGATTTTTGAAAATTAGATAATTGCCCTCTAAGTCTTCTGTCAGTTTAAAGTGAGCCTTCAATCCCTCATAAACATTTTTCAAAATCAACTTTTCATTCAAGACTGTATCATATTTAAGGACACGCTCAGAAGTCAACTTCAAATTTTTCGCCTCATCTTTTAGGTTTAATAGGGGTGTTGGGGCAACGGCTCCCCCTTGTGCAAATGCACCATTCAAGAAATCTGTATCAAAAGTATAGAGATAAGCATTATCTAAAAGGTCAACATCATAATGCCCTCGCCATGGCTGAGGCATGCGTCGAATACGTCCGAGTGTCTGAATCGTAAACTGTTCACCCATATTTTCACGAATTTTGATAAGAATTTTCGCACGCGGAGCATCCCAGCCTGTCGCAATCGCTTGCTTGATAATTAGATATTCAACCTGATTATCAAGCTCTGAAATCCCTACTAAGTTTTTCTTTCTTGTCGCATCCGAAAGCCAAATTCCTAGCTTCCCACCTTCATAGGTCTTATTCATCGTTTCTTGAAGATATTTCTCAATACGCAGGGATAAGTCAGGTGTTGACTCATCTGGGAGTTGAACAAGAACAAGAGGATTTACTCCATCAATTCCATTTTCTGAATAACTTTTGACAATCTCTTGGCGTTTCTTTTCCGCCGCTTCAAACAAAATAGCAAACTCGTCTGAGCCATCAAGTTCAATATCTATTGCCTCGTTGACAACGACAGCTCTTGTAATTAAACCCGAGTCAATCACTGCCTCTTCTTCGACTTCGTAAAATTCGATAGTATCTGGAATCCTTGGGTCATCAATTGTCGCAGATATCCGAACAGTTTTAGATGCCTTAAAGCGTGAGATAATCTCCCGTGCTCTTTTTGTATCGTTGCGATGCGCTTCATCAATAATCACAACAAAATGACGATTATTCTGAGCTGCTTTCTCAATTTTATCAACTAGATTATCTCGTTCACTATCCGTCAGCATGGCCTTTGAGTTCTTGCCAACAACTCGCTCATAGTTGATAAATGTTGCAGAAGCTCGCTCAAACCCATTTAATAGGGCGTCATCAACAGATTGTGCCTTAATACTTGAAAAGCTATTGGCTTTATCCCGAGATTGCTCTTCAAGCTCACCAGCACCAGGGGTGAACCAGACAAAAGCCACATTATCAGCAGTTGAACGGATATACTCATCAATCCATGATAAGAGCATGATGGTTTTACCTGCACCAGTTGGTGCTTTAATCGTTAAGTTATTGACACCATATTCTGGGGCGATAAAAGCTAAGAGTTTATCAACCACATCTTGTTGGAAATTTTTAAGTTCCATTAGTTTTTACCTCGCTTTAGGGAGATTTGTTCTTTTATTTTTATTTGTTGCTCACAATATCTCTTATATGAAATTGACAATTTTTTTATGGGTTCAACCAATAGTCTTTGACGGTACTCATTTTCCTCTGTGTGATTTTCTAAATATTCTTTCGTTGTTAAATCCGTCCCTCTATGTTGTCCACGATATTGTTTTTCAGTCTCATAGTATTCTTTGAGTAAAATCTCATATCTCCTGCGGCCGTCAAGAAGTATAATATAGTCTTTAACAAATGTCGAAACAACCCTGTTCTCAGGTTCTTCAAAAATTAATTCTGCTGTCTGGGACTTTTGAAGAATTTCTTCTTTTTTAATTAAAAAGTTTCGTTGAGCTTCGAGATTATCAATAGGACTACTCCCTGCTCTATCAAGAGGCTCAGGAATTACTTCCCACAATTCATTCAAATAAGTATTATTAATCATTTCTCGAAATTTTAGTCCATTTGTATTTTCATGTTTGTCAGGAATTTCCATGACACTTTTAGTTTCTTCCAATATTTGCTTAAATCCCTCTGCAACCATAAAAATATCTAGTCGCTTCTCGAAAAGTGACTGTTTATTTGAGGTTTTTATTTGTTTGTTACTTGTACTTAATGCCGCAAACACACCACCAAGCGTGATAGAAGCAATAAAAATTTGAATCCAATCTGATAGTCTCATTTACTCCACAACTCCGTTCCGAAGAAATAATTTGGAATTTCTTGCACTTTGATTTGTAAATCTGATAGGATTTGATTTTGCTCTGCATCTCGGAAAACGTCAGGGTGCATAAATAACGTTGAGTTACTGATAAGTTGATGATTTTCAATCAACATTTCCAGTTGTTCTTCAGTCAGCACAATTTGAACTTTTGGATTGGCAATATCAACAGTAAATTCAAGCTCGACAAGCGGTGTGACGTATTTGAGTAACTCATATTCTAGCGAAACATCTGGGAAGTCTCCCTTGACAATAAAATCTGTTTTAAAATATTTGAGGTTCATCGGCAATTCTTGTGTGATATTTTTCATACGCTGATAAGTAGTTTCAACTACTTCATCATTAGTAGCAAGGATAAATTTTCTATTCCCGGAATCATCTATATTTGACTTTATAACAGCATGAGCGGTTGACCCTGACCCTGCAAAAAAGTCTAATATCGTACTATCTGAATAAGGAAACATTTTGATTATTCTTTGCATTAAATCAAGTGGCTTTTTCCCATTATCAAATGAAACATTTCCTTCTTTTGATAAATTATTTAGGTTTATCCCATCCCAAAGAGTTCCCTCAATATCATTTTTGTATACCTCTCCATCTTCTAGTACTGCGACGTCAGAGAACCAAGCAAAAAGTCTGAGCTTCTCCCCTTTGTAAAATTGTTCATAAAGTTTGCCCTTGTTCCGTCCTGATTTTGGAATATATTCAATACTATAAACAGAATTTTTATCTAAATTTTCAGAGCCAATATAATCTAATACTCTTGGTCTGATTGAACTCTGTGGCATGGCAGTTACAAAAATATCTTCAAAATATTTAACATAAACTTCTTGTTCCGAAATATCTTCATTTTTTGAAATTCGATTTATTGATTTAAATTCTGCATTATTGCGCTTATAAATCTTTATTTCACTTCCACTACCATCAACAGTAGAGCCAATATATTCTTTTTCTCCTCTGTTTACAATTACAGACGTATATTTCCAACTCTTGTTTTCTTGCTTATATTGTTCAAGCAAAGTTGAAATTTCTGTTTTTTTATATACCGTATTAAAAATAGGCATATAATCAACTGATTTACTATACACAAAGAGATATTCTATATTCTTCTTGAGCTTCTTATCTTCTCCACCTCCGCTAGCTCCTGCTGCCTGTTTAGTCTTAACAGAAATTTGGTTGACAAAGTTTTGCTCACCAAAAATTTCATCTAAAAGTAGCTTTAAATGAGAAGCCTCATCATCTCCAATAGATACAAAAATTACGCCATCTATCGTCAATAATTTCTGTGCAATTCGTAAGCGACGTTCCATGAAACTCAGCCATTTGGAATGTCTAAACGTGTCTTCCGAGTCTACAAAGACATCATTATACTTAAAGTCTTTATTTCCCGTATTATACGGCGGATCAATATAAATCACATCAATCTTGCCAGCATGAGTTTTTTCTAGCAGATGCAAGCTGTGAAGATTATCTCCTTCTAAAAGAAAATTGAAATCTTCTGAATTTGGATTATCATGAATTTTCTTGCTTTTATCTTCTACGAAAACTGGAATCTTCGTTTTCATTTCTTCCTCGACAAGCTCCGCGTGTTCTTCCCAAACAAGCCCGTATTTTTTTGAATCCAGAAGACGAATCAGTTCTTCAAGTTTGATAATATCCCCTTTTCGCCCGTCAGCTTTCGCCTGATTGATGAGCGATTTAACATATTCAACCGACTTTGCTTTTTCATTTTTATGAGGACGCTCGTTAAAATTAGTCGTCCCCATTAGAAAACACCTCCAGCAATCTGAAGGTGTTTTTGGGTATAGCGAAAAAAGGCGGAATCTACCTTAAGGTCGCAGGTCGCAGGTCGCAGGTCGCAGGTCGCAGGTCGCAGGTCGCAGGTCGCAGGTCGCAGGTCGCAGGT
>JAIRUS010000112.1 GCA_031254295.1 Streptococcaceae bacterium | reverse complement strand
TGAATCCGAGAATCCCTTTTGACTTTAACAACTTGCCCAAACCTAGTGCATAAAATGCAAAATAAGTATCATTTAGAGCATTTGAAATTCCAAATTCTGAATATTTCTCAGCTAGGTTTAAAATCTGATTCTTACTGATCTTTGCCCCATACGGCGGGTTCCCCACCACGACATCAAATCCCCCAGTCGCAAAGATATCCGGAAATTCTTTCGCCCAGTCAAAGGCTTTATCGCCTGCAACTTCTGGGTCATCAATCAGGCTATTGCCGCATTTGATATTACCATCGAGTGCTGTGAGTTTTTTGCCTTTCTTGGCCGTTTTGAGCCAAAGCGATAGACGCGTGATTTCGACGGATTCTTCGTTGAGGTCAACGCCGTAGATATTATTTGCCAGTATATCACGGATATAATCGTCCTGACTGAACAGGTCGTTCCCGAGAATGTCGCCGACACGTTGATTTTCGGCTAAGAGATAGTCGAAAACCACAACGAGAAAGGCACCTGAACCACAGGCTGGGTCTAAAACTTTGATATGTTGGAGGAAGTCCTGATATTTGATATAGGCTTCTTGTTCTCGTTTGGCATAGTTTTGATCTTGAAGGTCTTCTTTGAGCCCAACTTCTTCCTTGATTCTTGCTTCGTTTTCACGAAGATAAGCCCCCAGTGCATTATCCACGATGTAGCGCACGATATAGTCTGGCGTGTAGAAGATACCATCTTTCTTTCGCTTTGACGTCGTTTCTATCTCGTCAGGATTGACCTTTTCCTTGATTTCTTCAAGGTCAGAGATGCTTTGCTCAAAGATATGCCCGAGGATAGACACGCTCAAGTCTTCGATAAAGTCATAGCGATTGAGTGCCACGACTTGTTTGAGTGCTTCATCTGAGATTTTCAGACTATTTAGTCCTGCATCTTCTTTGAAAAGTCCGCCATTGTAACCCTCTGGAATTTCCAGTTTATCCGATCCATGGTCAATCGCACTAAAGAAGCCTTGAAAAAATGGCCAAAGCCCAAAAGGATTTTTTTCGCCTGCATCCAGCACTTCTTGGATTTTATTATCTGGAATCAAGCCACGGTCTTCAGCGAAACAAACAAAGACAATACGGTCGATGATTTTCTGCGCTTTTGAGATGGCAAAGTTAAAGTCATGATGCGTCTCGGGATTCTTCCGCCAAATATCTCGTAATAATTCAAGACGAGCTGCCTTATAATCGGCATAGAACTTTTTAGAAATCTGCTCCTGCTCCATACGCACCTCTGACAGGAGGCTTTCACTCCTCCCAGTCACAAAGTTTTCCGCCTTAAGCAAGTAGTACCAAGTCTTAAAGTTCAAATAATCCTTATCAGGATTGGCCAAATCATCTAAAGTCCAGACCTCATAGTCAAGTTGATTATCCTGATAGAGCCTGAACTCATAGAAATTTGACACAATCACAAAAGGACAATGGCGATATTGTGGTTTATACTTAAACGCCTGTTGTACAGGTGATAAATGCCCCTCACGCTGTTGCGGTTTATCAAGCGAGATGCTCGCCCCTTTGTACTCAATCACCGCCTGAATATTTTCTTCACTGGCCTGCGTCAGAATCGCATCAGGAATCTGACCGCCCTGAGCTGACGGCTTTGACTTAATCGTCCAATCGGCTTCAGGTTGAAACTTATAGCCTAAAATCTCACCAAAAATCTGTTGATTATAGCCCTGCTCACGGTCTGTTTCCTTATCCGTTCGGAGCGTCCCCGAATGATAATCCTTCTGCCAGTTTTGGACAATTTGAATCAAAGGCAAAATAGACGCCGTCTCCGTCTGCGCCGCTAATTCCTCAACTTTATGAATCGGAAAAATCTTTGCCATACTCCTTTTTACCTCACTTAACTGAAACTCTTTACCTATCAACTACCCAAATATTGGCAGTTAGCCCCATTTTTAGCCTTGACTAATATTATTTTGTTAGTTATCTTTATTCTCGCTTTCAACTTTCTGGCTATTTTTCAATCTTATAAGAAAATCTCTTGAAAGTTTTCATCTAATTTTTTCGTTTCTTGTGCAAAATCGTAATAAGCTGGCTTGTTATTATAGAAAAGTTCCAGCTGCAGCTTGCCCTCAGCGAGAATCTCGTCAAAGAGTTCAACATTCACACAGTAATGGTCATCTGACAAACTATGCCAAAAGAGCTTCGTGCCACAGTTTTTGCAGAAACCGCGCTCAACATCTTCACTTGAGCAATAAAGCGAGAGGAAGTCCTGACCTTTGGAAATTTCAAAGTTTTCACTTGTCCCAGGGTCGCAAGCATGAGTCGGACCGCTGCCTTGCCTACGGCACATGCTGCAATGGCAGACGTAGATAAAGTCGCCATATTCTTTGATCATAACTTCAATTTCACCGCAGAGACAACGTCCTGTCACGTTTTTCATCTTTATTTCCTTCTCCTTTTAATCTTCCCCTTTAGCAGTTCCGAATATTTCCCATTCTCCCCCAAATACTTCTCGCGCAAGTCTTCGTCTTTGAGCAATGGGAAGCCAAGTTTCGCGCGTTCTTCGATAAAGG
>JAIRUS010000054.1 GCA_031254295.1 Streptococcaceae bacterium | reverse complement strand
CATCTTGAACGCGCGAATGCACAAATTGGTGGAGTAGATAATACTTTGAGTTTAATTGGCCCTATGATAGGCGGCGCTTTAATTCTTATTATCTCTCCTGTCACTCTCCTTTGGCTCAACGCCATTTCATTTCTCATTGCTGGCTTAATTGCACTCATGATTAAGGAAAAAGAGCTGCCAATAACGACGGGAAAGATTCATATTTGGCGCGAAATGTGGCTGGGAATCAAAGATTCGAGAAAAAACAAAGTCATTTGGAATGGGGCTATTTTGTTTTTCTTCATTCAACTTGGCACAACTCTTTTTCAAGCCAATCTTGCTTATTTTGCCACAGGAATTTTGCACGGAAATTCTTTTGATTACGGCTTGTTTCTGAGCGGAACTGGCATAGGTGCCCTCATTGGTGTTATGCTTGCTCCTCGCATTATTAAACATTTTCGCTCGCATTCTGGAAAATTAATTATCTTTTGTGCTATTTTTTCTGGCTTGTCGTTATCTATTATTAGTGCGTTTCATTTAAAGAATTTCATTCTGATTTCCTGTGCTTTAGGACTTTCGGCACTTTTTGATAATATCATTGTCATTAGCTATTTCTCACTTCGTCAGCGCGTCGTTGCAGCCGAGATTTTAGGCCGTGTTGTGAGTGTTACGCGTACAATTTCCTATCTCTCCATTCCCATAGGTGCTTTTGTCGGTGGAATTTTACTTAACTATCACCTGTCAATTTATTGGATTATTTGGATAGCGGTAATCATAGAAATATTGAGCGCCGTTTGGGCTTATTTCACTCCCTTAGCAAAAACTATTGCTGAATAACTCTAAAAGATATTAATTTCCTTCAAAAATGTGGTTCCTAATTTCTTTTAATGAAACAAGAATAATTTTAAGAGTGGTAATCTAAAAGCGCAAAAACTGCGCTTTATGGTTTGGAGTTGCTTCGTGGTTATCAGAATGCGAATTATAGTTGTTTTGAAAGCCATAAAATTTTACGCTTTAATTCAAGTCTCAATTTGAGACTTTTTTGTCTAATCTAAAAAACTCGTGTTATACTAACCATATAGAAAAGAAGACATCAAATGGCCATTTGATAAACACAGGAACTTAAAAGAAAGGAAGTGATTAATCTTCACATGAATACAGAAACAAATAGCAGTTGAAGTCAAGGAGACTTTCCTTGCGAATGATGAGAGGCGAAACTAACCTCGAGAAATTCCAAAGGAGGAAAACAAAATGAAAAGTCTTAAAAAAATTATCAGTTTGAGCGTTATTGCTCTAGCACTTAGCGGAGGAGCAGTTGCTTCAGCGACTACTCAGAATGCACAAGGTGGTACTTGGAACTATGGGTATAATAAACCAATTAATGCTTATTCTGAATACTATCATGGCTATAACAAACATGGCGCGCGAGTTGTCAATCGTAATAATGGGGTAACCTCAACTGCCAACCAGTATCGAGGAGTCTGGGCACGTGCATCCATCAATACAATTTGGGATCCTGCGAGCTTTTACTACAACCCAACCGGTTTCTATCAAAACTAGGTCTACACCTAGTTTTTGTAGCATAGAAAGGGGCAGATATGTATCAAAAATTAAAGATTTTTCTCTTAGTCTTATCATTTGCTCTAACATCTTTTCTAATCTTTCAATTTTTGAGTTTTTACAGAAACCAGATGCTGGGAGGCTATCAGGAAATTGTGGTGGTTGAGAAAGCAACGGCAACGATTCGCACAGACTTAGAAAAAATTGTAGGAGAAAACCAGCTGGTCCTTGCGAAGCAAATCGTTGTGGCGACTCAAGGGAAAAACGAAGGAACCACAAATACTTTTGAAAAAATTGGACAAGGAGCTTGGTCGGATAAGCTGATACAACAGACAGAGAGCGAAAAGATTAAAAATGCTCCAGATAATGTGCTTTATATTATTTTAAGTGGTAAATTAAACGCAAGTGAACTGTCTGATCAACTGAATCAGAAAGGAAATACAGCACACCCATTTTCTAATGCGCAGCAGTTGGTTCTCTTGAAGCAGATGCTCTTTGTTCCCCAGTCATTTATTACTTTAAGTGTTTTGCTAATTGCCTTTTCTACTTTGATTTTGAGTATTTACATTTCATTAATCAAGAAGAATGGAATTTTACGCTTGTCGGGTTATTCTTCCAAAGCCTTTATTTGGCAATTATTTAGGAAGGACTTGCTTTATTTAACGCTTTTACTTCTTTTATCCGTCGTGGTGTTGAACTTACTATTTTTAGGATCAAAATTGTGGACTTTATTAAATTTTGAAATCTCACTCGTGAGTCTCTTCATATTATGGGGACTGCTTGTCGCTACAGAGGCTTTCATTTCTATGCTTACAGGCTATATTTTTTCTAAACAAGCGATAGGACTTGCGATAAAAGGAAAAGCTCCCTTAAAAGGGATATTGGTATTAAATGCTTTTCTACAAGTTATTTCAATCTTGAGTATTGTTTTGGCTGTGTCACAGGCCATGGGACTTCAAAAAGAACTCGATTCTTTAAAAGCTGGGGCGAAAAGTTGGGCAAAAAATGCAGATTATTATGGGTTGACCTATATTCTAGCTAGTCCTCCTTCAAATGAGGGCGAAAAAATTTTCTATACAGAGTTACTCAAAGATTCAGACAATCTGATGGTGGTTAATCAACTTGACAATCAAATCTTTTATAAAAATGGAGCGGATGAGATAGCCAATCCAGGGGGCGGTGGATATTATCCGTCTCAATTCCCAGATCAAAACATGATTTTTGTAAATTATAATTATCTGAAAAAAGAAAAGGTTCAACTTTCTGGGAAAATGGATGAAAAGCTACAGAATTTGAAATCAGGAGAATTCGCTCTGCTTGTTCCAGAGAGCTTGAAGTCTGAATCAGGAAAAATAACGGCTGCCTGGAAAAAAATGTTTGAAGCTCCTGATTCTGCAGATAAGGACTCCTTTCACATGACTCAGATAGCAGGAGAATATTCAGATGCTCATGATTTGTTTGTCTATCCCATGTATGGGGTGGCGAATCAATTAGCCAATCAATCTTTTGTTAAGTCTCCGCTCATTGTTGTCTATGATCCTTCGACATTTCGGAGTCAGGATATTGGCTGGATTCAACAATATGGCTATCAGATGCTCTTTAAGAATCCCGAAAAAGTTCGACAACTGGTAGATAAATATCATATTTCAGATATTGGTGCCTTTGCAAATGGCTATTCATCAATACTTACAAGAATGGAAAACAAGAAGAACCAGATGGCTACTCTCTATACGACCGCAGTCCTTGCCACTTTGGGCTCTATTCTGTTGAGCGCGCTTGTAAGTAAAATTTACCTCTATCAAGGAAGACGAAAATATTTTCTTCAGCGTCTCTCGGGCTTGTCTTACCTTCGAATCCATGGAAACTATCTGCTGATGCTTGCGGGAGGGAGCTTACTTATCACACTCATTTCTCTTGTTATGCACAGTCCCACTCCAGCTATCTTAGCTATCTGGATAAATTTAGTTATCACAATTCTTTTGCTTACTTTTCAAGTTTACAAGGAAAAAAGGCGTCAGATTGAAGTCATAAAAGGAGGAGATTAGTATGATTGAACTAAGAAACATCAAGAAATCTTTTGATGAAAAGCAGGTTTTAACTAATTTTAATTATCAATTTGAAAGAGGAAAATCCTATGCCTTGATAGGTGCATCTGGTTCAGGTAAAACAACCTTGCTCAATATCATTGGAAAGCTTGAATTGGCGAACGATGGAATTGTCAAGATTGATGAAAAAGATCTTTCTAAGATTAAGGAGCAAGTCTATTTCAGAGACTATGTAGGCTACTTATTTCAAAATTATGGCTTGATTGAAAATGAAAGTATCGCAGAAAATTTAGAGCTTGCCTTTACTGGGAAACAGATAAATAAAGCAGAAAAGAACAAGCAAATGTTGTCAGCTCTGACAAAGGTGAATTTAGACCT
>JAIRUS010000021.1 GCA_031254295.1 Streptococcaceae bacterium | reverse complement strand
TGCTCGTTCTCGTTCGTGTGAAATCTCTTTTTCGGAAAGAAGAAATTTATGAGGAAAGCTTACTGGCGATTGAACAGGATTTACTTGAGGCTCAGGCAGCAGGGCAAAGCGCTGAAAGTTATTTGGGGCGTGATATTGGAAAGCTTGCAGAGGGCATCATTGCTGAAACTCCTAAAGAAAATCGCCTGAGAATCCTGCAGCTTTGTTGTCTCTGGTTAGGCATTTATCTGATTTCCAGTCTTATTATTCCAACGATGACTTCGCTCTTAATCACTCATGGTGCGACAATCTCGCTTGGACAGCTCTTATTTGGGATTTTGTATAGTCTTATTCTCTTCTTGGGGGTTCTAAAATCTCTTACTACTAGTTCTTGGGTCGTGAAAGTAAATAATAAGGGCTATTTCTGGCTCTGGATTCGCGGACTCCTACCAGCTTTGCTTGTTTTTTCGGGCTGGCTTCTGATTGCTTGGTTGACAAGAAACATTTGGGTTGTCACGTTTTAATAAAGAAAAGATAAACGACGTTCTGTTGTTTATCTTTTTTGTTAATTTTTGCTAAATCTGAGTAATTGTCAGCCTGCGAAAGCTGACCAAAGGGAGCTGAAAGCGACAGATGCACCTGTGAGTTTTCAGCTAAAATGGAAAAAGGCTTTCTCTAAAGCTGTGGTCTGATTTTCTCCATCATGCCCGCACGCCAAGCCGCCAAAAAGGATTTGGTGGAGATATTGAGATAAATTTCTCACATATTGCCCACATAAAAACACTGCCTCACAATGAAAATGGCAGTGTTTTTATATTAGACTTGTTTCATCACCCGTTTTGCTTTTGCTTCAAGCGGTGCTTCAAGCAAAAACGCTAAACAGGATATGCTGCGCCAAGCCCCGACCAACTGTTACTACCCGATTTTCTTTGTTTCCTAAAATGAAAATGAGTTTTTATAGATAAGACTCTTTTTTCGATTTAATAAAAAATCCTCTGCTTTGCGCTAAAGGCGAAAGACTTTACAAAATCTCCATGAATAATTAGCCTTGCCGTTTCTTGTTCGTCAGAACAGAGGACTAACGTAACCTCTTTTTGATCCGAATGATTCTCAATCACATCAATCTGATCCGGTTTGACCGTTTCAATCTTTACAATTTTATATTGATAAATTTCTGATTTATCTGTCAGATAGATTGCCATACCCGCTTTGGCTTTAGTTAATGGGCTAAATAAGAGTTTTGGTGCGCTCTTAATCAAATTATGGCTCGCAAGTGCATAATTTCCCTTTCCCATTTCTTGATAAGCTTTCATCGTCCCAGCGCCTGTGGCAATAGTAGAGTTATCTACTCCAAGAAAAATCGGCAAATCAATAGACAAATCTGGCACTGAAATCGCCCCAACAACCAGTAATTTTTTTGGTAAAACACTTAAAACCGTAGTAAGCGATAAGGACGAGGTATTTGAAAAATCGAAATGTCCATCTTTCGCTTGATTCTTTTCAATATCTTCTATTGAGTATTTTGAAAGTGCGTAATGATCAATATTCTCAGAAATAAAAATATTTCTAATTGAATGATTAAAAATAAAAAACAAAAAGAAAACTAAAATAAAGCATATAGTTATAGTTTTAAGTTTTCTTTTCATTTTGATTTTCCTTTTGCTTTCTGCGGTTTTACCAGAATTTCCACCAAGGGCTATCACCAACAGCTGGTAGTAATATTACATCACCACCTTCTACTGCTGATTGGCGTCCACCATTAATTTCTTGTAATTCTTCATCTGTCAGCTCCACAAAATCAAGAGCCATTAATTTTTCGTTCGTCATCATAGGCCACCTTTCTATTTTAAGTTGTGCTATAATGCTTATAGCACTTTGCATGTGCGACAAGTATCAATATGACCTCAAAGTTCTATTGATACTTTTTTTTAACCCCTTTCAATTCTTCTGCATTGGACGGTACCTCGTGTTGTCTTTCTTTTTTGTTTTCTGTTTCTATAATCAGTATAGCACGCTTTTTTAAAAGATGAAAAAAGAGTCCAAATCTGGACCATTTTTTCAAATTTCTGAAATTTTTTCAGCTTCTGTCAACTCGGCTTTGCTTTGTTTGGTGATTGCCATTTTTCACCTCTCGTCCCTGATATCATTCCAGTTTTCCCAAAAATAGAGAGACCTCTCATCCGTTATCTGCGACATGATTATATCAGCCACCTTTTTATTGCCAGATAATTTATTTAATTCTGCAATTCCCGTTTCCAAAAGTTGAGTATCTTGATGACTTTCATCATAACTTCTTTCTTTATCCAAAGACAAATAAAGAGCTAAATTTTCTTTCAAACTTTTTCGAGCTTTTTGCCTAATAATTTCCAATTCAGCTACAACCTTAAAAAATAACAAATAGGAATTTTGCGGAAATATTTTCCTACCCTCCAACAACAAACGAAGTGCTTTCTCAACTTGATTAATAGCAATCAAGAAACTCGCATATCGCTCAATAAGGATAAGCAAATATTTATGTTTCTGAAAAATAATAACTTCTGACAACAAAGAAGATTCTCCTTCAAAAAGTTGCTTGCTAATCAATTGCTCAAATTCCCCTTCGGTATAATATTGACTCAAATCTTCAAATGTTGAGAACCCCAGCCAACGCGGATTTTCTGGTTCAATTTTCATCATCTCATAAATCAGACTTGTATATCTCCTGCTCTTATCAAATTTTTCATTCTCACTTTTAGAAATGCCAAGATTTGTAATTGATACCCTACTTTCAATTACCTGAACTGGATTATTCTCAAAATCCCTCACTTCTTCATGTACTTTACCAAAATAACGACTGACTTTAGGCGAGTATAATCGCTCTGGGTATCCGTAAGCTGATTGTCCTTCATAATGTTGTTCAAATGCAACGCTAAATGGAACCTTCACAGAATCTTCAAGCGCCACGATTAAAGATTTCAATCTTACATTGGTCATTAATATTTCATCTGAATCTACCGTTAAAATCCAATCTGCGTCAGTAAATTCTGCAGCTTTATTACGCATATATCCAAAGTCTTCTTTCCATTCCAATTCGTATAAAGAAATAAAATCCAGGGATTTCAAAATATCTACTGTTTGATCAGTTGAACCCGTATCTACAACTATAAACTCGTCAATATCTGTTTGCCGTAGTTTCATCAAAACATTTTCAATATTTTCCTCTTGATTTTTAACGAGCATAACAAGGGCCAATTTAAAGTTTAATCGTTGAGGTTCAAAAATTAAGCCTGTTTGTTCTTCAAGTGCTGATTTTATCCGAGAATCTTTAATTAAGTCAATTATTTCAGATTTTTGCATCAATTATCTCCAATCCTAACATTTAAATAAAGGCATGATACAATTCATGCCTTATACCTTGCTCTTTTAATAAAGAGCCCAAATTTGTCCAGACATAATCCTAGAAATTCCTATTGCGATAAAACAGATTGTAAGTATCATGAACAACACTCCGCTAAAACTCCCAAACACACCTACTCCTACTAGTTTAAACGGACTGTCCGTTTTGTTTGAATATTTAATTGTGGTTCTCCAAGCTTTCCTTACTTGATAAATCTGCCATATTGTTAGCATCAATGTAAGAATTCCTGCTAAAAGAAATATCATGCCCCCTCCTTATCTTGAATTCCCATTATACTTTTCCAATTTGGTTGTTAATAATAAACTGCGCCCCAAGCACCGCTGCCGCCCTCAGCAACATCTGCTATCACTTGTAGAGCTGCAAGCCAGCCATTATTTCCAGTATAACGAGCCCCACCATCTACGTTAGCGAGTTCTTCTTCCGACATTTTTTCAAATTGATTCATGAACAATTCATCTAAATTTACATTTTGTTTCGACATTTTATTTTCCTCTTCTATTTTTTATTTTGTTATATGATTTTTATAACTTTACATTTAAGAGCTTAAGCTCCACATTACTATTTATTTAGCGAGCTTATAAAAACAAACAGAGTCACACCAATCGTCAATAGACTTATCCCACCAAGTATCCAAAAGATCCTATTTGATGGCTTTTTTGAATCTAGATATTGCGAAACAGTCATCTTCTTTTCATTCTCAGTCAAACTTGAATAAAGTTCCTCGATTGTGATTTGTCCACGATTATTAATCGGCTGACTTATTGAATAAACCATAGGCGTTGCAAATGTCCAAGAAAACTTGGGAACACCAATTTTTCTTGCCAAACCATTATTATAGATTTCTTCAATCGTTAGATTTTCATACTCAGGCTTCATGTATCAGTCCTTTCGGTTTTAAGCTATTATGAATATCAATAGTAGAAATAGGATTGTGAAAGTTCATAGCTCAACAATGTTACATTGTTGGAAACTGAAGTTGATATTTGTAATGCTACAAGCTGACTGTATTGGCTAGTGGAAAGACGTCCTCCATTTACCATTGCAAGTTCCTCATCTTTGAGCTCAGTAAAATCAAGAGCCATTAATTTTTCGTTCATCATCATAGACCACCTTTCTTTTTTCTGAGTTGTGCTATAATGCTTATAGCACTTTGTGTGTTCAACGAGTATCAATATGACCTCGAAGTTCTATTGATACTTTTTTATTTTTCTAAATAAGTCATTGGACTCACCCACCTTTCTTTTTGGCTATCTGTTTAAATCTTATCTACACTTTTATTATAAGCCCAATTTTATTTGTTTCCTAAAATGGAAATGAGTTTTTATCTTCTTTTCACCCGTTCTGACTAGGAAATATTTTTCTAAGCATAGTACCGACTAAAACACTCAATAGAATCCCTATTATAAGTGAAAGCCAAGCATTTACTCCTAGTCTCTCTAAAAGATTAAAAGACAGAGCAGCTACCGCTCCGATTATTAAGTAGCTCCACCATTTCACATTTGCCATTTTACCACCATCCAGCGACTGTATATGCAGCTGCGCCACCAACTCCACCAAGGATTCCACCCCCTGCCCACCCAGCTACAGTTCCAACTACAGGTAGGGTCATTGTCCCTCCAGCGGCTCCTGCTACTGCTCCGCCAACCGCTCCACCAACAGTTGATTGCCCAAATGCTTTCCAGCTCCAGTTACCTCCGACAATCTCCATCAGTTGTTCATCATTTACGACTTCCAGTTGAGCAAAAAAGTCTGTATTTAGATTCATTGTTTGTGCTAACATTTTGTTGTCCTCTTTCTTATATTTAGAGTTGTGCTATAATGATATAGCATTGCAATGTGCGACCGTATCAATAGCGACCTCAAAGCTCTATTGATACTTTTTTATTATTTTAAATAAAACATTGGACTCACCCGACCTTTCTAAAGATTTTTGATATTACAATACAACATATAACCAACTGAATAACGGATTGATAGATTTAGTTTGAGAAGGAACTCGTCCAAAAGAAGGTCCCACTATATATCCACCCGTTACTTCCATTAAGTCCTCAATCGTCAATTCTACAAAATCAAGAGCCATCATTTTTTCGTTAATCATCTTAAGCCGCCTTTCTGTTTACATCATTTTTTTCGTTAAATAATTTTCTAAAACAAAAATTTTAAAATATACTTATAAAGATTGGGATAGCATGGAACTGGAACCACTAAACCACCTGTTATTGCCTGTAGTTCTTCATCATTAAGCTCCACAAAATCAAGAGCCATTAATTTTTCGTTCGTCATCATAGACCATCTTTCTTATATTTAGAGTTGTGCTATAGTTTATAGCACTTTGCAATGTGCGATGAGTATCAATAGTGACCTCGACGTTCGATTGATACTTTTTGTTTGAAACCCTTTCAAATCTTCTGCATTGGACTGTACCTCGTGTTGTCTTTCTGTTTGTTTTTGTTTTCTGTTTCTATAGTCAGTATAGCACGTTTTTTTAAAGATGAAAAAAAGGTCCAGATCTGGACCGCTTTTTTATTTTTGGCTCGAAATCGCCTCTGTTTTGATGGCTTTGGATTCTGTATGTTGTTCATAAAATGCCTGATACATAGAAAACAGGTGCTCACAACCCAGTACCTTAAAAATTTCTAAGCTCTGATCCATCTTTTCATCGTTGTTTCAAGAGGCAGCATTCAAAATATAAAAGTAGTATAATATATGCGAAACGTTATATAAAGAACTTATAGTTAAACTGTAAGTAAAATCAAAAAAACGAAAGTATACGTTTTCCTAGAAATGGAAGAAGCAAATGAAATTTAAAAAATCGCACTATGTCGCACAGGTTGATGAAGCAGATTGTGGTGTCGCGGCTCTCGCGATGATTGCGCGTGTGTATAAGACTGAGATTTCATTGGCACGTTTGCGTGTGAAAGCTGGCACGACGATGGAAGGGACGACAGCGCTTGGGCTTGTCAAAGCTGCGGCTGATCTAGGCTTTGACACACGCCCTCTGCGTGCAGACATGAGCCTCTTTGAAGCAAAAGAGCTGCCTTTTCCTTTTATTGCGAATGTCGTGACTTCTGAGAACTTTCTCCATTACTATGTCGTGACTGGTCAGACGAAGCACGATGTCCTCATCGCGGATCCCAACCCGACCGTCAAGCAAACCAAGCTATCTAAGAATAAATTCGCAAGCCAATGGACAGGGGTCGCAATTTTTCTGGCTCCTAGGCCTGACTATACGCCAAGCAAAGAAAAAGTCAGCTCACTTTTTGATTTCGTGCCCTTGCTTGTGAAACAGCGCAAGCTCATTGCCAATATCTTGATGGCATCGCTCCTTGTTACCCTCATCAATATTGTCGGTGCTTATTATCTTCAGGCAATTATTGATACCTATGTCCCTAACGCTCTGAAACAAACCTTGGGAATTATTTCGATTGCCCTTATCTTTACGTACATTATCCAGCAAGTGCTCCAATTTGCTCAGACTTTTTTACTCAATGTTCTCGGACAACGCCTCGCCATTGAGGTCATTTTATCTTATATCAGACATCTGTTTGAATTACCGATGTCTTTTTTTGCGACCCGACGCACGGGAGAAATCACGAGTCGTTTCTCTGATGCCAATACGATTTTAAATGCCCTCGCAGCGAGTGTCATGTCCCTCTTTTTAGATGTGACAATCCTCCTGTTGACCGGAGTGGTTTTAGGCGTTCAAAATGTGCAATTATTCCTGTTGGTTCTCGCGTCAATTCCGATTTATGCCGTGATTGTCTTTGCCTTTGTCAAACTCTTTGAAAAGCAGAACTACGATACCATGCAGGCCAATGCGATTTTGAGCTCGTCGATTATC
>JAIRUS010000007.1 GCA_031254295.1 Streptococcaceae bacterium | reverse complement strand
GAATCATTGCGTGAGGGATACACCTGTCTCCATGTCGAACACAGAAGTTAAGCCTCACCGCGCCGGAAGTAGTTGGGGGTTGCCCCCTGTGAGATAAGGGCTTTCCCAAGCAGTTGTTTGATTAGAATTAGTCTACTAGTTCTATCGGGGAGTTTAGCTCAGCTGGGAGAGCATCTGCCTTACAAGCAGAGGGTCAGCGGTTCGATCCCGTTAACTCCCATATTGAAAGTTCGCTTTCAATTTTTTAAATATTTGGAGGGGTAGCGAAGAGGCTAAACGCGGCGGACTGTAAATCCGCTCCTTCGGGTTCGGAGGTTCGAATCCTCTCCCCTCCATTTTCATTCGGATACGGGCATCGTATAAAGGTAGTACAAAGGTCTCCAAAACCTTTAGTGTGGGTTCAATTCCTACTGCCCGTGTATTGCGTAAGCAATAATTATCAGTTAATGAAATTATTTATTTTCTGTAAGTCATGGCGGATATGGTGAAGTGGTTAACACATCGGTTTGTGGTACCGACATACGTGGGTTCGATTCCCATTATCCGCCTCTTTATTGGGGTATAGCCAAGCGGTAAGGCACAGCACTTTGACTGCTGCACTCGTTGGTTCGAATCCAGCTACCCCAGTTTATATATGCCCGGATGGCGGAATTGGCAGACGCGCCAGACTCAAAATCTGGTGTCTTTACGGACGTACCGGTTCGACCCCGGTTCTGGGCAAAGGTTAGCAGAAGGGTTTCTGCTTTTTTTATATAAATTTAGCTGATTTCATGATATAATTTTACACATAAGTAAGGGAGCTCTATGTATAATACTTTTAATGAGATTTTATTAAAAATAGCTGAATATGATAACATCATAATTTTGCGTCATCAGAATCCAGATCCTGATGCGATTGGTTCGCAATGTGGCCTTCGCGAGATTTTGAGAGCTAACTTTCCTGAAAAACAGATTTGTTCACTTGGCTACGATGAGCCAACGTTAGCATATCTAACAAAAATGGATGAATTTTCAGGCGATGTTTCTGACGCACTTATAATTGTTTGCGATACGGCGAATCGCCCTCGAATTGACGGGAAGTTTTGGAGTAATGCTGACTGCGTGATAAAAATTGATCACCATCCTAATGATGATTCATATGGCGATTTGATTTATGTTGATGATTCAGCAAGCTCTGTCTCTGAAATTATCACGGATTTTGCGCTAAAGACAAATCTTGAGATACCAGCTGAAGCTGCGCGTTTGTTGTATGCTGGAATTATTGGTGATACGGGACGTTTTTTATATCCCTCAACAAGTCCTAAGACGCTCTCTCTAGCTGCAAAATTGGCTGA
This sequence comes from Streptococcaceae bacterium, assembly GCA_031254295.1. Lineage (GTDB taxonomy): Bacteria > Bacillota > Bacilli > Lactobacillales > Streptococcaceae > Lactovum. The sequence continues at coordinate 4,092 of JAIRUS010000007.1, read as the reverse complement.
AAAAGATTTTGATCGTGCCTTGCTTGGCAGAATGATGACTTCTTTTGATATGAAGGTTGCACGTCTACAGGGCTATGTGTATGAGAATCTTGTTATTTCTGCCAATGGGGCAGCTTGTGTGACGTTAACTCAAGAGTTGCTTAAATCGATGAATCTTAAGGATAGTGAGACAGCTGGGATTGTTGGAGTCCCTGGAAATATTCGTGACATTAAGTCTTGGGCGGTTTTTGTTGAACAGCCAGATGGCCATTATCGAGTTCGGATGAGAAGTAAGACGATTCCTATAAACGAAATTGCGCGACGACATGATGGTGGCGGACACAAGTTGGCATCAGGGGCGAATGCTTATTCATATCAAGAGCTTGAGGAAATCTGGCAGGAACTGCAAGAAGTTGTGAAATAATTATTTTATAAAATCATAACCACCCGTAAAACGGGTGGTTTGTTCTATGGGCTCCACCCATGGAATACCGACTGCGACTAAAGTCGCTAGCCTTCGCAAAAAACGCTCAGGCTCTCTGTCCTCAACGCTTTCGCTGCCCGTCTAAACGGGCTTATTTTGTCCGGAAGTTCCCGTCACTAAAAGGATCTTCATACTCTTTTACGCTTAATTTATCTAGTGCAATATCGCGCTTTTCTTGCTCGCGGATATATTTGGCGACCACTTTTTCATTCAACCCGACCGTACTCACATAGTAACCTTCTGCCCAAAATTTTCTATTGCCATATTTATATTTCAAATTCGCATACTGATCAAAAATCATAAGCGAACTTTTTCCTTTGAGATAGCCCATGAAACTTGATACAGAGGTTTTTGGTGGAATCGTCACTAGAATATGGACATGATCTGGCATGATATGCCCCTCTAAAATCTCAACTTGCTTATATTTACATAATTGTTTGAAGATAATAATAAGGTCTGCTCGTACATTATTATAGATGACTTTTCGACGATATTTCGATGTGAAAACAATATGATATTTGCACATCCATTTTGTGTGTGATAGACTATAACTAGATTTTGCCATTTCTCTTATTCCTTTCTTGAGAGCCTGAACACTCTTATTATACATAGGAATAAGAAAAATGGAGACTTGAAGTCTAGTCAGCCACCCGTTCAACGGGGGTGTTCTTGCCGTTTATTTCATAAACGACTGGCTTAAAGCCATAATATAAATAAAAAATAACGCTTAGGCGTTATTTTTCTATAAAGTCTCGAAGGTTTGAAAGCTTAGCATTGATTCCTAAGATGAGTTTAATTCTCGCTTTTTGGGCATTAATTTCTTTAGCAAAGAAGATGCCGGCAACATAAAGCTCACTCCCACCTCCAGAATAGGCATAGATTGGCTCGGCAACTCCATTAAAACATCTCGACGTGAGCACGATGGGAAGTCCAGCTTCAATGAGTTTTTTTAGTGATTTAAAGGCTTCGGGTGGTATATTGCCAGCGCCGAGAGCTTCGATGACAAGACCATCTAAATTTTGTGGATTAAGCAAGTCAAAAATTTGTCCGTCCATGCCAGAGTAGGCCTTGATAATAGGAATTCGCCCCTCCACTGAATGAACAGCAATCTGTTCTGCAAGTTCAAGGGATTGATGAAAGATAATTTTATCGTGCGTTAAAATCCCGATTGGCCCATAAGTGGGGGTCTGGAAGGTTGAAACACTCGTAGTGTGAGTTTTTGTAACAAAGCGGGCGGCATGAATCTCGGCGTTCATTGCGACTAAGACGCCGCGGTTGCGAGAAGCTGGATCACTGGCTACACGTATAGCCGATATAAAGTTGAAATAACCATCTGTTCCAGGCTCGTTACTTGAGCGCATAGCCCCAGTAATCACGACAGGAGCTCCATGCGGAAGCGTTAAATCTAGAAAATAAGCTGTTTCTTCAAGCGTATCAGTTCCATGAGTAATAACAGCTCCGTCAAATCCCTCTTCAAAGAATGCTTTGAGAATACGTCGCTGAATCTGGAGCATATTTTTAAGAGTGATATGGGGGCTTGGAAGATTAAAAATATCCTCTGTTTGCAGGGTGACATCATTCATCTCGGGTTCGTTAGTCATTAAAGGATTTGATGTGTTAGAAATTACTTTGCCATCAGTATCCTGTGACATTGAAATCGTTCCGCCAGTATGTAAAACAAGAATTTTTCTCATAGTCTGATTATATCAGAATTTGTCCTTAAAATTTATTATGAGACGGTTAATTATTTTAATTTTTGTCAAAATAAAGTATAATAAAGCTGTTATGAACAATGTAAAGGCTGTTTTTTTTGACTTAGATGGTACACTTTTAACACCAACGCGTGGTATTGCCGCCTCAACAAGGCAAGCAATTATTGATATGCGAAGAAGTGGTATTTTGGTAGGAATTGCAACAGGACGTGGTCCTGCTTTTGCTGCCCCGCTATTGGAAGAATTAAATTTAAATTTCGCGGTGACCTATAATGGGCAATATATTTTGGATTCTAAAAATGTCTATTATGAGAATCCAATGGAGAAAAGACTGATTAGCAAAATTATTCGTTATGCAGCTGATAATCACCGAGATTTGTCTTTTGGAAAGGCTGACGGGATAGTAGGCTCTGGTCTTTTAAAATTTGGTGAAACACGGACTGCTGGTTATATCGCGGGAATTTTGCCAGGCTTTGTTGCGAACTTTGCCAGAACTTTGTTCAAAAATTTTGTTCGTCAATTTAGACCAGTAGTTTATAACTTGCATAAATTGATGAAAGATCCTATTTATCAGATTATGATGGTTTCAACGGCAGATGAATCAGACAAATTAGTAGAGAAATTTCCAGGACTGGCTGTTACGCGCTCTAATCCTTATTCTGCCGATTTGCTCACGATTGGAACATCAAAGTTAAGAGGGATTAAGCGACTTGGAGATATTTTTGATTTTTCCCTAACTGAGGTGATGTGTTTTGGGGATTCTGAAAATGATATGGAAATGCTAGATGGAGCTGGATATGGTGTTGCGATGGGAAATGCACGACCAGCTGTAAAAGAAATTGCAGACCATATTACAACTTCAAATGGAGCAGACGGTATTGCGAAAGCCTTGGCTTACTATGGCTTAATTGAATATCAAGAGAATGAAAGTTTTATTTCTAAGGATATTGAATATAATCTAGTAAAGGAATTCCACCGTTTGATGGATGGAAAAACTCAAGAAGTGCCACGTTTATTTTCAATGATTGAGGCTGAGCATCGTGCAGCTTTTGAAATTGAAGAAATAGTGGAGTTTTTAAAGGCCGTCTCCGGATCTAATCTTGATCAATTTGAAAATTCGATTGTTCAGATGCATAAAGAAATTGACCGTGCCGCTGAAAAGGTGATGGCTAAGCCGGCTGATGGCTTACCATTGACTCAGCAAACTGATAGCCTGATTGATCTTTTATATTTTGTCTATGGAAGTTTAGTTCTATCTGGTGTAGATTCTTACGAAATATTTCGGATTGTTCATAAAGCAAATATGGCTAAGATTTTTCCTGATGGAAAACCACATTTTGACAGTAACTCAGGAAAATTATTGAAACCAGATAATTGGAAGGCCAAATATTCGCCTGAGCGTGATATCCAACGCGAATTGGAACGTCAAACTCGTGTGGCAGATAGGAAAGCTGATAAGCGGAAGGAGTCTCAATAATGAGATTCTTTTTAGTATTACATAATTTATGGTTTCTCAAATAAAGCAGTAGCTCTAGCTATTTCAGCTTTACATAATTTGATAGCCCATCTATCTTTTCGGAGCTAATTATGGTAAAATAAAACATAATTTATGAAGAAAAATAATTACCTTCCATCAACTGCTTTGTTGATTTCTCTTGTAAGTATTGCGACTTTTACTGAGGTGATTTTGATGTTATTATTGAAATCATCACTGTTAAATTTTATTGTCATTTTTCTCATAAATATTGGAATTTTAAGCTTGGTCTTTTATGCCAGAAGCAAATTTCAAATTGATCGTTTGGAGCTTATTAATTTTAGTAATGAGAACGCAGAAGAGTCTCTTCAGCATACCTTGGAAGTTTTACCAATCGGTATCATTAAATATAACCCAACGAGCTATCAGGCAGAGTGGTTTAA
>JAIRUS010000168.1 GCA_031254295.1 Streptococcaceae bacterium | reverse complement strand
AACAGATTTAAAGACAAGCCAGGCTCAGACTTCTTTGGCTTTGAAAATATTACATGAAGCACAAAATGAAATGCGAGCTTTGCTGTTGCATTTGCGCCCAATTGAGCTTGAAGGGAAATCGCTTAGTATCGGCTTGACGAGTTTGATTAATGAATTAACAGCTAAGATATCTGCAAATATTAATTATCGACTTGACGATGTGCATAGTACAGCCAATATAGAAGATAATTTCTTCCGAATGGCACAGGAAATCTTGTCAAATACACTTCGACATGCTCACGCTGAAAATATTGATATCAGCTTACGAGAAAGTACAGATAATATTATCTTGACTATGTCAGATGATGGTATTGGATTCGATGAGACAGAGACACGTACGACGAGTTACGGCCTGTCTAATCTCAAAGAACGGGCTTTGTTACTTGGAGGGCGCTGTAAGATTATCACAGCACCGGGCCGAGGAACCAAAGTTGAAATTAGGATTCCAAAAGTGGATACAAATAAGGAATAGAAAACGGAAGATAATTTATGTCAGATAAAATAAAAGTGATGATTGTAGATGATCATCAGATGGTTAGACTTGGTTTGTCTAGTTTTTTGAATGTTCAAGAGGATATTGAGGTGATTGAGGAAGCATCTGACGGTCAGGTAGGAGTTCTCAAGGCAGATAAGTTTAAACCAGATGTTATTCTTATGGACCTTGTGATGGATCGCATGGACGGAATTGAGGCCACTAAAACGATTCTTGGAAAAAATCCAAGTGCACGTATCTTGATTTTGACAAGTTTCTTAGATGATGAGAAGGTTTTTCCTGCTCTTGCAGCAGGGGCGAAAGGCTACATTTTAAAAACCTCTCAAGCACATGAAATTGCTGAAGCGATTCGTAAAGTAGCCAACGGTGAAGATGTACTGTCAGAGTCCGTAAAAGAAAAGATTGCTGAACATGAGCATCGTCCTCATGAACTCTATGATGATTTGACAAGCCGAGAGATGGAAGTTTTACGTGAACTTGCAAAGGGCTCATCAAATCAAGAAATCGCGGATACACTTTTTATCTCTCTTAAAACAGTCAAAACGCATGTATCTAACATCTTTGTGAAGCTGAAAGTCGAAGATCGGACACAAGCAGTGATTTATGCGATGAACCACAAACTAGGCGAAGGCTAGAATTATCACTTTTAGCACTTTCTGAAATTTATAGAAAAAAGTTTGTTGTTTTCGATAGGATACGTTATAATTGTCCTATGGAAAATTTACGGGAAAAAGCCAAAAATATCAAAATTATTTTCTTTGATATTGATGACACATTACGAGCAAAAGATACGGCTTTCATGCCAGAGTCAGTGGCGATGGCTTTTGAAAAATTACGTCAAAATGGTATCCTAACGGGAATCGCAACAGGAAGAAATCTTTACGGAGTTATTCCAGAAGTACGCGCTTTAAAGCCAGATTTCTATGTTACGGCAAATGGAGCTTATGTTGAGGATAAAAACGAGAATATTATCTATGATCAGCATTATAATACAGACTTTGTTGAGAAACAGATTGAATGGTTAAAGTCAGTCAACAGTGATTATGTTTTTTATGGCAATCATGCAGTTGCAATCTCGAAATGGACTGATTTAGCTCAATCAGCCTTAGAACCGGTCTATGGAGAGATTCCAGAGGATCCAGATTTTTATAAAAAAAATTCTGTTTATCAATTGGTCTCAATCTCTGACCATGATGATCAAATCAAGCTACCTGAGAAATTTGCTGATGAAGTAAGAATGGTACGTTGGCATCCTAACTCGTCAGATATTTTGCCGAGAATTGGTTCAAAGGCAATTGGAGTTGAAAAAGTTCTTGAAAGTCTTGGTTTGATGGCAGAGAACTTAATGAATTTCGGTGATGAGCTAAATGATCGTGAACTTTTCGATTTCTCAGGTTTATCGGTCGCGATGAAAGTTTCTCATCCAGAGATATTAGAAAAAGCTGACTATGTGACAGATACAGTTGAAAATGACGGAATTTACAAAGCACTTATAGAATTAGGAATTATTGAATGAACTATCCACAATTAGATTTAAAAAAAGCCAAAGGGACAGAAGTTGTTATTCATACCAATCTTGGTGACTTGAAGATTAAACTTTTTGATTCGCTTACGCCTAAAACAGTTAAAAACTTTTTAGAACTCGCTAAGAAAAATTATTACGATGGTGTGGTTTTTCACCGTGTCATCAATGATTTTATGGTTCAAGGTGGAGATCCTACAGGGACAGGAGCTGGTGGAACTTCCATTTATGGTAAGCGATTTGAAGATGAGTTTTCAGATGAGTTATTTAACTTGCGTGGAGCCCTGTCAATGGCAAATGCAGGACCAAATACAAATGGCTCACAATTTTTCATTGTGCAGAAGCCGAGCTCTGATTACTCAAGTCGGGATTTAGAATCTGCTGGTTGGCCGAGTGAAATTGCTAAAAGCTACGCAGTAAACGGAGGCACGCCGCATTTAGACCGACGCCATACGGTCTTTGGCCATCTGGCAGATGAGGCCTCGTTTGAAGTTTTGGATAAAATGGCTGATGTTGCGGTGGATTACAATGATCGCCCTTACGAGCCGATTATCATTGAATCTGTCACAATTAGCGAAGCTAAAAAGAAAAAAGTTTTGAAAGCTTCAGAAGATGTTTTTCGTAAACATGAAGTGAAAATTGGAGATATCTTTGATGCAGAAGTAGTTGGTATACAACCTTATGGAGCATTTGTGAAATTTGGTGAAGATGATAAAAAAGGTCTAGTTCATATCTCAGAGATTCAGTCAGGTTTTGTTAAGGATATTCATGAGGTTGCTGAAATCGGACAAAAGTTGAAAGTTCAAGTGATTGATTTTGATGAATATTCAGGTAAGATTTCATTATCTGTTCGCTCCCTAGAAGAAGAACCGGAGCTTCATAAGGCGCATCGGAAGCACTTTGCAACGGATAATCGTGAAAATATTGGCTTTGAGTCTTTGTCCAAGGAAATGGCGACTTGGGTGAAAGACGCAGAGAGTTATCTTCAAGCCAAAGACTAGAAACATAGGACAAAGCTTTATCTAAGATAAAGCTCGCAAAGATTGTATATAAAATTAAAAGTTAATAGAGAGGAAAATTATGAATCCGCAGCTCGCAAAACTTATAAAGCGAATTTTTAATATCATCTCTGTATTAGGGATAATTGCAACGATTTTTGGTGCCATATATTTATATAGGATTGGCGCCTTTACAGATCAAACAGTTCTTAAAAATATTGTTTTAGCACATCAAATTCTTGGTCCATTCATCTTTGTATCTATCACCGTGATTGGGATTATTATTCCGATTATTCCAGGCGGTTTATCGCAAGCGGCAGGGGTCTTGATTTTCGGCCCAGTTATGGGATTTGTTTATAATTACATTGGTATTTGTTTTGGTTCGCTAGGTCTCTTTTATGTTGGACGGCGTTATGGTACTGTTCTTATTAGAACTTTTGTTAAGGAAAAGACCTACCATCGCTTTATGGGAATCTATGAGCGAAGTCATAGACGCTATGACTGGGTCTTCTTTGCTCTGATTTGTGCGCCGATTGCTCCAGATGATGCCTTAGTTCTGATTTCAAGTCAGACCAAAATGACCTATAAATTCTTTATTTTCACAATCTTTGTGGGGAAGATTCCCTCTATTTTTATTTATTCCTATTTTTTGGTATATGGTGGCGAGTTTTTAAAGAAACTAATAGGCGGTTAAAAGGAATTATCTTGGATATGATATCTGAGATAATTTTTCAAATTGTAAAGAAATAGAAATATTTTTTTACAACAATCATGGTAGAATGGTAAAAATGGAAAGAATTCACAATCGTAAGTTTTTAAATGATTCAAGAATTGACTATGCATTAATTTTGCCAGTCTTTTTGCTTATTCTGATAGGATTTGTGGCGCTTTGGTTCTCATTAACAACTGATTATCCGCTAAAGGCCAATACGTTGTTGATTCAGCAGGGAGCATGGTTGTTAGTCGGAATGGCAGCGGCCTTCTTTGTTATGCATCTTGATGTCCGAGCGCTCTGGTCAATAGCGCCAATTATTTATGGTGTAGGGTTAGTTTTGATGATAATTCCCGTATTTTTTTATAGCCGAGCGGTCTATTTGGCAACGGGAGCGAAAAGTTGGATTGCAATAGCGGGGACGAGTTTATTTCAGCCCTCCGAGTTGATGAAAGTTGCTTATGTTCTGTTTTTATCAAGACTGATTGTAAGCTTTAGGGAGAAAAATCCAAAGCACACACTACGAAATGATTTTTTTCTTATTTTGGAGATGATTATTTCACTGCTTCCAATTGCTTTTATTTTAATAGGCCCCCATATGCAAAATGACTTTGGTACTCTTCTGGTTTTTCTAGCAATTTTTGCGGGAATGCTCTTAATTTCGGGAATAAGCTGGAAAATTTTACTTCCTTTAATCCTTGTTTTTGTCTTGACAATTGCAGGATTTATCTATGTATTGATTACACCAGAGGGGCAGAAACTTTTGAATAGTTTAGGCTTCCAAGCCTATCAATCGGCTCGTTTTCAAGCTTGGTTGCATCCTTTTTCAGATGTTCAATACAATTCCTATCAACAGTCACAGGCTTTGATTTCGACAGCAATTGGAGGTGTTTTCGGGATTGGGTCTGGAGTGGCGCAAATCGCAGTGCCAGTGCGTGAATCAGACATGATCTTTACTGTGATTGCAGGGGCTACAGGTTTTGTGGGAGCTGCTCTCGTAATTTTCCTCTATCTTTATCTCATCTACCGAATGATGCGTGCAACGCTTAAAGCTAATAATCTTTTCTATACCCTGATTGCGGGAGGCTTTACAATGATGCTGCTCTTTCATGTCTTTGAAAATATTGGCGCAATAATTGGAATTTTACCCTTGACAGGTATTCCTTTGCCCTTTATTTCTCAAGGAGGATCAAACCTGATATCAAATATTATTGGTGTTGGCTTGATTTTATCTATCAAGTATAATAAGGAATCGCCTGAACGGCGTGGGAAGACTCGTGATAAGTATCGACGTATGCTAGCGAAACGCATAGAGCAAAACGTGCGTCTTCGTGGTGATGAAGACTAAAATAAAGAAAAACTAGAATTTGACAGATTTTTAAAAATCTGATAAACTTTGACTAACTAAAGAAAAGGTGGTACGGTCTATTGCGCATTTAAGCTAAAGAAAAATTCTATAAAATGAATGATTTCTCTGGTTTTTATGCACCTTTTCACCAAATAATTGATTTGGCTTTTTGTGTAGGACTCTCTGGAGAAATCTGGGGAGTTTTTATATGACAAATATTGAAATAAAAAATTTAAATTTTTCTTATGCGGATCGACTCATATTTGATAAGGCGAATATCAACATTGATGATAGTTGGCACTTGGGGCTTGTAGGCCGTAATGGAAGAGGTAAGACAACCTTGTTGAAGCTTTTATCGGGAAAGCTAGAAGGTTCATCGCCTATTAAAACAGCTAAGAAATTTGTCTATTTTCCGCAAGAAATAACAGATTCTGAGCAATTAACAATTTATGCTTTGCAGGAGCTTGCGGGCTTTGAAGACTGGCAACTTAAAAGAGAATTGACATTATTGGATACAGATCTAGATGTACTATGGCGTCCTTTCAGGAGCCTTTCAGGCGGTGAACAGAGTAAATGTCTTCTGGCGATACTTTTTCTGGATAAAGATAATTTTCCTCTGATTGATGAGCCAACGAACCATTTGGATTTAGCTAGTCGCCTAAAAGTAGCAAATTATTTAAAAAAGAAGTCAGGATTTATCTTGGTGTCGCATGATCGAGATTTTTTGAATCGAAGTGTTGATCATGTGCTTGCGATTGAACGAGAGAAGATTCAGCTTTATCAGGGAAATTTTTCAATGTATGAAACTGAGAAAAAGCTAAGAGATGATTTTGAGTATATAGAAAATGAGAAGCTGAAAAGAGATATTCTAAGGCTTCAAAAAACTGCCAGAGAAAAAGAAAGTTGGTCACGAAAACTGGAGGCCTCAAAATCCAGAAAGAAACGAGGATTTGACACAGAGACAAAAAGAGTTGACAAAGGTTATATCGGTGCCAAGGCGACCTCTATGATGCAAAAGTCTATGAACTTACAAAAACGCATGAAGCAAGAAATTGTAGATAAAGAAAAGCTTTTGAAAAATCTTGAAATTACAGAACAGTTAAAAATGAATTTTAAATCTGATTTTCATAAGTCCTTTATCCGATTTGAAAATTTCAGTCTGGGCTATGAGCGGCCCCTTTTTAGAGAATTTTCGGCCGAATTAAAGGCGGGTGAAATTCTCGTGATAAAAGGGGAAAATGGAATAGGGAAGTCTAGCTTAATCAATTACCTATTTGGTAAATTTGATGGTAAAATATTTGGTAAGGCTGAGGTACAATCAGGAATACAAATCTCTTATGTACGCCAGTTTTATGAAAATAAAGGTTTTTTGACAGATTTTGCGGAAAAGGAAAATCTGGATTATGAACAATTTCTATCTAATTTGAAAAAGCTTGGTTTAGAGAGGGAAACTTTTCATCTACCGATAGAGCAAATGTCTCAGGGGCAACAAAAGAAAGTGGAAGTCGCTAAGGCACTCTCTCAAACTGCTCAGCTTTATATTTGGGATGAAGTGCTGAATTATTTAGATGTGTTCAATCAGCAACAGACTACAGAGCTTTTAAAATCAGTCAAAGCACCCATGCTTATCGTTGAACATGACCAAGCATTTATGGATGAAGTCGCAACAAAGATTGTTGAGCTTCGAAAAATTTGATAAAATAATAAAGAGTAGGAAAGGATAAGAAAGGATTTACAAGAATTTATATGGATAAGAAACAGATGCAAGAAAAACTCGCAGCAATTCGTGAGGCAAAGAATAAAAATAGTTTTGCAAGTTCTGACTTAAAGACAGGCGCAGGAAATATTAAAGCCACGAAGACAAGCAATCGTGGCGGAGGAGCTGCTGGCGTGCGTAAGGTGGGCTCAGGAGACTAATTGTTACAGTTGGTGCAGATATTAAAGATATTAAACTCGAAGGATCGAGCATGATTTATAAAAATTACATTTGGGATTTAGGCGGCACGCTGCTTAACAACTATGAAGCATCAACTCATGCTTTTGTGACAGTTCTCTTTAGGCATGGTGTTGTATGCTTGCATGATGAGATATATGCAGCTTTGAAAATCTCAACAGCCTATGCTGTTGAGCAATTTGCCTCAAACATTCCCGATTTTTTAGCTGAGTATAAAAAACAAGAAGCCGTGTCTCTGGAAAAGCCGATTCTGTTTGATGGAGCCAAAGAAACATTGGGAAAAATCATAGAAGCTGGTGGAAAAAATTTCATGATTTCTCATCGTGATAAGCAAGTTCTATCAATTTTGGAAAATGCAGAAATTGTCCAGTATTTTTCTGAAGTAGTAACTTCTGACAATAAATTTCCCCGTAAACCTAAACCTGATTCGATTAACTATTTGCTTGAAAAATATAAGTTAGACAAGCACGAAACTGTCATGATTGGGGATCGAGAAATTGATATTGAAGCTGGTAAGTCTGCTGGATCTGATACAATTTTCTTTGATTCGCTTATTGAAAATCAGCAAGCAACGTATTCTATACATTCTCTACGCGAAGTTTTTTGATATAATTAAATGGTGGTTACAAGAAATCAATTTTTAAATGTCTCTGACTTTGACTCAGCTTTTGATTCACAGATTCTATCGGAGTCGCATTCGCAAAAGCTATTTGATTACGGTTTTAATGTGTCATCAGAGAGTGAAGGTTCTCAAATTCTCTCAACTGCATCAGAGTTTGACTTTGAAATTTTGAGTGAGTCGGCAAAAATTTTGCGAGATGCCCAAATGTCTTCTTTGAAAGATGAATTTCCAGATTTTAGCTTATTGGAAGATCTAAAAGATTCAAGCATAGCCGAAGAAAGTTTTGAAGATCAAATTTCTGACTTTGCATATAGACTGCTACATGATAAGATTTGAAAAGCCAATTGATTATAGAAAATGATAAAATAGTCCTATCAGAAGATAGGACTTTTATATGGAAAAATATCGCGCAAATGTTGCGGCAGTTGTTTTAGATTCAAAGAAGCAGATTTTGATTTTTGAGCGAGAAGATCATCTAGGCTGGGGCTTTCCACAAGGTGGAATTGAGAAGGACGAAAGTGAGGAGGAAGCGCTAAGGCGTGAGCTTTCAGAAGAACTTGGTGTGAAGGACTTTGACATACTCGCCAAGGCGCCAGAAAAACTACGCTATGACTTTCCAGATGGTAAGAATATTCGAGGCTGGGATTTCATCGGGCAGGAGCAGCAATATTTTTTGGTTCAACTTGCAGTTAAAACTAAAATCAATCTGAACAGTTTTCCAGAAGAAATAGAATTTTTAAGCTATCAGACAAAGAACTTAGATGAAATATTGGAAACTGATTTTGGAATCAAGACAGCCATTTATCATAAAGCGCTTGAATATTTTGAGAAGATAATCTTAGAATAAATAAGGGAGAAACGAAAAATAATGAATTCAGAAAAAATTTATGGGCAAGTTGCCGCAGACTTGTCAAATGCAGAGATGTCACAAATGTTTGGCATGCCAAGCTTGAAAATTCGTGGTAAGGCCTTTTGTGGCCTTTATGGAGACGACATGGTTTTCAAACTCGCCAACCCAGAGCATGATGAGGCTTTAGGTTATGCTGGAGCTCATCTTTTTGATCCCTCTGGTAAGCGTCCAATGAAAGAATGGGTCGTTGTACCTTTAGGCTTTCAAAAAGATTGGTTACGTTTTGCTCAAGCTGCGCTTAACTATGTAGAAAGCCAGATAAAATAAAAAGTTGTTCGATTTCTAGTTTAGTCTAGTCTAGTATAGAGTCTTTAATTAAATAAAGCTAATTTTTAGAAAGAAAATTAAATGTTAGATCGTGAAAATAGTCATAATTTTGATCTTGTGAGTAAATATAGTCCTACGGGAGATCAGCCTCAGGCAATAGAAGCCTTGGTAGAAGGTATTGAAAACGGTGAAAAAGCGCAAATATTACACGGAGCGACAGGTACTGGTAAGACTTTTACCATGTCCGAAGTGATTGCCCGTGTGAATAAACCGACGCTTGTAATTGCCCACAATAAAACTTTGGCAGGCCAGCTTTACGGCGAATTTAAAGAATTTTTCCCGAATAACCGAGTTGAATATTTTGTCAGTTACTATGACTATTACCAGCCAGAAGCCTATGTGCCAAGCTCGGACACCTATATTGAAAAAGATTCGTCAGTTAATGATGAGATTGACAAGTTGCGCCACAGTGCTACCTCAAGCCTGCTTGAGAGGAATGATGTCATTGTCGTGGCATCTGTTTCTTGTATTTACGGTCTGGGCTCGCCAGTAGAGTATCAGAAGTCAGTTGTGTCTGTTCGTCCAGGACAGGAGATTTCGCGTGACAAGTTGCTCAATGAACTGATTATGATTCAGTTTGAGCGCAATGATATTGACTTTCAACGTGGACGTTTTCGTGTACGTGGTGATGTAGTCGAGGTTTTCCCCGCTTCAAATGATGAGCATGCTTTTCGAATTGAGTTTTTTGGAGACGAAGTCGATCGTATTCGCGAAATTGATGTCTTGACAGGACAAGTTTTGGCGGATGTTGACCATATTTCTATCTTCCCTGCGACCCACTTTATGGTCGGAGATGAGGGAATGGAAGATGCAATCGGACGTATTGAATCTGAGCTACAAGAGCAACTGAAAGTTTTCCGTGATGAAGGTAAGCTTTTGGAAGCGCAACGTTTGGAACAACGGACGAACTATGACATTGAGATGATGCGAGAGCTCGGCTATTGCTCAGGAATTGAAAATTACAGCCGTCATATGGAAGGCCGAGCAGAAGGAGAGCCTCCTTATACCTTGCTTGACTTTTTCCCTGAAGACTCGCTTATCATGATTGATGAGAGTCATATGACAATGGGACAAATCAAGGGCATGTACAATGGAGACCGTGCGCGTAAAGAGATGTTGGTAAATTATGGCTTTCGTTTGCCGTCAGCCGTTGACAATCGCCCCCTTCGTCGTGAAGAATTTGAGGAGCATATCCATCAAATCGTCTATGTCTCTGCAACGCCGGGTGACTATGAGTATGAACAAACTGATACCATTGTAGAGCAAGTCATTCGTCCGACGGGGCTGCTGGATCCAGAAGTCGAAGTGCGCCCGATGATGGGACAGATTGACGATCTTTTGGGCGAAATTAATGCGCGCGTGGAGAAGAATGAACGTGTCTTTGTGACGACGCTAACCAAGAAGATGTCAGAAGACCTGACCGAATATTTCAAAGGCATGGGTGTCAAGGTCAAATATATGCACTCGGATATTAAAACTCTTGAACGAACGGAGATTATCCGTGATCTTCGACTGGGTGTCTTTGATGTATTGGTTGGAATTAATCTTCTCCGTGAAGGCATTGACGTGCCAGAAGTTTCTCTGGTTGCGATTCTTGATGCAGATAAGGAAGGTTTCTTACGCAATGAGCGAGGCCTTATCCAAACGATTGGTCGTGCAGCGCGTAATTCGCAAGGGCACGTCATTCTCTATTCAGATATGGCGAAGCCACTAGATCCTGCGAAACCAGAGGATAAAGAGCTACTTGATGCTGGCTACTATACTGAGCACGCTGGCGAAAAGTATAAAATTACCCGTTCAATGAAAAATGCCATGGACGAAACAGCGCGTCGTCGTGAGATTCAGACGGCTTATAACGAAGCACACGGTATTGTCCCAGAGACCATTCATAAAGAAATCCGTGATCTGATTGCGGTGACGAAGAAGCTCGAATCTGGTGCTGTAGTCGAGATCAATAAGCCAGAGGAAATGACGAAGAAAGAGCGCAAAGAACTCATCAAGAAACTTGAGCGTGAAATGTCTGAAGCGGCAGGTTTGCTTGACTTTGAAGCTGCGGCTGAACTGCGTGATATGATTTTGGAAATTGAGTCAATTGACTGATTAATTGAGTGTAAATGGAAATCCTGAAGATGATTCAGGATTTTTTTATTAAAAAATATTACTTTGAATATAAAAGTTTGACAATCAAAGTAAAATATTATAAAATACTTTTGTTCTAAAAAATGACGGTAAGCATTTGTGCAAATACCGTTCTATTCTTTTGTATTTTAAGGAGTATCAATGTATTTAGAAAATAAAAAAATTGTTGTCATGGGTGTGGCGAACAATAAGTCGATTGCTTGGGGCTGCGCCAAAGCAATGAAAGCACAGGGGGCGACGCTGATTTATACTTATCAAAACGAGCGCATGGAGAAGCAATTAGCAAAACTTGCCAGTCCCGAAGATCTTTTGATTGAGTGTGATGTTGTGTCTGATGAGTCAATTCGTCGAGCTTTTGCAACAATTGAAGCGCGTTTCGGCAAGATTGATGGACTTGTACATGCCATTGCTTATTCTAAAAAAGAAGAATTAAGCGGAAATATTTCAGATGTGACACGTGAGGGCTATGCTCTGGCACAAGATATCTCAGCTTATTCTCTTTTGGCAGTTGCCAAGGCTGCAAAACCACTTTTTAATAAAGGGGCAGGACTCGTAACGTTAAGTTATATGGGTTCTGAGCGGGCTATCCCGAACTATAATGTTATGGGAATTGCAAAAGCTGCACTAGAATCAGCAGTTCGCTATTTGGCAGTTGAATTTGGAAAAATTGCTGTTCATGTTAATGCGATTTCGGCTGGTGCGATAAAAACCCTAGCAGTGTCAGGTGTTGACGGCTACAAGAGCTTGATTAAAGAATCTGACAGTCGCACAGTTGACGGCGAAGGCGTGACGATTGACGAAGTTGGAGAAATAGCAGCTTTTCTAGTTAGCCCATTAGCTTCAGGCATCGTCGGTGACGTGATTTACGTAGATAAAGGCGTACACCTGACATAAGATGTGAGCCCGACTCGATGAACATATTAGGATATCCGTAAGCTGCTAAAGTGGCAACGGATATCCTATGCTTTGAAGCGTAACGATTTAGGCCTTAAACTGTCCACAGGACAGTTTAAGGCTGGATTCCAAAAAATAATGAGAAGCCAAGAGGTTCTGGTCACAGGCTGGGTTCTCAAATTATCTAATCGTCTAGCTTCATCTTCGCCTACGGCTACGCTGTCCATGCTCGCTATGTCGCTGAAGTGGCTAGTCGTAATGGCAAGAGGGCGAACTCAGTTATAAGATGTGAGGGAGGCTCGTTCTGAAGCGTAGAAAAATAGGAATTTAGGTTCTGACCGCAGGTCAGGTTCAACATTATCTTTTTTCCTAGCTTCAAGCTTCCCGAACTCAGTTAATAAGATGTGGGACCCCAATGTTTTACAAGGAGGCGATTATGCCAGTTTTAAATGCGCAGGAAGTGGCGGAAATTATTCCGAACCGCTATCCTATTCTATTTATTGATTATGTCGATGAGATGACGGACGATAAAATAATTGCGACGAAAAATGTCTCTATCAATGAACAAGTTTTTAATGGTCATTTTCCAGGAAATCCGACTTTCCCTGGGGTATTGATTTTAGAGTCGTTGGCGCAAGCCGGTTCGATTCTGATTTTGAAGAAACCGGAATTTGCAGGTAAGATGGCCTATATCGGCGGTATTGACAAGGCGAAGTTTCGGCAAAAAGTCATCCCAGGTGATGTCATGAAGCTTCATTTTGAAATTAGTAAATTTCGTGGTAAAGTAGGTATAGCATACGCAGAGGCTTGGGTCGGTGACATCAAAGTAGCTGAGTGCGAATTTACATTTATTGTGGACAAGGCGGCAATACAGGAATGACAGAAAATTCGACAGGGAATCTTATCGAATACGACAGAATCAACAATTATTTAACAGACATTTTCAATCGTGTCCTGATTATCGAAGAAGATGCTTTGAAAAATTCAAAGTTTTCTAATCTGACAGTTAAAGAAATGAACACGATTGATGTGATTGGCTCAAAGACAATAGCGATTGCCAGTGAAATTGCAGAAAAGCTAATGGTGACAATTTCTACAGTTACGACGGCGATTAATAATCTTGAGCGTAAAGGCTATGTTGTACGAGAGCGGTCTGCTCAAGACAGGCGTGTCGTGCATATCAGTCTGACCCGTCAAGGTCAGTTAGTCTATCGTATTCATCGGAAATTTCATAAAGCTATGGTCAATCGTTTTGTCCAAGGTATTTCTGATGAAGATACTAAGATTTTATCTGTCGCGTTGAAAAATCTGCATGAATTTTTAGAAGAACAGCGAAAGAAATAAAATGGGATTTACTAAAATTCTGGCGGTAGCACATACTGCACCAGAAAAAATTGTAAGCAATGATGACTTAGCCCAGCTGATGGATACATCAGACGAATGGATTCGGACCCGAACGGGGATACTTCAACGCCATATTGCTTCAGAGCTGGAAACAACTACGGATTTAGCGACAAGAGTGGCTGAGAAGTTGTTGATCTCCTCAGGTATAGTGGCTGAAAGCCTTGATTTTATCATTGTTGCAACGATGACGGCTGATACTGTTATGCCTTCAACGGCTGCGAAAGTTCAGGCGAGGATCGGGGCAGTGAATGCCTTTGCTTATGATTTAACTGCTGCTTGCTCGGGATTTGTCTTTGCCCTTGCACAGGCGGATAAACTTATTGCCTGTGGAAGCTATCATCGCGGGCTTGTCATTGGGGCAGAAACGATGTCAATTGTCCTCGACTGGTCAGACCGTTCAACAGCAGTGTTGTTTGGAGATGGAGCAGGTGGTGTCTTAGTTGATGACTCAGGTCTTTCGCCTCTGATTTTAAAGGAAAAATTGCGAACAGATGGTTCTCGTGGAGAAAAACTGACCTGTGGGAAATCCCCCCTTAAAATGGATGGGCGTGCAATTTTTGACTTTGCCATGCGAGATGTGACTCACAATATTGCTGAAGTTATAGCGGATACTGAAGTTGATTATTTCTTATTGCATCAGGCAAATGCTCGAATTTTAGATAAGATGTCCAGAAAATTAAAGCAACCAAGAGAAAAGTTTTTACAAAATCTGCAAGATTATGGAAATACAAGTGCGGCAAGTATTCCAATTCTTCTCTCAGAGATGATGGCAGAGGGGATAGTCCACTCAGAACAAGTGCTACTCCTTTCAGGTTTTGGCGGAGGTCTTACATGGGGAAGTTTGCTTGTACAGATTTGACATGTCTGAACTGTGAAATTTTTTCGCAAATAATATATAATATTGGCAAGTCACGAATGTGACAGGGAAGTGAGTTCGTTTTTCACATTCTAGGAAAATAGGTAAATTCAGATGCTCTATGGTATTTTCATTTTAATGAGTATTTTATGATATAGAATTTGCCTACTTTCCTAGGATGTGAGCAGTTGAGCTTATGTCTTATAACATTTCAGAAAATGATAAGCATCTTTAGAAAAAAGGTGCCATTTAAAAGGAGAAAATTAACATGGCTGTATTTGAAAAAGTTCAAGATATCATCGCAGATGAACTTGATAAAAGTAAAGAAGAAATCACACTTGAGACTTCATTTGAGGCGCTTGATGCAGATTCACTCGATGTTTTCCAAATTATCAACGATATCGAAGATGAATTTGATGTAGAAGTTGATACAGAAGAAGATCTTAAAACAGTTGGTGATCTTGTCAAATATGTAGAGGAACATGTAAAATAAGAAATTCAGGGCGAATTGCCCTATTTTCTTTAAATATATAGTTTGATTGTCAAACTATCATAATCAAACTACTGCAACTTTTTCTTTAAAAAATTTAATCTTTTGAGAAGCTGGACGATAAAATCTAGCTAGAGGTATTATGATAAAAACTGCTTACTTATTTTCTGGCCAAGGGGCACAGAAGTTGGAGATGGGGCGTGATTTATACGATCGTTTTGCCAGTATTCGTGAAACATTTGATCGCGCTTCAGAGTTGCTTGGATATGATTTGAGAGCACTGATTGATTCTGATAATGAAAAATTAAATTTGACGGAATTTACTCAACCTGCAATTCTTGCAACTTCGGTGGCTATTTGGCGTTTGTTAGAAGAAAATGGATTTAAAGCAGATGTGGTAGCGGGCTTGTCACTGGGTGAATATTCTGCTTTAGTGGCGAGTGGTGCCTTAGACTTTGACGCAGCGATTCA
>JAIRUS010000032.1 GCA_031254295.1 Streptococcaceae bacterium | reverse complement strand
CTTTGAGTGGGAACTTGAATTCTCGTTGGAGGGAGTGAACAAGTCGGGATTTTCCTTCGCTTGTCGTTCCAGTCGCAGCCTCCTCAGCCCTTTTAAATATTCATTCTCAATTCTAAGATTCAGATTTTCTTTTTGAAGTCGAGCTAATTCTTGCTCGGTTTTGTTTAACTCAATCTTAGGTAACTTAATTTTCTTATTATAAGACAAATCAGGCTCTTTTCTAGGTCTTCCACGAGCTTTAGAAAAGGCAAATTCCCCTTGCTTGCGATAATCCTGTACCCAACGTGTAATTAAGGCAGGGTTATTGAGTTTAAGTTCATTGGCCATCTCTTGGTAAGACTCTTCACTTGTTAGATATAAGTGTACCGCATTGAGCTTAAATTGTGTTGAATAAGTTGTATTTTGGAGTTTGCGCTGAAGCCCTGAAGCTCCAAACTCTTTATAAGCGTTCTTCCATACCTCCACTTGTTTGCGATTGATTCCATATTTCTTAGCTAAGAAACGCTTCCCTCCAACTCCTGAGTCATAATCTTGAACAACTTGGAGTTTGAAATCAAATGAATATTTTACCATAAGAAAAGACCTTTCATAGTTTTGAAAAGTCTATATTCTTGGGTGCACATCATTTCATGGACTTCTTTTCTCTTATTTTTCTTCCAAATAGTACTCAGCTGTAACAGCCAAGTTATCGTCAAATTCAAATACAAGCGGTGGGAAGTTAGGAATTTCGACTTCTACAATTTCGTCATCGCCTAATTGCTTGATTTGTTTCACTAGAGCACGAATTGAGTTACCATGTGCGCCTACAAAAACATCTTTACCTGCTTTTAGAGCTGGGGCAATTTCGTCTTCCCAGAAAGGCAAAGCGCGCTCCAAAGTGATTTTAAGATTTTCTCCATCTGGAATACGTGAATCTTCAAGTCCTGCGTAACGACGATCACCATGGGCAGTGTTTTCATCATCGTGAGCCATTGCAGGTGGCAATACATCGTATGAACGACGCCAAATATGAACTTGTTCGTCGCCGTATTTTGCTGCTGCATCCGCCTTATTCAAGCCTGTCAATCCACCGTAGTGACGTTCGTTCAAACGCCACGATTTTACAACTGGTACCCAGAGCTGATCTGAATACTCAAGGGCAAGGTTAGTGGTTTTAATCGCACGCTTCAAAACAGATGTATAGGCGATATCGAATTCGATTCCTGCTTCTTTGATTAACTTACCAGCTTTGATTGCTTGTTCTGTACCTTTTTCTGACAAGTCAACATCGGCCCAACCTGTGAAAAGGTTAGCGAGGTTCCATTCAGATTCTCCGTGACGTGCAAAAACTAATTTTGGCATTATAGATCTCCTGTTAGTGATATTTTTTACTGACTTATTATAACAAATTTTTACCCACGATACAGCATCAGTCTGATTTTTCTCTCAAAAACCATGAAAACTGGGAATTTCAAAGCATTAAGCCTTGCGTCCATGCAAGACAAGTTTTATCAGCAGATTACCCAGAATTTGGCTTACAAAGACAATCAGGAGAACGAAGACCAAAGCCACAAATGTCACATCATTTGCTCCTCTCTGATAGCCATACTGCACTGCCATATTGCCAAGGCCACCACCGCCTACAATGCCCGCCATAGCCGTAAGACCAATAATTGAAATTGTAGTAAAGTTTAGGTCACGCAGAATTGGAACGAGTCCTTCTTTGAGATAAACTCTAAAAATAATACCCAAATTGCTACTCCCCATTGCTTTTGCTGCTTCTATCACACCAGAGTCAACTTCCAGCAAAGTATTTTGCACCATACGAGCAAAAAATGGAATCGTCCCAACAACAATCGGCACTGTCACAGCAGCCGTACCAATTGAACTTCCAACAAGCAAGCGCGTAAATGGAATAATCACCACGAGTAAAATAATGAAAGGAATCGCCCGTCCTATGTCCACGATTTTATCCAAGATGACATAAATCACACGGTTAGGAGCCAGTCCCTCCTCACTTGTCGAAAGCAGTAAAAGTCCTAATAAAATACCGATAAGTCCTGCAATAACAACCGTACTTACTGTCATGACAATCGTATCAAGTGTCGCTTGGGCAAAGTCAGGCCAATATTGCCCAACATTTGGAAATAGTTTATCAAACATTTTCAGACTCCTCCTGTAATTCTAGATTGCTTTCTATCTTTATTCTCTTTACTTCATCTAATTGCCGAATTTTAACATGCTCTCCTGATAAATACTCTTCAATTTGTCCAAAATCTACTAGCCCATCAAACTTAACTAAAAGCGTCCCAAGCGCTACATTTTGAATGTAGTCAATATTGCCATACAAAATACTCGCTGTTAAGCCAAAACGCTTAAAGAGCTCAATGATAACCGGTTCAGACGAACTTTCACCCGAAAATTTCAACTCATAAATCAAGTCATTTGGATTATTCTCAAAAATACTCGCCTCTGCCTGATCAACATGTAAGGCTGTACGAATAAAATCTGCTGCCAAAGCCGTCTGAGGCTGATCAAAAATATCTATTGCATCGCCTTTTTCAATGACTTGCCCTTTCTCCATGACGGCAACCTTATTACAAATTTCTTTAACAGCTTGCATTTCATGCGTGATGAGAACAATTGTGATATTCAACTTTTGATTAATTTCACGAAGTAATCCTAGCACTGCAGTTGTTGTTTTGGGGTCAAGAGCCGAGGTAGCCTCATCGCAAAGTAAAATCTTTGGATCATTTGCCAATGCTCGCGCGATTGCTACACGTTGCTTTTGCCCACCAGATAGCTGCTCTGGGTAGGCATCTTTCTTATCTAAAATTCCAACCAACTCTAGCAAATTCTCGACTTTTTTCTGTCGCTCTTCCTTTGATAAATTGCTGCCAGCTAAAGGAAAATCTACATTTTGTGCCACTGTTCGGGAAGCCATCAGGTTGAAATGCTGAAAAATCATGCCAATCTTTTTGCGCTCTGCTCGAAGCTCTGAAGCCGAAAGTTTTAAGAGATTTTTCCCATCAATTTCAACCAGACCTGAAAACGGCTTTTGTAGCAAATTTATCACGCGCACCAAGGTAGACTTACCTGCACCCGAATAACCTACAATTCCAAAAATATCTCCAGCCTCAATATGAAGCGAAACATCTCTGACAGCCATGATAGACCTTTTTTTCTGCCTAAATTCTACTGTAATGTTTTCTAAATTTATCATGGATTAAATCTGTTTTCCTTTCTTTTTCCTGCCACAGTTAGAGCTTATGAATAATTGCTTTATTATTTGTTCGAGTTTATTTGAGATTCCAAGCTGACGTATCGCCGCCTTTTTCAATTATCTTCTTGACCGCATCTGTCTGATAAGCCTTTACCAAGGTTTTAAAATCTGTCTTATTTTTATTGCTATTTTTCACAACTACAACATTTTTAAATTCATCGCCAAGGCTCTTAGCATGGTCTGTATCCACATAGATAGCATCTTTGGGACTCTTATGAAGCTGAGTTTGTACGTAGTTTGTATTGATTACAGCAGCTGTCACATCTGGTAAAGACGCTGCTAGTTGTGAGGGATCAAGCGTTTTGATTGTTAGGCCTTTTTTATCTTTAATGTCATTTAGTGTTGGAATTTTAGGAGCATTCGATTTTAGGCTTATCAAGCCAGCTGAAGCGAGTAGATTAATCGCCCGCCCACCATTTGTCACATCATTAGGAATTGCGATTGTATTGTCTCTCTTGATATTTTTTACATTTTTGACTGTGTTTGAGTACAATCCCAGCGGAGAAATATAAGTCCAGCCAATATTTACAAGATTTCCTTTATTTGTCTTGTTCCAGTTATCCAGATAAACTTTGGTTTGAAAGCCGTTCAAATCAAGGCTACCGTCTTCGGTCGCTGGATTTTCCTGAGTATAGTCTGTAAATTCCTTGACTTTCAAGATAATGCCCTTAGCTTTTACATCTTTTGCAACTTGCTCCCACTCTTGCTTTTCATAATCTGATGCTACTCCGATTGTATAGGTCCGTGTCTTCGTTGTAGCATTAGCAGACTGTGCTGCTGCAACAGTTGTAAACAATGCAAGTCCCACTACTGCCAATTTGATAAATGTTGTCTTTTTCATGTGTTTTCTCCATTTTTTTAATTTCTGATGTCACAAAAAACTCGCTCCTGAAAAGATAGACATAGAAAATCTATCTTTCAGAAACGAGCCAAATAAGTCCGTGGTACCATTCTGTTTTATCACTTTTTACTCATTAAATAAATCCAAATGAATGAAAAGCGACCTCTGTCACATCTTTCGTGCCTCCGTGCACAAAGTGCCTACTCAACGTGAAGTGCGATAACGAGCACTAACTCGACTAGAACTCACCTTTAAAATAGGCTTATCCTAGCTAATCTCAGGCCATTTTCGTTCCCTTTGTCAGTCCTGCTTCCACTTTGCGCAGGCTCCCTAAGCTGACGACTGTTCACTACTTTCCCAATCGACTTATTTCAATATTTGTAAATCTGTATATAGTATAACGCAAGAAAATTGATTTGTCAACTAAAAAACAATATTTTCTGAAAATTCAACCACACCTAAACAAAACAAAATCCGCGCTACTCCAAAAACCAGATAAAAAAGCTGTACAGGATTTTTTGTCTAATTTTCTCCGCGCTGCCCAGTGAGATAACTAAAAAATTCCAAAGTTTATTTTCATTAAAATTTGAGTATATCCTCAGTCTGATATATATATCGAACACTGTCAATTCCATTTTATGTTACAATATAATAAATACGCAATGGGTGCTGGAAACAGCTGAGAGATACCATCTGACCTGAACAGGATAATGCCTGCGTAGGAATGTAATGTAACTATTGAGTTTCGTTCAGTTTATGTAGCTAAGCTCATCTAAATTTATCGCTCAAACTCTTTTGCGTTGCAAAGGAGATTTTTTATGACAAATTCTAAAGTGTTACCGCTTGCTGAAACAGCCATTTTCGTTGCTATCGCATTGATTCTGAGCCTTATTTCACTCAACTATGCTCAGACTTTCTACCTTGAGTTAACCGTCATTCCGATTTTATTTCTCTCGATTCGACGTGGCTTAGCTTGGGGAATGATTGCAGGATTACTTTATGGACTTTTAGCGATCATACTTGGCCAAGTGACTCCACTCTCTGCAGCACAAGGTTTTCTTGAATATATTGTAGCTCCTGTTTCACTTGGTCTGTCTGGAATTTTCAATAGTAAAACGGAGCTCAAATTTTCTAAAATTATTTATGCCAGCTTGCTTGGTGTTGGCGTCAAATACTTCTTCCATTTCATAGCCGGCATCATTTTTTGGGGACAATACGCTTGGAAAGGTTGGTCAGTTTGGCTTTACTCGTTGATTACTCAAGGTTTATCTGGACTTATCACTGCTTTAGCTGCAATATTCATTCTTGGACTTATCTATCGAACAATGCCAAAACTATTTCAGGTCAAAAAGTAATAAAATAGTCCTATGTCAAAAAAAGAAAAATTAAAGAAAACTCTTGTTGAACAAATCCTTGATAAAGCCAAAATCAGCTATGAAGATGTTCTGCTTGACCCACTTGATCGGACTCAGCTTCCTAAAGATATAAGTCGGGCCGACATCTATAAAACCTTAGCCCTGATTGGCGACAAAACTGGCCCTGTTGTTGGTATCCTCCCCATTTCTCATCATTTGTCAGAAAAGAAACTGGCTAAAATTTCTGCAAATAAAAAAGTCAGCATGATTCCTCAGAAAGACTTACAAAAAACTACAGGCTATATTCATGGGGCCAATAATCCAGTCGGAATCTGGCAAACTAAAAAATTTCCAATTTTCATTGATAAGATTGCTTTAGACAAAGAATTCATCATCGTCTCTGCAGGCGAACTGGGGAGATTATTGAAAATTAATCCGCAAGAACTCGCCATTTTCGTCCAAGCCAAATTTCATGATTTATCAGAAACAGACCTAATCGTGTGATATAATATAAGCTATGAGCATCTGGACCAAGGTCTTTATCTTAGTTTTCCCTATTATTGTCTATGTGGTTTTAAACCTTCTTTTTAAATTACTCAAAATCAAAAACCGAGGGAGTATTCGAGTTTTTGATATTTTTTTAATCTTTTTGATTTTTGGACTTGAAGGTTTTATAAAAAATGCTACCGGAACTTCTTTTCTCCCCTACTATTTTGTACTTATTTCAGGACTAGGTTTATTTTCAGTGCTAATAGATCTCTTTGTATTCAGAGAATTTAAATTTTCAAAGTTTTTCAAGAAATTCTGGCGTACTCTCTCTATTGGCACTAGTATCATGTATCTTTGCCTCATCATCGCTGCATTTTTCATACCTTAAACTATATATATCAAATCATAATAAAAAAGGGCTCAATTGTTATTGAGCTCTTTTACTAGCTTCTGAAACTCCTCATTTGTTAAGGTGATACCTTTTCCCATCTTTGTGTGATCTGATGACCAGCTCCGTATGTCAAATTTAGGTTCAGCATCATTCCATGAAACCCGATTCAGTTCTTTAGTCCAACCATTAGCTGTACTCGAAAGCTCAATAAGATGCTCCACAATTTCAAATTTTAGTTCTGCCATGATATCCTCCATTTTTTTAATTTCGCTCTTACTATATTATACGTGCGATTTGCGTTGCCGCTTCAGCGGGTTGCGACTCGACTTGGAGCCTTAGCTCCTTAGCAAGAGTGGTCAACAAATGGTCGACAAAGTTCAAAGAAATTTGTCCCCTTCAGATTGTTTCATCATTATTTAAATAAAATTAATAAAAGCGCAATGCGTTTTTATTCGTGTTTTTTAGTAATCCAATCGTTTGATTTCTACGCCCGTAAATTCTTTGACTGCATCAATAGCATGATGGTAACGCGACAAATATCCGCGCTCATCACGCTTATCTCCACTGTCAGACAGTATTACTACTTTATCCATCAAGTCAAACTCTCTAAGCTGTCGCAAGAGTTCGTCATGAAACTCTGTTCGGCTCTCTTCCCAATCCATATTACGGAATCCATCATTCACATACTCTGTAATCGGTGGAATAATCAAAATCAAATCCATATGTTCATCAGCGATTGTTTTTTGGAAAAGTGGCTCCAACTGTTTAAAATCTTTTTCTGGCAAATATAACTTAGCATAAACCCGTGTCACAATGGCATCTGTGTCTAGGAAAACAACGCCTTGATTAGCTGGCGAATTTACCTCTCGAGAATTGGCATCATATTGCCCTGTTATTAAGCGAGCATAATCATCCATGCGTAATTCATCGTCGTCAATATTTGATTTCTCCTCATATTCACGCGCATATTCAAGCGAGAATGGCGCATTAATCGAACGTGCCAGCCAGCGCACCAAAGTAGACTTACCAGTCGAAGCGGACCCCATAACAGTCACAATCTTCGAGAAGTGACGACGGAAGACACGATTAATATCATTCCAATGTGCCTGAGGATTCTCACGAATCTCTGTCGCTGAAATCTGAATATCATGACGGTCGGCAATTTCTACTGCATAGCTATTTCCATCATCTGTCGGAAAACGCTTTGCAAGCTCTGTAACGTATTCTTCTTCTCCAACATAAAAAGTAACTTCCAGATTTTCCTCGACTGTATTTTCTTGAATCAGCTCAAAAAGCATCTCAGCCCATTGGTTCCAACCATCTGGCATTGCCGGAATGTTTTCTTCATCTAGCATTGCAACCTTAACCGTTGGTTCATCATTATAAGCTTCACGCAAATAACGAAAACGCTTTGTCAAAGGAAGTCCAATTTTAGCACCACGATCGTGATTTGTCCCCGAAGCAATCAGTAGCACACCATCGTTTAAAGCCGCGCATTTATACACTTGCTGCTGATGTCCAACATGCAAGGGGGCAAAAGTTCCAAAGTAAACACCGATTTTTTTGCCTTTTAATTTTGATTTAGAAATATTATTTGTTTTCATTACAATCTTTCTGTGCCTATGCGCGTACTGTCATGGACTTTCCATCTTCTTGATAAAGATTTATTAGGCCTTCACCATTTTTACGGATCATGTCTCCTGCCTCGACTGCTTTTGGAACATCAATCAAAAGTAATTCCATAGGTTTCGGTGCCCGCTCAATCGACTCACCTGTTGCTGCCAAACGAAGATTTGTCACTTCTGTATCAAAATGGCGGAAACCTGGGCCATAGAACTCAATCACATCTCCCTCCATGATAACATTTCGTTGGCGAATGGTCGCTGTCATCGTCAGCTCATCAAAGCTCACCACTTCACCCACAAATTTGTACTCAGGGATTTTACGGCGCGCACCAAAAAGTTGTTTATTCTCATCAGGCGTTCCATAATAGAATCCTGTGTCTAACTCGCGTTGTGCAACCTTCCAAAGCTCATCAACCAAATCTTGCTTAATCGCTTCAAAGGATTCTGGGCTTTCAAGATAGGCATCGACTGCCGCTTTATAGACCATTGTAACTGTTGAGACATAGTGAATTGATTTCATACGTCCTTCGATTTTTAGTGAATCTACTCCATTTTCAATCATGTCTGGAATATGTTCAATCATGCTCATATCAACAGCCGACATTGAAAATTCTTCAGGAATACCGCCTTCGATTGACTTACGCTCTCCACCAAATGGCAAGTCATAGAGGTCGTATTTCCAACGGCAAGACTGCGAGCAGCCACCACGATTGGCATCACGAAGGCTCATATAGTTTGAAAGGACACAACGTCCTGAGTAAGAAATACACATTGCGCCATGCACAAAGGCTTCGATTTGAACATCTGTATGTTTACGGATTTCAGCCAACTCATCCATTGAAACCTCACGTGCCAAAACAACTCGCTCAAGTCCAAGATTTTTCCAAAATTCCAGCGTTTCATAGTTTGTGGCTGAAGCTTGGGTTGACAAATGAATTGGCAAACCTGGCGCTTCTGCGACACAGATTGCGATAAGAGCTGGATCAGACACGATAACCGCATGGATGCCAATATCGCGAAGCTTACGGAACCACTCGCCTGCACCTTCTTCATTTCCCTCATGGGTTACCATATTGGCAGCTACATAAAGCTGGCCCCCATGGGCTTCTGCATAAGTAACACCTTCAGCCATCTCTTCAAAAGTGAAGTTGCCTGCGCGTGAACGCAAGCCATAAGCCTGCCCACCAATAAATACTGCATCTGCACCATAGTCAAATGCAACTTTAAGCTTCTCAAGAGTACCTGCTGGCGCAAGCACTTCAGGACGTTTCAATTGTTTATTCATTTTTTCTTGTATATGACAGTCAGTCTTTAAATTTCTGCCATTTCTCCTATCAATTTGTAGTTTACCATTCAGCACTCAGACAAGTGTGTGGCTCAAATTTCTAGAATTATTCGTACTATTTTCAAGATAGAACTAAAATTCTTTTTTATTTTGAAAAGGTCTTAATTGACCAAAACTTTTTACTTACTTCAGCTATTATAGCTGTTCTAGCTAATCATCAATCACTTGATTTTAGCTGGGTCCATGTCATAAAAGCCATGTGATAAGCTACGACCAAATGGATGTAACTTGCGAACTTGCTCGTCCAATAAAAATGCTTTATCCTGCGTAAATTCGTCTGCTTCAACCAACTTACGTGCTTGGTCAAAAATCTTAAAAATCTCAACAAAATTTTCTCCTGATGTAAAGATACCATCTAGCTTCCAATGGTCATAGCCCATTTTTGCCAAATCAGCTAATTCTGTCATCATATCAAGATCATCATTGGCAAAGATATGAGTTCCATGGCTATCTTCAAAGATACTATAGTGGGAATTCTCATCATGTGGTTCAGCCACAAAATGATTAGCCGCATGGTTCTTATCTTCTCCTTCAACCTTTGCGAAGTTAAAATAATTTTGCAGCAAAGGACGTTTTGAGTGATGAATAATGGTCGCGCCATATACTAGGATTTCACTAGGAATTTTAAGATTTTCCGAAATCTTTTCTAATTCCGTCTTCGGTAGCTCACGTGCCAGGACAGCTCCTACCGCTCCTTGCTCTGCCCAAAAATTGATCTGACGTGAACTGGCAACTAAAGTCGAGGCGTCGTAAATATATGGTAGTTCGTAATGGTCGCGCTGAAGAACAAAAATAACTCCTGTATCCCCAACAGTAATCTGATCAACCTTGATTTCCTGCAAGAAGTCCAGATAGGGCTTGATGACGGCCATTTTTTCAATGTGCATCAAGGCATTGACCGCCACTGTCACTTTTTTCCCTGCGGTATGTGCCATCTCTGTGATTTCCTGAATATCTGCATACGATAAAGGAACTGGCACGCGAAGCCCAAAATCCTTATCACCAATATATAATGTATCCGCTCCAGCCGCCAGCAACTCACGCGCTTG
This sequence comes from Streptococcaceae bacterium, assembly GCA_031254295.1. Classification (GTDB taxonomy): domain Bacteria; phylum Bacillota; class Bacilli; order Lactobacillales; family Streptococcaceae; genus Lactovum. The sequence continues at coordinate 2,372 of JAIRUS010000032.1, read as the reverse complement.
TTCGACTGACTCAGCAGTAACTGTAAGATTAATTTTCATACCGTAAAATTATATCACAAATTAACGTATTGCCCTTAGCTCTTGTCTAACTCTTGTTCTGATAGCTTCTATAATTTGCCCCATAAATTAGGTACAAGGTGGACCAGTTTGTCAAAGCTTGAACTTTGTGATATACTTGAAAAAAGTATGGAAGCCAGAAATTTTGAAGAATCAGATTATACTGAAGCGCGAGCAGATTACTACGCTCAGGCTGAGAGCGTGACTTCTTTGACACAAGAGTATAAACCCCTCCCCAAAAAGGGGCAACAGTCTCGGAAGAAACGAAGACGTGAATTGAGCTTTTTCCTTCATGTTAGCGTCTACTCAGTTCTTTTTATGTTGTTTTATCCGATTTTTACTACTTCTATTCCTTTCATCTTGTCATTTCCGATATCTTTAATCCTGCCTATCGGAGTCATCCTTGGTAGTAAGCGATTTTTAAAAAGATATGTCTTAAAAAAATAGCCTGACAGGCTATTTTTTTATTTTCAGACGATAATTGATATAAAAGCTAAACAAAAGTGGGCTTGCACCGTAAAATGCCATTAAAGCTAAAAGGTTTATCTGACGATGTAGCAATCCAAATAGCCCAATTAAAAAGTACTCAATCACTAAAAGAGCTGAAAGGTTTCTTATCGTGATAGTCTTCACCGCGATTGCAAAGTCTTTTTTATGAATTGGATAAATTTTCAGAAGCGGCTGATATTCTTGAGACTTCTCTAGTGCAAGTAATTGAAAAACAAGTAAATAATTTAAAAGTGTCACGAAAATCGTCGCAAAAATTGTATTGGAAATAAAGACTGAAACTACAAGAACCAAACTTCCTAGACGAAGAAACATTCCTGCATAATCACTACTTCGAAAGAAAGTCCGCCATAGGAGATATTCTTGAGCAGATTTTGGATTTCTCGGTAAAAGAAAATCCAAATATTTACGTCGCTTGGCTCGACTCGTGAGACCTTTTACATCTGTAAATAAGGCAAAAATCTTTAAGAGGCTCATCTGACGATTTTGCTCATAGTTGATTGCTACCTCGAAATCAAGGTTCCCATTGACTAAAAAACTACGATATTTATTCATAAGAAGCAAAAATTTGATAAATATAAGCAATAAAAACCAAAAAATGATGAATAAAATATTTATCCTAAGTGCTGGTGCTGCAATCAAAACAAAGGTCAAGATGACAAGCATAGGAAATAAAAGTGAACGTCGCACACTCTCTTGCAAATGTTTTTTTATCTCTTCTTCTTTCGTAAGCAAAAAGGTGCTATCCGCTGCTTCAAGCAGGCTCACGATTTTTCCTGGAATCAATGAAATTCCACTTACAATCAGCACAATCAACACACGAAATAACCAATTTAAGGTATTATGTTGCAAAAATTGCGCATATTGGACGGCTAAAACACTCATTGCAATGACTAAGAAAAGCATAAAATGATCATTAAAGACATAGCGCAAATATTTTAAGTTTTGCGTATAGTAAACTTGTCGACGTTTGGCAAAAATCTCTTTCATTCAGCCTTCTCCGTCTTCTCAAATACTTGACTCACACTGTCCATTTTCGTAAGATAGAGGTAGATATCATCTAGCGTCGCGTCTGTCAAGCTAAACTTCTCTCTCAGTGTGCTCACATCTCCATCCGCTACAACCTGACCAGCATTGAGCACGACAAACTTATCACAGAATTTCTCAGCAGTTGATAAGATATGTGTAGACATCAAAATTGATGCCCCTTGATTCTTCATAGAAATCATCAAGTTTGTCAAGTCAGACACAGCTAGTGGGTCTAATCCCATAAAAGGTTCATCTATGATATAAAGCGACGGCTCTGTCAGAAAAGCGCAAATAATCATGACTTTTTGCTTCATTCCTTTTGAAAAAGTAATCGGAAACCAATCTAACTTATCTGACAAACGAAATGTTTCAAGCAATGGCTTTGCACGCTTTAAGGCTATTTCTTTGGGAATATCGTAAGCTAAAGCTGTTAGTTCAATATGTTCTTGTAGCGTTAATTCCTCATATAAGCTCGGTGTCTCTGGAATATAGCCAATTTTTTTGCGAAAAGATATTTTATCCGACTGAATCGTCAAACCATCAATTGAAATTTCACCGCTAAAAGGCGTCAAAAGGCCAATGATTTCCTTAATCGTTGTAGACTTACCAGCACCATTCAGACCTATCAGGCCGACAATTTGCCCATCTCCAATATTGAAATTAACATCTTTTAACACTGGATTTCCAAAATAACCACCGCTTAAATTTTTTATTTGTAAGCTCATCAGTGAAAACTCCAATCTCTTATTTTATTTAATCCAAAATTGATATTATCCAAC
>JAIRUS010000061.1 GCA_031254295.1 Streptococcaceae bacterium | reverse complement strand
GCGCGCGCATTACGCACGGCGGTAATCAGCTCTATCAGTATGCCCACGCCGTCGCTGGCATTTTCATCATCAAATTCTGGGCGAACAGTCGGATATTCCGCCACAACAATAGAGCCTGTTGTATTTGGCATTTTTTCGAAAATCTCTTCTGTGAAAAATGGCATAATTGGGTGCAAGAGACGCAGCATATTGTCCAAAACATGCAGCAGAACGCTACGCGTCACATTTTTTCTCACATTCAGAATCAACTTATCCAAGAGCAACTTCCGTATTCAAATAGCTTCTTCGACTCTTTTTCTCTTTTAGCCAATCTTGAACTTGCAAATCATAGCAGCTAATCACTAATATATTCTCAAAATTTCTCACTGAATAATCAAATAGCTCATAACTTTGATGTGTTTGAATAACTATCCCCAAATCAAGATTTTTAGTTTTTCTTGCATTTTCAAGTAAAGAAATGGTCTGTGACAACTTCTCATTCGCTTTCTGAATTTTGACAGGAACAGGTTTTCCCTCTACATTCTCAGCTAGAAAGCCATCAATGCCATTATTTCGTTGCACCACTGTTGCCCCCAAAGACGTGAGAATATCAAGTTCCTGAACAGTTTTTGTTTTATAGCCATTCACGCCAACTTGCACAAGATGCGACTCTGTCTTAATCATTTCTTCTAAACGTTTTTCTGATAGTATAATCGCTTCGCTTGAACAATCAATTCCAATAAAGTTCCGTTCAAGTAGCTTCGCTGTCACCAAAGTTGTCCCACTGCCACAAAAAGGATCCAAAATAGTATCATCTTTATCTGTTACAAGCTTGACAATTTGCTCCAAAAGCAGAATCGGCTTCTGTGTTGGATAACCGACACGCTCTTTAGCTTTGGGATTGAGGAAAGGAATATTCCAAACATCCGAAAGTGGTACTCCTTTTTTCGCTTTACCTAAAACGGCATTCCCGTCTGTATCTTTTTTATAAACGGCTTTATTATTTTCATCACGAACACGCTCTGTCAAGATTTGATCAACATTTGTCGTTGGCGAGTAATCCTGTAAAATTTCGTTGAATTTAAAATCCTTTGTCTTAGAATAAAAATAAATCGTTTGGTGATTATTTAGCAGTCCTTTTTTAGAATTTGACCAACGGCGATAATTCCAAATAATCTCACTTTGAAACATTTCCATTCCGAAGACTTCATCCAGAGAAACCCGTAAATAATGCGAAGCTATTTTATCGCAATGTAAGAAAATACTACCCGTGTCTTTTAAAATTCGCTTACATTCAACCAAACGCATTCTTATAAAATCAAGATAGTCAGAAAGAGAATCCCATGAATCATCAAAAGAAAATTCTTTATTTTCTTTATTTTTGAGTACCTGTTTTTTTTGTGTGAAAAACGGAGGATCCAAATAGACTAAATCAACTGAATTATCATCAAGTTTTTTTAATTCCTGTAGATTGTCTCCTAAAAGTACATTGTTCATTCTGTACCTCCATTTTCATTTGCAATCTTTTCAAGAATACTTTTTAAGTCAATTCCTGTGACAATTTTCAAATGTCGCCATGCAGAGTCTGCGTAATAATATTCTCCATCAATCCCTTTGTACAAAGTTTCAAGTGTCTGCTGAATTCTAATAGCTTGTTCACGATTAGGATAAAAAAACATCAAGCGGATGGGCAGGTAACCTGCTGCTTTAACTACCTTTATCCTTGTATGTTCCTTTGTAATATGGTCGCCATCTGTTGTTGCATCTCGCCATTTAATCTCATAAGCTCGTTTTTCATCGACAAGACAATCTATCTCAAATGTTTTCGGGCGTGCTCCTAAAGTATTTGGAATCTTAACCTTTCTAGCACTATCCTCCCCAAACTTCTCAACAAAGCAAAGAGTTGCAGCCTCTTCTAAAAATGAACCTGCATACTTATAGAGAAAACGTCCTTTATTTTGATAGAGATCAATTAATTCTCCCTCTTTGTCAAGAACGCCTAAAACACGATAAACTAGATAGTGGATGTTATCATCATTTTCCATTTCTTCCATTCTTTCAGAGGTACGCTCATCTAAAGAGGCAGCATAACGTTTTGCTAAGTCTCTGATTTTTAGTTCAATTTTAGACATTTATTTTTCTCCATCCTTTAAAAATATACATTATTGTAATCTTGAAAAACCTTAGCAATTATCTCCAAAAACCATCCCATGTTTTCCTTAAATTCTTGAAAATCCATAACAGTATAGTTTTCAACGTTGCCATGTGCCAATTTATGCCTATGTACCCCTGAGTAATACGATAAAAAACCTAGAGCTCTTTGTTGGTCTGGGATAAGATTAGGCTTGTAACCTTTTAGTTTGAACGTCATAAAATAATCTCCAGTTTGATTTAACAAGTAGGAAACATATTTTCCTGTTTTAGTGTTTTTATCAAAAGAGTTTGTATTGGAGTCGTAAGTAAAATGGTGAAAGCTTAGATTTCCAGTAATATGTGTAGCTCGAGGCTTTTGAAGCAAGAAGTCAATTATTTTTTTATTATCACCTTCTTCGTTTGGAATCACTTCGTTTATCAATCCTCTGTATAAATCTGCAAAAGTTTTTATATCATCATCTTGTTCAATTTTCAAAGCACATTGATTTATGAAATCTTGAACAAATTTTTCAAAAATCGTAAATGCTTCAAGCGTTAAATATCTTTGGTTTAATTCTAAGAGTTTTATATCTACTCCCCTACGCACGTTCTTTCGGAGCTCTATGACATTATATAAAGAAATGAGTTGCTCATATTTTCTTTTGTAAAAATCAAAGACAAAATCATTCATCTTTATCTTCTTTTTCTTCCAGTTTTGTTAAAATTTCTATTACTTTAGTGAGTCGCAATGAAAGCATATTTTTATTGGGAGCTCTGCGTCCAAAACAATCTTGTTCATTTTCTCCAAGGATACTTTTAACTAATTTTCTTACTTTAGCATAGTCAATCTGAGACAGTTTTCTATCATGAATTTCTCTTGATAATATATATTCAAACTCTGCCACGGCTTTATTAATTCTTGGCGAAAAAACGTCTTTGCCAACGACAAATGAAGCAAATCTCTCTGAAGGATTTGGAAAAATTTTATTCAAAACATTTATTGCTTCAACAAATTCACTGTCCGATCTTTTTATTTCCTGTGCATTGTTTCTATTTTCTTCTAAGTAGGATGTATATAATCGCTGTAAATCACCACTATATTTTGACGATATTGCAAGATTCGGCTCAATTAATTTAGAGATTGAAATCAGTCTCAGTGCAATTTCCTGATTTCCTAAATTTCTAGTTAAATATTGTTTTCCTGAAAAAATTTCATTAAAAGCTTTATATTTTTCTTCATCCTCATTAACTATCAGATCCAAAAAGTCAATGTATTTTCCTCTATACATGACTCTTCGTAATTCTTGATTAGTTAAAGGCGTTCCTCCCTGATTTATTCGAGTGAACACATCAAACTTTATATCCTCAGATGATTCTTTATTAACTCGAATAAATGATAAACTTTTACTTAGAAAAGTTCGTTGTTCTGCTTTAGAAAGCCTGTCAAAAGTTTTTCCATTTAATCCACTAAAATATCTTAACCCTTTTAAGTTCAATTCACCTTTATGAAAATTATTAATCGTTGTTAACCGTTGCTGTCCATCAATTACCTCTTGAGTTCCATCTTCGTTTTCATTAGTAAATACTGGGGCAACTGGAATATTTATAAATAATGACTCAATAAATTTGCTGGCTTGTGGCACCGTCCAAACATAGTTTCGTTGATATTCGGGATGAACAATAATATCCTTCCTTTCAATCCTGTTCAACACCGTCTCAACATCTGGCGTGGTGGAATCTGTAGTTAATTTTCTATCTTCTGTTACAGACTCAACTATCTCTTCTTCTCGTTCAAGTTCCTCTGCCTCTTCTTTTTCAAATTCTGTTTCATCAGCATATTTATATTTTTCTAATTCTGCCATTGTAATCTCCTTTCTTTTATACTATTATAGCTTATTTTTTAATGTCCGTCTGTGAAATTAGACTATTTTCTCAATTCATCAATCCTTACCTGAGTACTTCGATATTTTTCTTTGTAGTCTTGCATCTTTTCTTTCTCTTTCTGCACCACTTCAGCCTTAGCATTCGCCACAAATTTCTCATTGCCGAGCTTGCGGTTGACGAGGTCAAGTTCTTTTTGCCATTTGGCAAGTTCTTTCGTTAGGCGGGCAATTTCTTCGTCGATGTTGATCAAACCTGCAAGCGGCAGATAGATTTCGGCGCCTGTAATCACGGCGGACATCACTTGTTCGGTCAACTTGACCTCTTTTGCGATTGTCAGCGCTGACGGATTGGCAAAGCAAACAATGTACACAATGACAGCGGTCAAAATACTGTTTGTTCATATTTGATGAAAACCTGACAGCAGTGCTTCTCTGCATGACTATACCATATTTGATCTATTTCAAATGTAATCGTCGATTTCGCTTATGAATTCTGTGAAATTCATTTGCAGAGCCACAGAAAGTTTCTTTGCATACTCTAAAGATGGGGTATTTTTCCCAAGTTCATAATTCGTTAATGTTTTTACGCTGATCCAATCCTCCCCTCCAAAAAAATGAAGAGAAGAATAGTTAATAAATCCCCGTCGGCCTCCTTTGATATCCGTGAGACGTTCACGTAATTCCTGAATCTTTATACCTAATTCAGAAGCAGGATC
>JAIRUS010000041.1 GCA_031254295.1 Streptococcaceae bacterium | reverse complement strand
AATCCTGGCCGGACATCATTGTAGTCCACCATAAATTTCAGAACTTTCTGATCTCGAATCGCATCAGTAATGACATACGCATGCAACTCACGCCCAAAGACCGAAGCGGTTGTTTCACTGCCGAGCGCATTTTCAGGCATAATCGGCGTCCCCGTAAAGCCAAACTGATAAAACTGTTTGAAGTTCTTTTTTAGATTTTTCTGAGCTTCGCCGAACTGAGACCTATGGCACTCATCAAAGATAAAAACAACTTGCTTTTCATAAATTTCATGACCGTCATTGCTTTTAATAAAATGATTCAGCTTTTGAATCGTCGTCACAACAATTTTGTTGTCATCCTTTTCGATATTACGATTCAAACCAGCCGTATTTTCCGAACCGTTCACCGAATCAGGCGAAAATCGCTGATACTCTTTCATCGTCTGATAATCCAAGTCTTTGCGGTCTACCACGAAGAAAACCTTATCAATGAAATTAAGCTCTGTTGCAAGACGCGCCGTCTTAAAAGACGTTAAGGTTTTACCTGAGCCTGTCGTGTGCCAGATATAGCCTCCTCTTTCAGTGCTCTTTTTCTCTTTGCTATTATAAGCACTCTTGATTTTCCATAAAATCCGCTCTGTTGCTGCAATCTGATAGGGTCGCATAATCAAAAGTGTATTGCTGGAGTCGAAAACTGAAAACTTAATCAGCATATTAAGCAAGGTATTTTTACTTAGAAATGTTGCCGTAAAGTCTTTCAAATCCTTAATCGGCTCATTATCTTTGCTTGCCCAATTCATCGTAAAATCAAAAGAGTTCTTATCTCGCTTCGTCGTATTGGCAAAATAACGCGTATCCGTCCCGTTTGAAATGACAAAAATTTGCAAATATTGAAACAGAGAATTTTCAGAGTTAAAACTCTCTTTACTATAACGATGAATCTGATTAAAAGCCTCACGAATTGACACCCCGCGCTTTTTCAGCTCAATCTGTATCAGCGGCAACCCATTCACTAAAATTGTCACATCATAACGATTCGCATGGCTCCCAGTTTGCTTCATCTGATTAATCACTTGAAGCTTATTGTGCGCGATATTTTTCTTATCTAACAAGTAAATATTCTGAATATGCCCATCGTCAAAAATGAAGTCATAGACATGATCATCATGAATCTTTCTTGCCCTCTCAATGTTACCATCGCTCGATTTATTGACATATTCCGATAAAAGTCGCTCCCATTCACGGTCCGAGAATTTGACCTCATTCAACTTCTCAAGCTGTTCTTTCAGATTTTCAAGTAAGGCTTCATGGGTTGTCAAATAATTCAGATACTCATAACCTTGACTTTGCAAATCCGCAATCATTTCACGCTCAAGCTCCGCCTCAGACTGAAAATCCCCAGACTGCTCTAGCTTGGTGTACTTGTCTAGGACGATGAAATTGTTGGACTCGATGATTGGTGCGGTTTCTGATTTATTGGTCATATGTCTGTTTCCTTATTTTTTTAAAATTACTTTCTTTTTCAAGATAGTCTAGTAATATTTTCAATAATTGTCGTTGTGACGGTGGAAGAGTTGCTCCTTCATCAGCTGAGTTTTTAGAATGACTTGAGATATCTAAAATTCGTTTTTCATAGTTTATTTTATTTCCTTGTGAATCTTTTTCGTCAGGCAATAACGCTTTCCAATTTTCATGACCGAGAAATGTTGATGTCTTTTCATATAAATTTCTTAATAAATTAAAATGATATTTATAAACTTGCTCAGTTTCAATAGCATTCTTAATTTCATTTCTTATAAATTGGTGATAAGAAAAGGGTGAATCATCGTCTTGTTGCACTAAATCATAGGTTCCATCATCATGTCTTTCTAATCTAGATTGTACATGATTTTCGATTTTTTTCTTCTTTTCAGAAATGACTTCCACTTTTTTCTTACTAATAACATCAGTCCCTGAAACTTTTTGCTGTTCTTTTTTCTTATTTCTCTTAATTTCATTTGCAAGTACATTAAAAAATATTGGATTGTGAGTCGTTATAATAAATTTTAATTCTGATTTACTAGAAAAAATTAGATCTCCAAGATTAGAGGCTACCTCAATCAAATGGTTTTCATCAAGGGACGATACTGGATCATCAATAAAAACATACTGCAAATCATCAAATACATCTGTTTCTCTATCTTCTATAACGTTTAATATATCAACGATATTTTCAATCATAGAATAGAAAATAGACCAAATAAAATTACTTTCTTCCCCTTTAGAAATTTTTATATTCTCAGCCTGCTTATCAGCTTCATTTCCACGCTGATAAGAGAAACTAACCGCATCAATAATTTCTTTTCCTTGAGCACTCAAAATTAAGTTCCCCTTTTCATCCATTCTTCTGACGAATTTTGGAAGTAATTTTTCATCTGTATAATGCTGAAAATGATTGATGATGGTTTCCTCTAAGCCCCAATCAGTAATTAGCCAAGGAATAAAATAATTGGATTGAATAATCAATTTTCTATCAGAATCATTTTCTAAATCATTATCCCAATAAAATAAATCCTCAGTGAAAGCATTATAGTATAAAACATGCTTGATAACTTTTTCTTCCTCCCCAAACGTCATACCTTCTTCTGGGATAACCATGGGAAAAGAGAGATTTTTACTAGCTGGTACGATTTCATCAACTTTTTTTTGAAATATCTTAGACAATCTTGTCTTACCTGTGCCATTAAAAGCATAAATAAGCTGAACTTTTTTATCACACTTTTTTAGTTCATCTGCAATTTCATTCAGTGTCTTTCCCATGGCTATAATTATTCCTTATTTTTTATTAAACTTCAAAAGTTGTTCTCGCCAATATTCGTACTGCTTCTGACGAAGTTCAATTTCCTTTGGTAATCCTTCTGATAAATCTGAAGTGAATTCGTCAAATTTGTCAAGGAATGAAACAATGCGCTTTTGTTCCGTCAAAGTTGGAACGGAAATTTCTATATTTTCAAATGCTGTTCTTGACAATCGTGGAATACTTGCTCTGCGTACTTTTGAAGAGATAGAATTTTGTTTGGTTAAAAGAAAATGATAGATGAACTTGCTCATTACATTTTTTGATGGTTCAAAAACGTAAACATCATCTGCTGCCCAAAACTTCTTGTTAATATATCCAATCTCTCCAGCAGCGCCTGCAGCAATGATAAAAGTTTTATCTGATTCAAAGTTACTTTCACCAAAATAACCGAGAGGCTTCATGCTATTCTGATAAACTGGAAACTTTCCAACCTTAGAAAGCTGACTTTTAACAACTCTTTTTCCACGTTTAATCTCACAAATTTCATCAAGTGTCGTCCAAATTACTTTAAACAACTCATCAAGTGAAACACCAACTTTTTCAGCAGCTTCTCGTAAAATAAAGAGATAACCACTAGTTAATGGCTGGCTGGCTGGCTGGCTGGCTGGCTGGCTGGCTGGCTGGCTGGCTGGCTGGCTGGCTTTACCACTTTCTACGCCGAATGTCAAGAGTTGTTCACGATAATAGGCGTATTGTTTTTTGCGCAACTCAATTTCTTCTGGCAAGAGTCCTGTCACATCTTCGGTCAGTGTTTGGAATTTATCGAGAATTTCTACAATTTTAGATTGGAGTTTGAGGGGAGGAAGAGGAATTTTTATCTTAGCCAAATCAGTGGCTGAAACATCAATAACTTTCGTTCCTTTTGCAAATTTTCGCTTTTCTTTTTGAAATTCAACAGTTTGTGTGTAATAAACAAAGTATTTCCCGAAAAGTTCAGGGTTTGGTTTAATCACTGTGGCGTGACCACCAGTAGCTATCTGCTCATCGCCAAGCCAACCAACTGCAGTTCCTACATCTTCTAAATTTTCAGAAGTATTGGTGATAATCACATCACCTTTGTCCACTTTGACGAGTCTATCAAAAAGTTTTTTCTCGACACAACTAATTGTTTTATGGGTGAAATTTCCATAGTAGGTATAAATCTGTCCATAATGAATTACTGGTTTTCCGTTTTCTACAAAATCACTTTTCTGCAAACCATTTCCGCGTTTAAGTTCAGCAACCTCTCCCAAAGTCGTCCATTTAACAGCGAGTGATTCACCCGAATCACTCAGAGGATTATCCTCTGCGAACGTCAGCAGCTGATCACGATAAAAAGAATACTGCTTCTGGCGTAACGTCAACTCAGCCGTCAACTCAGCCGTCAACTCAGTAACATAATCTGTCATTTTGTCAAGTATTTCGACTATCTTTTGCTGAATTTCGAGGGAGGGGATGGGGATTTTAATCCTTTCAACCTGATTGCTCATCAGTTTTGGATTCCCCATCCCAGCATAAACGTATGATTTCATCACAATAGATAGCCAGTAATACAAAAATCTATAGCTCAAATGACTTTCATCATTGATTGTGATAATCCCACAGACATTTGTAACGCTAAATTTTCCACTTCTATGAAAAACTGTTCCTGCATTTGCACCGTCAGTCGTCCATGTCAAGCATTCTTTATCGTAATCAAACGTAGCGATTTTCCCAATTTCTCCATTATTTTCTGTTTGGGAGCTGTAAACAGGATAATCTCCAACATTTTCTTGGAGATATATTTTGGAAATTACACGTCCACGATTTAGAGTAACTATATTATCTGCTGAGCTTAATGTTTTCCACTCCACATCAGCACCTTGGATTAGCTCCAAAAGACTTCCGTCAAATTTGACAGATCTGTCAAAAATTTCTCCTGAATTTGTCGTTGGCATACTTTCAATCCATCCTTTTCGTCAAATCAAATTGATTAAGTCTATCTCGTTTTTCAAGAGCCGAATCAATATACTTTTTAGGTTCTTCTAAAAATTCCTCAAAACTAATAAGTGATGCATAACAATCTTCGACTGAATTGTAAATTCCAGGCTGTTCATTCATTTTATACCCATCTTTGACATTACAAATATTTTTACGAACCAAGTTATCCCAATTTCCTAGATGAATTGTGTCATCATTACCAATCTTATAACCTATTAAGTCTAAAGATGTGTACAAGGCAATCACGGCATTCGTTCGATTATTTTCTCTATCATCCAACGAGTAGCGTAATTCATCGTAAAGCCAATCATCAATCTCTCCACCATAAACTCTTTCATATTTCATAGCTTCAGATGTCAAAATAACGATAGTCAAACTTGTATCAGCTAATTTTTCATATAAATATTTTTTTATAGTATCATCAGACATGTCACTTCTATTTTCATTCTCGGACTTATTAATTATATAATCTAATTTATTAAATTCTTCTTCCAGTTTTTCCTTATAGGCATTGCCATCAGAAAATCTAAACGATATAAATACTTTGTTTGCCATACTAATTTTCCATCTTTTCATAGGCCTGTTCAATGTATCTATTAGGATTTTGTAAAAAATTAGTCAGAGTAACCTTCACAGGCTCCGATTTTTCTTCCAACAATTTTGTAACAGTATTTGGTGTATAATGACCTCCTGATAATATCCTATCTTCAAAGACTTCTACGATACCATTTGGTTGTGATTGTCGCCCACTCCTCGTTTGTCTACTTGTTGCATAATTGATTTCCCATTTGATCCAATTGCTTTTATCAACATTGGGACTAATAACTATGATTAAAACAGAAGACGAAAAAAGCATATCCGATAACTTTCCTCTTATAGTTTGGGTTTTTAAATCACTCATATCGGGGCTTTCTGATGTTTCTCCAATATAATAACTTGCATCATTACCAAGCGCTCTAATAATTCTATCTCGTGTACTTTGTGATTCGCTATACTTGTATGAAATAAATGTTTTTCTTGCCATTTTAAATCTCCTTATTTTTTATTAATGAATAATAAAATGAATGTTGCGAAAGTAATTAATCCATAAGTGCTAAATAAAATGGGTGTTGTAATTGCAACACAGGTTACTTTTTCTTTCTTAGGATTACTAGTTTCCATGGAAAAATCAATCTGATTTTCTGGAAGTTTTGCTACTTCCTCATATAAATCACGGTATCTATGTTCTAACCACAAATAATAAGCATCATATCCCCAAAATATAAGAGAGACTGCTAAAATCAAATATAAAATTTGATAATTATTCTCCTTAATCCATAGCGCGAATAGGGCTCCGAGTCCAGTAACTGCCCACCCTTTAATTAAGAATGAATTTGATGCCATTCGGGTAATAACATCTTGAATCATTTGTAAATGCTGTCTTTTATTTTCCATTTCTCAACCTCCTTTCTTTGATAATTTTATTGTTCCTCTACCTTTTCCACTTTTTTCACTCAAAAATATGATCAACTTTCTCATTCACATAGGCAGACAAAAATTCCTGACCTTGTGTCTCCAAAATCATAAGACACTCATGTAAATGAGACATGTAAAATTTCACTTCATTCGCCATGTGGAGCTTGATACTTGGTGTAAGAATTATTCCATCATAAGTTTTTGAACGGAAAATAAGTTCTAAAAGTTGCGCATCAGTTTTTACGTCATCGTAATAATCTAAAATATCCATATTTCCTCCTTTTTAATAATTTTTGCTACTCCTCCACCTTTTCCGCTTCTTTCATCAACAAATCAAAGTCGCTTTCAAATAGTGCGTCTTGTTTAATCCGATATTTCTCAAACTGAGTTTCAGCATAGAGTTTCGCCTGTTCGTGGCTAATTTTTCCTGCTCCCATCAAGATCTCATGCCCATTAAACTCAATAAAACTATCTAGGCGTTTTGCCCAATCTTCCATCATCATTGGCTTTTGGTTTTGTGCCTGAATTTCTGCAAAATCCAAGTAAAGCGACACAATTCGATTGAGGAAATCAATTTCTTTTTCACTCAAATAATTTTTTGCGACAGAAACATCAAATTTTTGAATTTTGCCGTTGGGTGCATCTTTCCAGTAAGTCAAGCCCATATGTTCTTTCTCCGCATTCGCCCTCTCTTTAATGAGCTCAGCCGCTGTACGACGGTGCACAGCATAGTGTAACTTATTTTGCACTATTTTGAAAAAATCTTGGGTCGTTTTAGAATTTTTGTCATAATCCACCGAAGTAGCATAAATATCAGTCACTTTTTGATAAAAAACTCGTTCAGATTCTCGGATTTCACGGATTCTCGCCAACTGCTCATCAAAATATTGCATAGTCAGTTTATGTCCAGACTTAAAACGCTCATCATCCATAACAAAACCTTTGATCGTATAGTCTTTTGAAATGTTGATAATCCATTTTCTGAATTGAACGGCGCGTTGATTATCTATCTTAAATCCAACTGAGAAAATAGCCGACAAATCATAAAAATTAGATTTACTTATTTGTGTTTTTCCAGTCATAGCACCGTGTTGAGTGGTATGTGCAATTTTTGCACATACCACTTTTTCATCGAGTTCCTTATCTGCAAATATTTTTTTGAGATGCTTTGAGATGACCGAGCGATCCACGCCATAAAGCTCCGCCATCATTTTCTGTGTCATCCAAATATTTTCATTTTGATAAAGCGCCTCAACACCGTTTTCACCCGACGCTGCGATGAATGTCAAATACTCTGCTGTGCTTGATACTGGCAAATCTGCAAGTTTATATTTCGTTAAACTTTCTCTTGAGCGCTTCATTTTCTGCTGGAAATCGTTGACACGCTCCTCATGTGATTTTGTCATCTGCTCAACTCCTCGACAATCTGATCAATCTCAGCTCGGAGTCGTGTAATTTTCTCAACGGTTGTGGCAATCTCAACATTTAACTTATCAATATCAATCTTCTCCGTCAAATCCTCAGCTTCCACATAGCTTGAAACGGAAAGATTATAGTCCTTCGCCACAATCTCATCATAATTGACCGCTTTGGTGAAATAGTCTCTTTCTTCTTTTTTATCAAAATGAGAAAGTATCTTTTCGATATGCTCTTCAGTTAAGATATTATTATTCGTTTCTTTCTTGAATTCCTTACTGGCATCGATAAAGAAAGTATCTGTGTTTACCTTATTCTTAGCAAGAACAAGAATGCAAGTGGCAATGCTTGTCCCAAAGAAAAGATTAGCTGGCAGTTGAATGACGGCCTCTACAAAATTATTGTCGATTAAGTATTTACGGATTTTTTGCTCGGCTCCGCCCCGATAGAAAATACCTGGGAAAGTGACAATAGCCGCGCGTCCCTTTGCCGAGAGGTAACTCAAACTATGCATAATAAAGGCAAAATCAGCTTTTGATTTTGGCGCAAGAACACCAGCAGGTGAATAACGGTCATCATTAATCAAGGTTGGATCGTCTGAACCAATCCATTTGATAGAATAAGGCGGATTTGAGACAATCGCATCAAAGGGTCTGAAGCTGTCGTGCTTTGGATCAATGAGGGTGTCACCACGTTGAATATCAAACTTATCATAGTTGATATTATGCAGGAACATATTCATTCGGGCCAGATTGTAAGTGGTCATATTAATTTCTTGACCGTAAAATCCATCTTCGATAATGTGTTCTGAAAATTGCTTGCGGGCCTGCAATAAAAGAGAGCCTGACCCAACGGCAGGGTCATAAATTTTATTGATTTTATTTTGCTCATTTTTACCAAGCATCACAATCTTGGCAAGGAGTTTTGAAACACTTTGAGGCGTGAAAAATTCACCACCTGACTTTCCTGCATTTGAGGCATACATATTAATCAAATATTCATAAGCATCGCCAAAAAGATCAATTTGGTTATCTTCAAATCGACCAAAATTAAGCTGATTGATGCCATCAAGGACATCCGCCAGACGCTTATTCTTTTCAAGAACTGTATTTCCGAGTTTATTGCTCGTCGTATCCAAGTCATCGAACAGACCTTTGATGTCATTTTCGGAGGCATAACCCACAGCACTCGCCTCAATGGCTACAAAAATTTCCTTAAGCTGAGTATTAAGATTTTCGTTAGAGCGAATTGTTTTGACCACATTTGAAAACAGCTGACTCGGCGCAATATAATAGCCTTTCGTTTTAACCGCATCGTCAATAATTTCAGAACTAATCGCCTCATCTGGATAGCTCGCATAATCTACCTCGGGATCACCCGCTTCAATATAATTTTGGAAATTTTCACTGATAAAACGATAAAACAAAATTCCTAGGATATACTGCTTAAAGTCCCAGCCATCAACTGCGCCACGGACTTGATCCGCAATAGCCCAAATATTTCGTTGTAATTCCTGTCTCTGTGTTTGTCCGGTCATTTTCTCTCCAGATTCTTTCTAGTCCTTTAATTTTAACATTTTTAGACAGTTTATTCAGGTGGAAAAAGTTAGAAATTGCACAAAAAAACAACCCATAAAGTTATAGGCTGCTAAAAATCTGCCTCACATCAGCCAAGCTCTGAATCTGCTGTGAACCCTCTGCAGGCAGAAAATTAATTGATTGAATCCCAGCATTCAGCGCAAAATCAATGTCAAGCTGCCGATCGCCTAAATAGTAAGTTGAGGTCTTATCCAGTTGATATTTCTTAATCAGATAAATCGCTGACTCAGGATCTGGCTTGCGTGCAAAGCCCGACTGACTGGTAATCACTTCTGTGAAATAAGCTGAAACTTTCAAGTCCTCTAGGAGTTTAAAGGCATTTTCTCCCTTATGGGTAATTAGAAAGTTTCGAATACCTTGCTGAGCTGCCCAGTCAAGCACTTCACGCGCCCCTGCCATGAGCTTGATTTCATTATTTTTTTTAGTTGTATTTCCTGTAAAACTTTTCTTCAGCTCTTCAAAAGCGCTGGCTTGTTTCATCAGAAAATCATTGACTGAGTGGGTCAAGATGAATTTTCGTGTGCTAACAGGCTCGAAATCCAGTCCATAAGTCTCAAAAGTCTCTGCTAGCGCTGCCATAAACACGTCATAGCTGTCAATCAGTGTTCCGTCCATGTCCCAGATAAAAGTTGTCATTGTTTGGTCCAATCTAAATAATCCTCAATCGCCACCACAAATTTCGGATTAAACAATTCCACATCTAACTTCTCCAGATTCACCCAACGCAAATCTAGCGTCTCAGTGTCACGATGCGCCAAATCAACTGGCTCATGCAGGTCACAGATAAACCAGACGTCCATAGGCTGCGCGACATCGCCGTTTGGGTAGGTCAGCTCTAGCCAGTTGTAGGCGCCGAGTTGCTTGATGATCTCAAAGTCTCTGAGGCCTGTTTCTTCAAAAACTTCACGGCGGAGCGCTTCCTCAAAGCTTTCGCCAAGCTCGATACAGCCACCTGGAAATCCCCAGAGGCCAGAGTCACCCCGCTGCTGCATAAGGACTTCGCCTTTTTCATTGCGGAGCAAAGCAACGGCAAAGTTCATAAAAACCTTCTCATGCCCGACTTTTGAGCGAATCCAAGAAATGTAATCACTTGGTCGGGAACTCGTTTTGCTTTTGAAGGCTAACCTAGCTTTGCGTTTATTGACTCGGCCTGTCGCCGAGCGCAAAAGCGTAGTTAGGCGAAAAAGCAGAGTTCTCGAACAGATTTTATCTGTCATAACTTTTTCACAATCCGCTCAATCGTGTTGAGGTTGCGGCTGGTGAACTTGTCCGCGTACTTTTTCTTGCTGTGTTCTTTGGCAAATGGTGAGTCCAGCGTAAAGCCTTTGGGTACTTGCCAGTAGAAGACATCGTTCACGACGGCCGCAGCTTCTCCGTCTAGTTTTCCGAGACCGTTGAAAATGTCTAGCGCCTCCTGAGCAAAGTCTGGCGCTGTCAGCCAAACATAGATATGCAAGTCTTCATCTGGCGCAAACGGACAGCTCGCAAGCATCGAGCGAAGATCTCTGTCAGACCTGACAAAAGCTTTCACCGGCAAAAAACTGAAATCTGTCAGCGCTGATGACGCATCAAAAATCACATTGCCCGTCGCGAGCACCGTCTCGACATTTTCAAATCCAGCCGTCTCAAAATCCGCTTTCAAATCTGCCATCTTGATTTTAACTCCACCGACATTGATGCCGCGGAGAAATGCACACTGTTTCATCTTATTTCCTACCTTTTCAGATAATCTTTCATCTCTTCAAGTGCGATTGGATAAATAACGGCTTGTCCAATTTTGGGAACCAAAATCGTCTGAATCCTGCTGCCGCGGGCTTTTTTATCGTGGGAC
>JAIRUS010000031.1 GCA_031254295.1 Streptococcaceae bacterium | reverse complement strand
CTTAGCCACGTCAATTCCGACATAAAGAACCATAAGGTTTCTCTTAAGTATAATATTTGCACTGTTGTAAACCCCACGCACTTTTTGCCTTGTATTCTTACTGGAAATAAAACGTCTTGAGAAAATACTAGCCTATCCGTAAATGAGTAAACTCACAACGGCTATCCTATCGCGTTATCAAACTGATTACCAATGAAACAAAAAGCTGTGGTTAGATTCTGTTTTAAATCGTCTAGCGATTGAAAGGAAGGTACTAATCCACAGCGCATACAACAAGTTTAACACTTGTGCATTTGGCAGTGGCGAACTGCACTAATATAAATATAAGAAAAAGGGATAGTGTTTTATCAATTTGTAGAATATCTAAATTTTGAAAATGAGACTGCTGAACTTCAATATCTAGCCTCTGCCATCATGGAATTTTTTCTTAATTGGATGCCAGGCGCTTATTACATCGCAATGCATCATTTATTGAGAGCTATAGAGTTAAATCCTGAAGATATTGGAAATAAAATAGAGCTATTATATTATTTTGAAGTTCCAGAACGCCCTTTGTCAATTGAAAAGGCACGCTTTTATGCAAATCAAATTCTTGAAGTTGACCCAGAATATGAATCTGCTCATCGTGTTCTAGCTATGATAAAAACGATGAAAGAGCGGAATGAAAAATAAATTGGATAAACAGTTCTAAATAATGCCAAACAAAAAAGTCCACAAGGGACTTTTTAATAATTACTTAGTAACGTTGATTGCTTGAGGTCCGCGAGGGCCATCTTCAAGATCAAAGTGTACTGCTTGGCCATCTTCAAGAGTTTTGAAGCCATCTGTTTGAATTGCTGAAAAGTGTACGAATACATCTTTTCCATCTTCAGTAGTGATGAAGCCAAAGCCTTTAGTAGCGTTAAACCATTTAACTGTTCCAGTTGCCATAGTTGATTGAGTCCTTTCTTATTTCTGTAGCATTCACTTCGAGAAAGGTGTCTCTGACAACAAATCTTAAAACAAAAACTTACTTGACTATGTTATCATAATTATAATGAAAAATAAAGCAATAACCCGAGAAGAGATTCTTATGAAGTTGCGGAATTTCAGTGTTTTAACAAAGAAACAACAGACGTCAGAGATTCTATCAGCCTTTATTCGGTCCAAAAAATTTCAGCGAGCACGGAGTATTGGGCTCTATATGAATACAGCCATTGAGTTTGAGCTAAAAGAGTTGTTTGTTGTGTCTGAAGCTGCTGGAAAGAAGATTTTTGTTCCAAGAACTCTGCCAGATTATCATATGAGTTTTGTTCAACTTGAAATGCCTTATAATTCTCAGCAACTTGCTCGAACGGAGTTTGGGATATTAGAACCAAAATGGGGTGAGATAGGTATTCCAGATCTCATTGTTGTACCGGGGCTTGCTTGGAATAAAACAGGCCATCGAATTGGTTTCGGTGCTGGCTATTATGATAGATATTTGGCGAGCTTTAAGGGAGATACAGTAAGCTTGGCTTATGACTTTCAGCGTGTTGACTTTGAGCCCGAAATACATGATGTAGCTATAAAGGAGATTTTTAGTGTATAGTTTAGAACTTAAATATAATAAAAAACATGTGGTGACCTATGTGATATTAGCGATAACGACGGTTGTCTGGTTATCGCAAGTATTTCTTTTTGGCTCGCAGACTGCAGCTACACAAAATCTGTTGAATTCAGGTGCCTTGTGGGGCTGGCAGATTATTCAATATCCAGATCAGATTTGGCGACTTGTGACGCCTATTTTCGTGCATCTTAGTTGGTCACACTTCTTAATGAATATGATTACTTTGCTTATGATTGGTCGTATGATTGAGGAAGAGTTTGGCAGTTTACGTTATGCAGAGATTTATCTGCTGTCTGGGATATTTGCAAATGCGTTGACTTTCTTTATCTCGCCAGATACGTTGGCGGCAGGCGCATCAACCTCTCTTTTTGGAATTTTTGGCGCGATGGGAACATTAGGATATTTTACAAATAGTCCTCGATTGAAGCAAATTGGTCAAGGCTTCTTGATTTTAATTGCTGCTAACTTAATGTTGAACTTTTTCCAATCAGGCGTGTCAATTGTCGGCCATATTGGGGGTGTACTAGGTGGAGGCCTTCTGGCAGGGGCTTGGCCACCAGCCCGCTATAAGAAATGGGTGCCTCGCAATGTCCAGATTATTTGTGCCTTGCTTACAATCGTGTTGTTTGTAATGTTTATCGTTTTGACTTTTAGTAGGTTGGGATAATGGTTTGAATAAAAACAGGCTTGCAAAAAGCCTGTTTATTAGATTGTGTTATAATGTAAAAATGGAAAAAGTCCGTGGTTTTGAGGTTGTTACTAAATATAAAAATGCACGTCTTCATTTGCCACAACGTGCGACAAAGCAGGCAGCAGGCTATGATATCGAAGCAGCCGAACGTGTTGTCTTACACTCAGGTGAAATTAAGTTGATTTCCACAGGAATAAAAGCTTACATGCAAGCAGGGGAAGTGCTTTATATGTATAGCCGTTCGTCAAATCCGCACAAAAAAGGTCTGGTCTTGATTAATTCAGTCGGAGTTATTGATGGCGATTATTACAATAATCCTAATAACGAAGGCGAAATGTTTATGCAGATGCGAAATATCACGGATCATGATGTTATCGTTGAAAAAGGAGAGCGCGTCTGTCAAGGCGTTTTCATGCCCTTCTTGATTGCAGATGCTGATGATGAAGCCGATAAATCAGATCGTACAGGTGGCTTTGGAAGTACGGGAAAGTAAAATGTTAGAGAATTGCTTAATTTGTGAGCGTATTACGATGATAAAAAATGGAACGAATCCATATTTTGTCAGAGAGCTCGAAACAGGTTATGTTGTGATTGGCGATAGTCAACATTTTCGAGGCTATACGCTTTTCTTAGCGAAAGTCCATGTGACAGAGCTTCATTATTTCGAGAAGAGCTTTAAGCTAAAATATCTGGAAGAAATGTCTCTAGTTGAAGAAGCTGTGGCAAAAGTTTTTAACGCTGAAAAGATGAATCTTGAAATGCTTGGTAATGGGGATACTCACGTACATTGGCATTTATTTCCTCGTCGTCAAGGCGATTTACTTCCCTATGCAGAGAAAGGTCCGGTTTGGTGGCGCCCATTTGATGCACCAGATACGGAGTTAAGTAGGGAAGAATTAAAAGAAATGGCATCAAGTTTGGGTGCAGAACTTGATAGAGTTATAAAATAATGGCAAAAGAAATTTCAGAAGAATTAAAAAATTACAATAAGTACCCAGGAGAGCAAGTGATGATGCTTTCTGAGGGCTTGATAAAAGTAGGTGAGAAATCTTTTCGCTTGGTTAAGGATTTCAAAGGGGCTTTTGAAGCGTTAGCATTTGAACAGCGTTATGGTCATGTCTTTGATAAGTTTGACTATGTCGTTGGGGACTGGGGACACGAGCTGCTTCGTTTACGTGGTTTTTATGAAAATACCCACAAAAATGTAGAAGCAGATGAAAAGATAGATCATCTAGCTGACTATCTGCAAGAATATTGCGCTTTTGGTGCGAGATATTTTGTTTTACAACGTGCGCGAGCAGAAGGTGAAGTAGATGCTCCCTTTGTTGCGGATAAGGCAGATTTACAAACTCTAAAGGTAAAAAATTCACGCAACACACAAGCGCGTAATCGCGGAGGCCGTGATGATAAAAATCGTCATAATCGTGATAGTGATTATGCCTCTGGTTTCTCAACTGTTCGTCCAGATGGAAAGCCAACAAATACGTCATCTAAGGCTGTTACTAAGGCTAATATAGGGCGGAAGAACAACAAAAATGATATAAAATTTGAGGCGAAGCCAGAGAATAAACAACGCTCTAAATCTAATCGTAAAGTCAGCCCTCAAAAATCTGAAAAGAAATTTACAATTCGTGAAAGAAAAGGTTAATCCATAATGAAAGAAATGACATCCGTAGAAAAGCCGACAATTTATGGCTTGACCATTGCTGCCTTAACGGAATGGGTGGAGTCTGCTGGGGAAAAGAAATTCCGTGCCAAACAAATCTGGGACTGGCTTTATCGTAGCCGTGTGCAGACTTTTGAAGAAATGACGAATCTGTCTGCTTCTGTAGTTGAAAAACTTAATGAAAGCTTCATCATGAACCCTTTGCAACAGGTAGTCGTGCAAGAGTCTGAAGATGGCACGGTTAAATATCTTTTCATGCTACCAGATCGTATGATGATTGAAACAGTTTTGATGCGCCAGAGTTACGGCTTGTCTGTATGTGTGACAACACAGGTTGGGTGTAATATGGGCTGCACTTTCTGTGCTTCAGGTATCTTGAAAAAGGAACGTGATGTTACAGCAGGTGAGATTGTGGCACAGATTATGCTTGTACAAAAATATTTTGATGAGCGTGGACTTGATGAACGCGTGAGCCATGTTGTTGTAATGGGAATTGGCGAGCCGTTTGAAAACTATGGTAATCTCATGGATTTCCTCTATATTATCAATAATGACAATGGTTTAGCGATTGGGGCTAGACATATCACGGTTTCAACATGTGGTTTCAACCCGAAAAAAATTCGCGAATTTGCTCACGAAGATTTACAGATTAATCTCGCAATCAGTCTTCATGCGCCAAACAATGATCTTCGTAGTAGTCTTATGCGTATCAATCGTAGTGTGCCACTTGAAAAGTTGTTTGATGCGATTGACTATTATACAGAGACGACGAATCGTCGTGTGACTTACGAATATATCATGCTGTCAGGGGTGAACGATACACCTGAAGTAGCACAGGAGCTTGCAAACTGGATTAAACCACGTAATAAACTAGCTTATGTTAATTTAATTCCTTACAATCCGGTTGCGGAACATATTAAATACGAACGTTCAAGAAAAGACGATGTTTTGAAATTCTACGATGTCTTGAAAAAGAATGGCATCAACTGTGTGATTCGTCAAGAGCACGGTGCAGATATTGATGCAGCTTGTGGGCAACTTAGAAGCAAAAATATTGAGAAAAAAGTAATAGCTTGATCTTAATGATGTTTAAAAGGAGCAAAATATAAAAAATTACTTGATGAAATCGTTGAAGTAGGGTAAAATAATAAAAATAAGTTATTAGGTCTAGGATAGAGGATGTAATTCATGGAATATTTAAAACTTAACAAATCACGCCATGCAGTGAAGCATTTTGATGGCAGTCGAATTGCAACGGTCGATGTGAAACAGATTATCTCAACAGCAGTGCTTGCACCTTCTGCTCATAATCTTCAACCTTGGTTTTTTGCCATAGTTGATTCAAATGAGAAACGTCAACTCTTAATTGATGAGGTTGAACAAGGAAACGCATCTCAACTTGAGCAAGCAGGGGCGATTATTGTTGTTTTTAGTGACACAGCTATTTCGGAGCGTTCACGTGAAATTGCTCAAAAAATGGGCAGCGAAATGAGTCCAGAAATGCTTCAGCGCTATAATAAAATCTATCCAGAGCGTTTTAGTCAGTATAGTCCAAGTTATACTTCAGATTATCTTGCTTTGAATGCTGGTATTATCACAATGAATCTTGTGTTGGCAATCAATGATATGGGCTATAAGTCAAATATTATTCTTGGCTTCCATAAAACAGATCATGTCAACGAAGCCTTGGGTGTTCCTTTGCGTTATAGACCAGAAATCATTATCACGCTTGGCCGTAGTGAAGAAAAGGGTGAGCCTCACCTGAATCTTCCAGCTGATATGATGTTTAAAATTGTATAAACAAAAAATAATTTAAGTGAAATTGAATTGGACTCTGCCAATTCAATTTTTTCTTTTTTCTCTTATAAGAAGTATGACTTAGAATTTTTAATTCAGTAGTCATGCCTATCCTTATTTGGTAAAGATTGACGAGAGATTGTTTAAAATCTTCATCGTAGCATTTTGTTGTTGGCATAAAAACCTTTCTAGCTTTCTGTCTTATGAGACAGAGGAGAACATTCATTTCTCTGTCCATATTTATAGTACATATCCAAAAATATAATTCTGGAGACTATACTCTTGGAAAATTAGATCAATATGGACAACGAATAAATATTGAAATTGAATTACCGAGTGCTGGAAATACAAAGGAAATATGTACAAAACAATGTTTATCCGAATTTTTTATTTCTTCGTGTAGGTCCCAGTATTGTAATCAATCGCATAACCCTCAGCCGAGTTGATAATCACAAGCTCAACATTGATTTTTCCGTCGGAAGACTTTTCATCAACGATGGAGCCGCGCGGAATTTTTTCATTCCCCTTGTAAATCGGCGCTGTCATATAGGAAATTGTTTCACTCGTATTCGGGTGAGCTTTCCAGTAATTTTCGGCAATTTCTTCTGCGGCACGCATGCCCCCATTTTGATCGGCTCCAACATTTTGTGAGCGTGTGCCTGCAGTGAAATTATATTGAGAGGTATAAGACAACGTACCAAGCAGGCTGTCAGCGATAGAATGGCTTTTGTTCCAAAGGTAGCCGTGATAAGTTTTTCCAGTCATTGAAAAGCTTATCGCAACTTTGACATTGTGAGGATAGAATGGCGGCTTGAGAGGCGTTCCCTGCCTGGATCCGATTGAGGCCTTAAATTCATCATAAGTCAAAACGGCCTTAGCAATGCCAGTACGCCCCTGACTGTCACCGTCAAAGGAAGTCTGACCGTTGGAGAGTGTTCCGAAGTTTGACATGTTGGCTGTTCCATTTTTGTAGTAATAATTGCTGGTTGGGCCAGCAGAGCTGTCATCTGTATATTTGATGAGTTGAGTCTTGATATCTGATGAGACTTGAGTGGTTTGTTGCTTTGTACAAGCAGATAAAAAGAGGCCGAGAGTAGCAGTTAGGGCAAAAGTAGCGACTTTGATTTTTTGATTCATGTGAGATTAAGCTCCTATTATCAAGTAAAATAAACTTGAAATTCAGTATAGCAAAGTTTTAGTTAAAAAGCTTGGTTAGCGAGAATTTATGCCGTATGCTGGAGAATTTAGTGTATAATTATCAGGACACTTTAATATCAAAAACTTCTTACTAGAGGGAGGGAAATGAGATGACCTGTATTTTTTGTAATGACATTCGTCCAGAGCAGATTTTGGCTGAAACAGACTATTTCAAAGTCGTTTTTGATATTCAGCCAATTCAGCAGGGGCATCTTTTGATTATTTCGAAAGCCCATCGAGTGGATATTAGAGAGTTATCCTCGCCTGAATTGCTCGAACTTGTCAGATTAGAGCGAGATCTGACGGCAGCAATTTATGAAAGTTTTGATAAAATTGATGGCGTGACCATTGTGGAAAATAATGGGGCAGTCATGGATGAGGGAACACATCTGCACGTTCATGTCATCCCAAGATATAAAGAAGATGACTTTTGGAAACATCAAGTTATTCAGCTACATGAAAATAATATAAATGAATTGAAAAGGAAAATAAATGGAATTAACAGGTAAACAAAAACGCTATCTGCGCAGTTTAGCAGTCAATCTAAAGCCAATCGTACAAGTTGGAAAATCTGGTGTGTCAAATGAAATCTTGACAAGCATTCGCCTTGCATGTGATGCGCGTGAGCTGATAAAGGTGCAGATTTTACAGAACTCAGATGTAGAAGCAGCCGAACTAGCCGAGCTGATTGAAGAGATGGGACTTGACGTTGTGCAAATCATTGGACGCAATCTCGTTGTCTTTAAAGTCGCAGCTAAAAAAGAACATCGAAAAATCAGCGAAGTCATCAAGAATTTGATAAAATAAAACTATGACTGTCGACTTACTCACGCCATTTACAAAAGTTGAAATAAAGCTTAAAACTGATGCACATAAGCATGGGATTGGTCTCTTTTGGGGGGCTTTCAATCCAGTGCATGTAGCACATCTGACGATAGCTGATCAGGTACGGCAGCAGCTTCATCTGGATACGGTGAGATTCTTGCCAGAAAATCCGAGTGAGGCTGTGCTTGAGATGTTAAGACTCGCAACCGATGGAAAGCCGAATTTAGAGGTCGAAGAAGCACGTTGTAGCGCCTCTTGTGGGATATATGAGTCGGTGGAAACTTTGAAGAAGAAATTTCCAGACACAGATTTATACTTTATCATCGGAGGTGATATGGTGAGTTCACTCTCTCGCTGGCCACGGATTGATGAACTTCTGGAACTTATCACCTTTGTCGGCGTACAACGGCCTAGGTATCGGGCGGGTACGTCATATCCTATTCTTTGGGTGGATTGCCCACAGATGGACGTATCTTCTACTCAAATACGTGAACAAATTGCAAAAGGTATCACGCCAAATTTTCTAGTGGCTCCTCAGGTTTTGGCCTATATAAAAAAAGAAGGACTATACAAGAAAAATGTTTGATTACTATGACGAAATGGGCATGAGCCGTGCTGAGTTACTTGAAAAAATTCAAACAATGGTTAAACCTGCCCGCTTTGAGCATATGCTCGGCGTTGAAAAGGCAGCAGTTGAACTGGCAAAACGTTATATGGGGAATATTTACTCGGCTAGCCTTGCGGGGCTTCTCCATGACTATGCAAAAGAAGTCAGTGACACAGATTTCATCAAGCTGATTGAGACCTATCAGCTTGATCCGGACCTTAAAAATTGGGGAAACGCGGTTTGGCATGGAAAGGTAGGATTTCTGAAGGTTAAAGAAGATCTTGGTCTTGATAATGCGGAGATTTTGCGCGCAATTCAGGTGCACACTGTGGGGGCGCGTGAAATGGCCTTACTTGATAAAATCATCTATGTAGCCGACTATATTGAGGACGGGCGCGATTTTCTAGGCGTTGATGAAGCGCGTGAGTTAGCCAAAGTCTCGCTTGACAAAGCGGTCGCATATGAGACGCGTGAGACGGTGAAGTATCTGGCCGCGCGCAATCTCCCTATCTATCCAGATACGATAGCGACATATAACGCGTATATTAAGGTACTTAATAATGATTAGAAAAGCAGAACTTCAGGATTTTAATGATCTTGTGCGGTTGGCAAAAATACTTGGGTACCCTGTGAGAGATTTGTTAGAATTTAAGAAACGTTTGGCTGAGCTATTGGTCAGTGCAGGACATCTTTTATTTGTAGCCGAGATTGATGGAGCTGTACATGGTTATATTGAAGCGGATCGCTATTCTTCGCTTTGTACAGAACCTGTTTACAGAGTATTGGGGCTTGTTGTAGATTCTGAGTTTCAAGATCAGGGGCTTGGAGGAGAGTTAATCAAGGTTTTTGAACTAGAAGTCTTGAGGCTTGGTGTACACAAAGTAGTATTGACATCAGGTGAGAGCCGACATCTTGCGCACGATTTTTATGAGAAACATGGTTATGTTATGGATCATATGCAGAAAAAATTTGGTAAAGAACTGTAAAAAAATAGTTTTATAAAAGAACTAAATTAGAAAAAGAGAAAATATTGGAAACAAAAGAATTATTGAAACTTGTTGTAAAAGCTGCGGATAGCAAGAAAGCTCAGGACATTGTAGCACTTGACGTGTCACAAGTATCAGGCATTGCCGATTATTTTGTCATCATGCAAGGGATGAACTCACGTCAATTAGGCGCCATCGTCG
This sequence comes from Streptococcaceae bacterium, assembly GCA_031254295.1. GTDB lineage: Bacteria > Bacillota > Bacilli > Lactobacillales > Streptococcaceae > Lactovum. The sequence continues at coordinate 33,316 of JAIRUS010000031.1, read as the reverse complement.
ATGCGATTGACGAAGCTGCTCATCTAGCTGGCGTTGAAGTTGGGGCGGGTAAGGAAGGCATGCCTGACTCAGGTTGGGTGCTGCTTGACCTTGGCGATGTGGTCATCTCAGTCTTTGATGAGGACACACGCTTGCGCTACAACCTAGAAAAGCTCTGGAACGATGCTCCACTTGTGGATTTAAGTGCATGGATTAAACCAGAATAATTAGATAACGAAACAGACACTAAAATGGAAGAAAACTACACACTTTTCTCACAAGTTTATGATGAGATTATGGACCAATCACTTTACGAGAAGTGGTTGGATTTTTCTGGGCGTCATTTCCCGTCTTCACCTTCTGTAAGGACGCATGAAATCCTCGAACTGGCGTGTGGGACAGGGATTCTCAGTCAAAAATTTGCAGCGGCAGGTTATGCGATAACAGGTGTGGACTTGTCAGCCGAGATGCTTGAAATTGCAAAAAAACGCCTGCCAGAAGCTAGCTTTGCGCAAGCTGATATGCGAGAGCTTGACTATCAAGAAAGCTTTGATGCCGTGACCTGTTACAGTGATTCGCTTTGTTACCTACCTGACTTGTCAGACCTGACAAAGACTTTCAAAGGTGTTTACAAGAGCTTGCGCTCAGGTGGTAGTTTTCTCTTTGACGTTCACTCGACTTACCAGACTGACAGCGCCTTTCCAGGTTTTGCCTATCATGACAATGCCGAGGATTTTGCCTTCATGTGGGACGTCTATGCTGGTGATGTCGCGCACTCGGTGACACATGAGCTGACCTTTTTTATCAAAGATAAAGACGGAAAATTCATCCGAAAAGATGAAGTGCACGAAGAACGAACCTATGAGATAGAGCAGTACCTGTCAGCGCTGACAGAAGTGGGCTTTACAGACTGTCAGTTTTTTGCAGACTTTGCAGACAAAGCACCAACGGACGAAAGCCTGCGATGGTTCTTCGTTGCGAAAAAATAATTTTAGGTAAAAAAGATTTATTTTATACAATGGGTCTTTCTTATATATAGCCAAAAATAGAAAAGGGGAATATTCATGGCAGAAAATAATACTCAAAATTTCCGAGTTTGGAAAAAAGGAAAGCAATGGCTTTATGCGGTAACAGTAGTGGCGACGCTATCAGGGGGCGGAGCGCTTGTTACACAGGCACAGGCGGATACACTTGTTGTAAGTCCAAGTGCTGTTGTGGCGAGTTTAGCTGCAGCTGATCCGAGTGTAGCGATCTCTGTCACACAAAGCAGTAGTACAAACTCAGTCGCAACATCGGGTACAGCCAATGCGACAAGTAACTCAATCACTGCATCGTCAGTGGCGTCATCAGTGAATACAGAGTCTTTAGTGAGTGTAAGCTCATTAGCATCACAGACTTCTATTTCTAGCTCTAGCTTAGCTGCGCCAGATATGACGGTTGTAAATAATACGACCACTCAGCAGTTTTATACAATTGCAAATCTTGTCATGGGTGTAGGACAAGACTTCACAAAGAATACAAGTGGAAGTACAACCTATAAGACAGGGGATATTTTTTATGAAAATGCCGATAAAACAGGACAAGCCTATCAGATTCTCCGTGCGGTCGATTCTGCAGATCAAACATCTGGCTATCCTGCAAATGGAATGCAAGCGATGGCAGTTTCACCTGTCATTAACGAAGCTACAGATACAAGCCAGATTATCATTGCCTTTGCGCCGACAAGTCCTTATACATTCTTTTCTGAGCCGCAAGATTGGTTGACAGATGTTGAGACTGTAATAGCTGGTTCAAACACTTATACGTCACTTGATGGGCGTGTGACATTGCCAAGTCAAGCTGTGACAGCCAAGCAATTTGCGGATGAAATCATTGCGGCTTATCCAAGTTCAAAGTTTGCCATCACTGGTTTTTCACTCGGTGGCTACCTTGCCATGGCAATTGGAGCAGAGGAAAAACAAGCTATAGTAGCGTTTGAAGGACCGAGTCCAGAAAATATTCTATCGGCTGAGGACATTGCCTATGTCAAGGCGAACCCATCTGCCTATGTGGACTATCGCAACTCTTGGGATACACTGCTCGGCGCTTACGGAGGAAATGGTCTTGGCACGGCTTCTTATTTTGCGATGAATTTTGCAGGACCAATTTTTAGCCATGCATTCGGTTATACCTTTGATGCAGCAGGAAACGTGACGAATCCTGTCTCAGCAGATCTTGGCCCTATGTTAAATGCAATTATGACGAGCCCTGACTTTATCATCAGTCCTATCGCGGCGACAATAACTTCGGCGCTTCCACTTCTTGGAAATGTGCTTAATGCAGCAGATACAGTAACTGGTGGCGCTGTGAGTCAAGTTGAAAATGGTATTGCAGCCGCGGGAGATGCAGTTGGTCTTGCGACAGGAAATCTGGTTGCAGGGGCGCTAAATCTTGACACAACAAGCCCATATCCGCTTCTCCCTCTTCAAGTCAATCACGGGCTTGCAAATAGCATTGAAAATGCTGTAACGACAACAGTGAGCAATGTGACAAACGCGACGGCCACGCTTGTAACCACAGCGGCCAAATCAACGGTTGACACAGCTTTGTCAGCCCTTGCTGCGACAGGTAACGCCATCACGACAATTGCAACAGCCACGGCAAATACCATCACAAATGTGGCGGCTGCAGTTGGAAATGTAACAAGTGCTGTGAGTAATACAGTTGCAGCCGCAACTTCATGGCTAAAATGGTGGTAAATCGTGTGAGAGTTTTCAACGCTTGCGCATAGAGATACCTAGATATCGAAGTAGAAATACTTCGATTTTTTAATTTCTGGGAGAGGGAAAAACTGGTCAAGTCGTCTAAAAAATGATAAGATAGAAGCTGAGAAAACGCTTTAGAAAGACAGCTTGTATGATAACAGAAGTCATGAAAAACAAGGCATTGGCCTTTATCCAAAACCACAAAGACGATGCCAAAGAGACACAGGAAGCCCAGCAGTTCATGCGTGATTTCATTGACATTTTCAACCCTGCGCAGGCGCGTGTCGGCTTTGAGTATCAGGTCAATGTCAATGGCTCGCCCAGACGGATTGACTATCTCTGGCCGGGCGTTTTGCTTTGTGAGATGAAAGGGCGTGGTATCGACTTTGACAAGCTCGAGCCAGGGCATACGACGAGCCCGCTCAGTCAGGCGGAGCGCTATTATCAGCACCTTGACGACCGAGACAAGCCAAACTATCTCATGCTCTGTAACTTTGAGACGATTCGTCTGATCAAGCTAGAAAGTCAGGAGACGATAGACTTTGCGACGGTTGACCTACTCGCCCATCTGGACGATTTTGACTTCCTCCTTGGGCAGAAAAAAGCCCGTCTTACAACAGATAACATCGACCCTGTCAATGCCAAGGCGGCGATGCTGCTCGAGACGATTCACAGTCAGCTCCTCTCGGCCAACTATCCGCGTAACTACGCCGATCTCCTCATGACACGATTGGTTTTCTGTCTCTTTGCGGACGACACCCAGATTTTCAGAAATGGCCTCTTTCAGGAATATATCCAGAGCCAGACTCTTGATGACGGCTCAGACCTCGTCAACCAGCTGTCAGTCCTCTTCCAAGTCCTTGATACACCAGAGACCGCGCGCTTTCAAACTGGCTTACTGGCTGAATTTCCCTATATCAATGGTGGCCTGTTCAAACTTCCGCAGCTATCAGGCCTTGCGCTGACCCAAGAAATCCGCGACAATCTCCTTGAAATATCGACTCTGAACTGGCGCAACATTAGCCCAGTCATTTTTGGCTCCATGTTCGAAGGGGCAATGGATAAAGAAAAACGCCACAATCTGGGCGCCCACTATACGAGTGAGAAAAATATCCTAAAAGTGACGGACAGCCTGTTCATGGACGATCTCCGCGCAGAGTTTGAGCAAATTAAGACAAGAAAGACCAAGCGCGAAGAAGCCCTCCAAGACTTTCACAGAAAACTCGCCAGCCTGAAATTCCTAGATCCAGCCTGCGGCTCAGGTAACTTCCTCATCGTGGCTTACCGCGAACTCCGACGGCTCGAGCACGACGTCATCGACAGCCTCGTCCAAGGGCAAATCTCCCTGCTCGAAATCTCCGACCTCCTCAAAGTCGAAGTCAGCCAGTTTTACGGCATTGAAATCAACGCCTACGCCACCAGCATCGCGCGCCTCGGCCTCTGGCTGATGGACCACATCATGAACCTCGAAGCCAGCAGCCTCTTTGGCAGCTACTACGTCCGCTTGCCCCTGCACACAGGCGGCAACATCGCCAAAGCCGACGCACTGGCAGTGGACTGGTTGGAAGTATTTGACACAGAGGAATTTGTCAGCGCTGACAAGATTGACTTTGTGCTGGGGAATCCGCCGTTTATCGGGAATCGTGTTTCTTCATCAGAGCAAAAAGCAAGTTTGGTCGCCGTAACTAAGACTTATACTAAAGCTAAAGCATTAGATTTTGTTTCAGGTTGGTATTTCAAAGCTGCGGAACTCATGCAAAAGTTCCCGAACTTACAGGCTACGCTTGTTTCCACAAATTCTGTGGTACAAGGAACACAAGCAACAGACATTTGGCAACCTTTGTTTGAGAAACTTAATGTGAAAATTAACTTTGCGCACCAGACATTCAAATGGGACAATAACGGGGCGGCTGTTTTTGTTGTTATCATTGGCTTTGCACTATTCGATAAAACTACTAAGAATATTTTTGAGTATGAAGATATAAAGGGAGAAGCTGTCAAAGTAGAGGTGCAGAATATCAACCAAAACTTATTACCTGCTCCGACTGTTTTTGTCAAATCTGCAAACAAACAAATATCTGGATTGCCCGAAATGGGCTGGGGTTCTAAATTGACAGATGGACAGAATTTCTTGTTTACACCTGAAGAATTTGAAGAGACAATTAAAAAATATCCTGAGCTGGCAGAGCTTTTCCATGTTTATTTATCGGCACAAGATATGCTAAATAACAAAAAACGCTATGCTCTTTATCTCAAAGATGCTCCGTTGAAAATTTTACAAAATTCAGTTATTCGTGAACGTGTTCAAGCAGTGCGCGAAAATCGTTTAGCGAGTAAGGACAAAGCTACTCTGGCGGATTCGGATACTCCAACGCTTTATCAGCAAGATCATGTGTTATACGGTCAATTCATCATGATACCGCAGGTTTCATCAGAAGCACGAAATTATGTGCCGATGGCTTTATTAGAATACCCAACGATAGTTGCGGCGCCACATTTACAAGTTCCTGCAAGCCTTGACCTCTTCGCCCTCCTCCAATCCAAACTCCACATGGCCTGGCTAGACACCGTTGGCGGAAAACTTGAAGGACGTTACCGCTACTCGAACACCCTCGTCTATAATACCTTTGTCGTCCCAGACTTGGCCGACACAGACAAAGAAAAACTTACTGTCAGCGCTGATAAAATCCTCAAAATTCGCGAAAACTACAGCGCCCAAGGCAACTCCCTCGCCGACATGTACGACCCACTCCTCATGCCCACCGACCTCCGCCGCGCCCACCAAGAAAACGATAAACTCGTGGACAGCCTCTACAACCTGAAAAACCCGACCAAAGAAGAGCGTGTGGCTGAGTTGATGAGATTGTATGAGGAGGAGAAATGAACGAAAAACAATTTGAAGAAATAATTAAAGCCATAAAATCTATATCTGAAGTTCGTCCATTCGATATTGCAATGTTCATTTTAACGTTCATTGCAATAATAATTGCAATAGGAATTGCATTATGGAGTAAGCACAATACAGATAAATATAGGCAGCAAGATTTTAATGAGCTAGATAGGCGCCGAAAAGAAGATGTAGCAATAGAAGTTGAAAAATATGATAAAGAGAAATATTTAAGCATATTTCGTGAGCAGAGAAAACAAAGAAATCAGCACTATAGTGTAATTGTAACTATGAGAATTCAACTAGATATGAACAAGAAACTATTGGAAAACTTGATTCGAAGTCCGTATTTTCAAAAAGATTCTCAAGGTGAGTTAAATGATGTACACACAAATTTTGAAATGTTAAATCAAATTCATCTGGAAGGCATTTATCAAGGGATCGATGGGGTATCTCAAGAACTCATCTCAGGAATTGTTGGAATTAAAAATGCAGGTCATTTTTACAATAAAAAGATTGAAAGATTTAACAGCTATTATTTTAGTTTGGATTCTATCATTCTATTTGCGCAGCCTAACTCTCCAATTTCGGAAATGAATCAACGGAAAAATATTAATCGGACCATTGTCACTTTGGCTCAACTTGTTTTAACTAGTACTATCGAATTACACGATATGTGTCAGGAATATATGGCTGCAAATGATATATTTCTTGAACGATTTGAAAATGACAAATTTAGCAATTTGAATTCCTCTGAAATGAAAGCAGAAATAAATGAAATGTGGAATTTTAAAATTGATGATGAAGCAATTAGAGAACGGGCGCTAAAGAATCAAGATAATAAAGTATTGTGAGAGAAAATAATGATAGATTGGTTATCAAAAAATATGCCGCTAATTTCAGCATTAGGAGTATCAATATTTACATTTCTAGCAGGCTTAATTAAATTTTTAAGTGGAGTGATAAAAAATAATAAATCCCGATTAGGAACATTATCCAAATACACAGAAATTTATTCAACGTTAGTTGAAAACCCTGAGCTTAGGAAGAGGATAGAAAATCTCATGGAAAAAGAGATTTCAAATCTTGAAAAAGAAATTGATCCAATTAGTTTGGGTGCAGTATTTTTAAGTGCAATTATTGGTGGAGTAATTTCGTATGGTTTAATATGGTCGGTGAATCACACTACAGGAATTTTTTCGTCTGTATTGCTGTTAGTTTTCTGTGGATTTATTATATTTTTATTAGCATTGATTGTATTTGGGTTTACTCAAACGTATAAGAAGAAAGAAAAAGTAAAAAAATGAATAAGGAATTGGTTGATTTTATCGTATGGTGGGAAAATAATAAGGAAGCAGCAGGGACAGAAAAGATAGAGAAGCTGTTCCAAGCAGAAATCCCTAGATTGCTTTATCCGCTTTTGAATAAATTTTATGTAGATAATCAAATGAAAAATTTTGATGTTGACTACCAAAATGAAATAAGGGGAATATTTGAAAATTATGAGCAGTATTTGTCAAGTGGTGAAATAGCAGAACTCTTTGTTTCAAAATTCTCTAAACTAGTTTCTACAATAAAAACACTGGAGTCAATTAGTTCAAGGCTAGATTTATTAGAAAAATTTCAGGAAAGGGAAGATATAAAAGCTCAAGCCTTTACAGTTCCTATTTTCAGTGATTTATTAAATTATTCATATAGTGATATTTTAGATTTATTTATCTGTTTTCAAGAAAAGACTGAGCAAACAGAGCAAAATAATGTTTCTTTAACTCAGAAGATTAATTATTTATCTGGGGGAAAACGTACAATTAGCTATGCTAAACTGATTGAAATAGTAAATCATAGTCTTAGGAATGCGATGGCTCATGGAAAAGTAGTTTATGGGCAAGATAAGTTAATGCTCACTTATGCTGAAACTGTTAATAAAGTAACAGAATTTGTTACAACGGAGTTTAGTTATTTTCAGTTAAAAGATGAAATTCAAAAATTTTATGATTGTCTTACCGCTATGCTCTATGGCTGGCTAAGCTTATGCGCTAGGCATATAGCTGAATTTGAAAAGAAAATTAATTCTGTTGGAATGCGAAATTTGGATAAAGATGTTATTCGTTTAGCTTTTTCGACGCTTGAAAATAGTTGTGAATCTATTGAGACGATTAATATATTAGGCAATGAAGATGATCAGCAACTCAATTTTGAATTTACTCACCCTAATTTATCTGTGAATGAAAGACTTGGCTTTGCGCTGTATGTAGCGATTTATGGATATAAATTATTTGATAATGATTTTGTTAGGTCTATCTATGTTAGCTTTTATGCTTCGAGGACAATGAATTCATTTCTATTAATAAATGTAGATATTATTAAAGAGTTAATTTCAGAAAAAATAAGTCTTGAGCAGGCAGTAAGTAAGATCATTGCTGATGGTGGTTGTATGATGTTTGAGCCAAATACGGAAGTGAGAAATGAAACTTTAGATTCATTTAAGGGATTTTCAGATATTAAGGGCAATGATTATACAATTACGGATATATATGATTCTAGTTTAGAAGATAAAAAAAGAATGATTGGGGATATATATATCGAGGAGTCTCTTAAAAAGAAGCAATTAGAAAAAATGGTTATTGAGGCTGTTTCAAAGTTAGTAACTACAGAAAATTTTGGAAATCCCAAAGACAAAGTTAAGTATGGGAAAATGGAAGCAGATATTGTCTTTTTATCTATATACAAAAAGAAGTATAGGCGTGGTAAACATAAAGAACAATTTGAAACAAACGAAAATTTTATTGGGCTTGTACAATATGATAAAGATAAACATTTTCCGATAAAAGATATAGCTTTACGAGGAAATCTAAAAAAGCAAAGAATTGGGAATTATGAATTTAGTTGGAACCCTAATGTTAAATAAAAAAACTAAGGAGAATGCTATGACAATAGCAATAAATAGTTTATCTCAATTCATTGAAGAGATAGATAAATTAAGGAAAACTGGAGATTATTATTAAGAGATAATAGGGAAACAGCAAATGTAGCAAAGGGATTTAGAAAAAATAAAAAAGGATTTTATTACAAGCTAGATGAATTGAAATCAGATTATTTTTCGAAAATAGGTATTCATCTTTCTGAGATTGAAAAAGAAAATTTTACAGCGTTATCTCAACATCATGGTTTGGCAACGGAGCTTTTGGACATTTCTGAAAATCCTTTAGTATCACTTTATTTTGCAGTTTCAGATGAAGAAGAAACAGGGATTATTTATTGTCTGGATAAACGGAAGACTTTGGATTTTCCTGGAATCCTGGAAGAATATGTGGGAGTAAATACTAGACTTGATATCAGGAAATTAATGGATTCCCTTACTTCCAATATTTTACAATCCAACTATGGAGGGACGGAAAGAATAATCCAAGACACTATTATCTCACTAATTACTTACAGTATGTCAGGATTTAGCAGTATGTCGAAATTTCCAGATAAAAAAGACTTTAATAAATTTATTTTACAAGGATGGAAGAGAGTTTTAGCTAGCGTTGGTACAAAAAAAGAGGTAGATGTTTTTAGTCTAAAGAAATTTCAGAGCAATTTTAAATTTGATGAGATTAATGCCTTAATTGAAGAGTATATTTCCAAAGAATTAACAGCCGAAACTATTGCTGATTTTGATGGCCAACTATTTTCTTTGGAACAAGTCAAAACGATAAAGATTTCACCAAATGTAGACAGAAATCCCTCAAAAATAGTAAAGAATAATCTTATTCGTTTAATACTTGTTTTTGACTTATTTGATATTGCTTCAAAGCAGATAGATTTTCCACCTTTTCCAACATTAGTGTATAAACCAAATATTATATTTGATAGACTCAAAAATCAACAGGCTGCTTTTATTTATCAGTTGAGTGTATATCCGCTTATGGAACCGTATACCCAAAAAATTCCATTTGAAAAGAAATTCATTATTAGCTCAAATGCTAAGTCACAAATTTTGAGAGAGCTGGATTATATTGGTATCAACCGTGAATTTATATTCTCAGATTTAGATAATACAGCGGAGTATGTGATGGAGCGTCAAAGATATGAAAGAGATAATTTTCGAGACCAGATTAATGCTAGGCAAAAAATAAAGGAAGAAAATTTATGACACAGAAAACAGTAGATAGCAAGGTATTTCCACTCAAAACACTTTTTGCAGACAAATACGATGTTGACTTTTATCAGCGTGAGTACGTCTGGCAAACGAAGCAAATTGAGCAGTCGTAACAAAAAAGACTTGCGGCAGGAGCATCCTGCTCCGTGCAAATCTTGTTGACTAAAATATATCATTTTAAGGTTGAGATGTCAATAATTTCAGATTTTTTGTGATGAAGAGAAGCTGTTTGATTGTTCTAGATTTTGAAAATTGACTTCTGAGTTCACGCTGAATGGCTCTGTCAGGTAAAACGTTCATGCGTTGAGAAGAGAAAATAATATTAACAGAAAAAGAGAGAAACTACAAAGCCAAGGGAAAATTACCGTGGAAAAATCCAAAACGGATAAATCTGAGGAAATCTAGATTTCACTCGCCATCTTCAGAAATTTGAAATCCTCAAAACAAAATGTTATACTATACCCATCAAAGAGATAAAGGAAAAAAGACGAGCATGCCAGCTCGTCTCCTGTCAAATATCTCGGTGATTTGGGTAAACTTAATCTTTAGGATTAAGTTTTTTTAGTTTCACGATGATTGAGACTATATCAACGATAAGTCGAATTGAATCAATCATCAGGAGCGCTAAAGTCACCTGCATCACCTTTCTTGAGATTTGGCCTTTGCCATGTGTTTATCCTCCCTTTTCACTTTCTAGAATGTGTGGAGTCAAATCACCTGAGCAATTTTGACAGAGAGGAAATTTCCTCTTACTTATATATACGTAAAAAATATAAAATTGTTTCAAAAATTTTAGTTTTTTTGAATGAAAGTATAAAATTATAAGAAAATTGCATTTAAATATAAAAAAGAAGAATTATCTAAAACAAATTCTTCTTTTTATGTTATGTCCAATTCGCTAAGAATAGTCATTCTTAGCGAGAGGGGGATACAACCCTCACACATTCTAGACAATATGAGGGGAGGTCTTCATATGGTAAAAGGCACTTCTCGGAAAGGTGATAAGATGGTATTTCTACTTTTGGTAGTTGAGTCGCTTCAGATTGTTCTGATTGTACTTAGTCTTATAGTAGAAATCAAAAAGCTTAATTGTAAAGATTAAGCCCCACGTTATCACCGAGAATTTTTGACACAGACGAGCTGGCAGGCTCGTCTTTTTTATGTGCCTTTCTCTGATAAACTTATATTAACAAATTTGAGTTAGATTTTCAAGTTTTAATCTTAGTGAGGAGAAGTAATAAATCTGGAGAAATTTAATTATCAAGAAAAGACGAAGTTAGTTGAAACAAATTCAAATATTTTACGTGCGATTTGCGTTGCCACTCTTAGTGGCTTACAGCAAATGGATAACAAATTTTATATTTAGGATAAAAAAAGAAGAATTATCTGAGATAAATTCTTCTTTTTATGTTATGTCCAGTTCGCTAAGAATAGCCGTTCTTAGCGAGAAGGGAATATGACTCCCCACACTCTAGACAATATGAGAAAGCTATTCATATGGTAAATGACGCTTCTCGGAAAGGTGATAAGTTTATATTAACAAATTTTCAATGATTTTTCAAATTTTGTTTGATCAGGCGTTCTGATTTGTCGCCGCAATGTCGATTTCACGGATGTTGACAGATTGTGGCATGTCATAGATGAATTTAACGGTTTCGGCGACAGCTTCAGGAGCCATTGATTTGCCTCCCATGGTCTGTTTCCATGCGTTGTAGCTATCGAGTGCGTTTTGATCTGTGACATGAGTTAAGAGCTCAGTTTCAGCTGCACCGGGTGCGACGAGGGAAATACGCACGTTTTTAGCTGAGACTTCTTCGCGAACTGTTTCGCTTAGGCCGTGTACGCCAAACTTAGTTGCGACATAAGCTGCGTGATTGCCAAATGTTTTTCTTCCAGCGATTGAAGACATGTTGATGACAGTGCCTGTTTCACGGGCAACCATATCTGGAAGGACAATTTGCATGCCGTTAAGCACGCCGAGGACGTTGGTATCCATCATTTGTTTCCACTCGGCTGGATCTTGTATCAAAACATTGCCAAGTAGCATCACACCTGCGTTATTAACGAGGAGGTCAGTTTTACCGTAGAGGGCTTCAGCTTTTCGGACGGCAGTTTCAAATTGCTCTTTATCCGTCACATCAACGGCTTCGACAAGGACTTTGTCAAAGTTAAGGGGGAGCGCTTTGATTTTTTCGACGCGTCGTCCAAGTAGTAACATCGGATAGTTTTCCTTGTTGAAAAGTTTGGCAATCTCAGCACCAAATCCTGAGCTTGCGCCAGTAATAACAATGAGTGGTTTTTCCATATTTAGATTTCTCCTTTTAATTGCCTTCGTGCAAGCATTCGGCTTTGAATGATATTCATACAAATGTTTATTTTTCAAGTCGCCTGTATTTCACGAGTACAAGTAGTCTAAAAATTAATAAGGATTTATTATAACAAAAAGTCCGATTTATTTCGTCTCAGCCAAACTAGCGAAAAAGCTTGCCATACGTTATAATCTTTTCATGGATAAAATTACAGGTATCATCGCAGAGTTCAACCCCTTTCACAATGGGCATCAACTCTTACTGGATCAGGCTGAAGGAACGAAGGTAATCGTGATGTCAGGAAATTGGATGCAGCGAGGCGAGCCAGCATTTGTGGATAAATGGACGCGGACGGAAATGGCCTTGCGCGCAGGGGCAGATCTTGTGGTTGAGTTACCAGTCATGAGTGCCTTGCAAGGGGCTGATTTTTTTGCCGAGGGGGCGGTTCGTATTTTGAATCAACTCGCTGTAGATGAGATTTTATTCGGGAGCGAGTCAGAGCTGGACTATCAGCGGATTTCTGAGATTTATGCTGAAAATGCGGATGAAATGAAGGCTTATATGGCTGAGCTTCCTGAGCTAATGGCTTATCCGTTAAAGGCAGAGAAGGCTTGGGCACATTTTGCGGGCGTCCGATTTGATGGTGGCACACCAAATCACATCTTAGGATTGGCCTATGCGAAAGCGGTGATGGGAACAAATATTCAACTGCGAACGATAAAACGCGAGACAGGCTACAATGACACCAAGCTGGCAGGTCAAGTTGCCAGTGCGACGGCGATTCGTGAGAATTTCAGCCAGGCGAGAGATTTTATACCAAGCGAAAGTTGGGCGCTTTTAGAAGTTGCAGCCCAAACAGGTTGGCCAGATTTCTGGGAGTTTTTGCGCTATAAAATTACTGCTTCTACGACGCTGACGCATATTTATCAGGTCAATGAAGAACTGTCACAGCGCATCAAAACTTATATCAAAAGCTCATCAAATTTGTCAGAGTTGATTGAGCAAGTCTATACAAAACGTTATACAAAAGGTCATATTCGTCGGCTCTTGACATACATACTGCTCGATATTCCGCGAGATTTTAAGATGCCAGAAAGTATCCATGTCTTGGGCTTTTCTGAGAAAGGACAAAAAGTGCTAGCTCAGGCGCGTAAACGTGAAATTCCTGTCGCAACGAAAATAGGAAAACATCCATGGGATGCAGTGACACAGCGTGCAGATGAAATCTATCGTCTGGGTAATCCTGAAATTAAAGAGCAAAGCTATAGAAGGCGTCCGATTATATGGAGTTAAAAGTTCTTAAGCGCTCACAACTTCGTGAAGTAGAAGAAGTTTTTGCGTCTTCAACAGATTATCTCAGGCTCGAAAATGGAGAACTAGATATCAAAGAAGCAAGCAGAGATTTCTTCGATACTTTACCACCTGGCAAGACATACAAAGACAAGCAGACAATGGGGATTTATGAAAGCACAGAACTTGTAGGCCTTATCGACCTAGCTGAGAACTATCCGATTCAAGGTACTTATTTTCTGGGGCTTCTCTTGTTTCTTCCAAAAGTAAGAAACCAAGGACTGGGAAGTCAAGCGCATCAGGAGATCTGTCAACAAGTCATAGAGTCAGGTGGAGATAAGCTTCGTCTGGGCGTGTTGAGAAATAATCCTGCGGGTCTTAGGTTTTGGCAGAGGCAAGGCTATAAAGTTCTTAAAGCGACAAAGTCACTGGGGGAACGGGCAAATCCTGTTTACTTGATGGAATTGGACTTGCTTTCTGACAAAAACTCAGAAATTTGATAAAATCAAGTTTGGAGGATATTTATGAATATACAAACAACCAAGCAAATGGCTAAAATAACGGCAATTCTCAGTTTTGTCGGTGTCTTAGCTGTCATCATTAGTATGATTTATGGAGGGATTCTCGGCTCACAAGGCAAAGATTTCATAGAAACCACGAAGGCACTATTTCCAGTGGCGATTGCTATTGGCCTTATCGGTCTTGCAACCCTTGTTTTGGGAATTCTTTTAATCGTGAGACTTAATAAAGCTGGAAAGCCAGTTGTGGCAGGAGTTCTGCTTATTATTGCAGGAGGATTTTCCTGGATTATTACATTTGTCGCACTTGTACTCTGGATTATTGCGGGAATCTTCTTGTTCAGATTGAAGTTTGATGAGGATGATGAAGAGGAGCAAGAGCAAGTATTCTAATAGATAAAATATGATACTCACGAACACTTCGGGAAAACGAAGTGTTTTTATGTTTTCAAGAATTTTAAATATAGTGGTAAAATATTTAAAAGCAATGTCAAGAATAGAACAAAAATGGAACAAAGGGATAAAATGCAAAAATATAAATCACTTTTTCAGCCAATTAAAATTGGTAATGTAGAACTTAAAAATCGCTATGCCTTAGCGCCGATGCTTTTTGTCCATGATTATGAAGATGGAGCTTTCGGTCCAACCGCGACAGAGTACTATTTAGAGCGGGCGAAAGGTGGAGTAGGCTTACTTTTCACAAGTCTGTGTAAGGTCGATAATGAAGTAGAAAATGTCAGTCTCGGAATGCCGATGCCAAATCAAAACCCAGAACTATTCAAAGAGAGATTAAAAAATCTGACAGACAAGATGGCTGCTTATAATTCAAAATTATTTGTTCAGTTGACGGCAGGCTTTGGGCGGGCAATTTTTCCAGTTGTGACAACAAGCGAAGCCTCTTATGTGGCGCCAAGTCAAATCACAAACCGCTGGGATCCATCTAAAGAACAACGCGCTCTGACGATTGAAGAAATTCGTAGCATCATCAAAAAATTTGGAACAGCTGCCAAGACTGCACAAGAAGGTGGCGCCGCAGGGATTGAAATCCATGCGCTGCATGAGGGCTACTTGCTGGATCAGTTTTCCATGTCTTTCTACAATCACCGAGAAGATGAGTTTGGAGGAACTTTAGAAAATCGCTTGCGTTTTGCCAAAGAAATCATTGATGAAATCCATCGCGTTTGCGGAGATGAGTTCCCCGTTGGCATGCGCCTAAGCTTGAAGTCTTTTGTCAAAGACTTACGTAAAGGTATCTTGCCAGAAGAAACAGAAATCAATAAAGACAGACAAGATCCACTTGAGGTGGGACGTGACTTTGCGGAGGGCCTTCAAGTGGCGAAAATGCTTGAGGGCTATGGCTACGCCCATCTTTCAGTTGATGGCGGGAATTATGATAGTTGGTATTGGGCGCATCCGCCACTTTTTTTCAACGAAGGCCCGTATCTGCCTTTGTCGGAAGAAGTTAAGAAAGTTGTAAATATTCCAGTTATCGTGTCAGGCATGATGGCAAATCCAGATTTGGCCGCGCAAGCTCTTGAAAATCAACAGTTGGATATGGTAGCTCTGGGGCGTCCTCTTATTGCGGATTCTCAGATTGTCAATAAAATCCAAAATGATCAGTATGAAGACGTGACGCCTTGCCAATATTGCCATGAAGGCTGTTTCAATCAAGTAGAGCATAGAAAATCACACTGCACAGTCAATCCTCGTGCAGGAGAAGAATATCTCTATCCTCTTGAAGCAGAGAAGCAAAAAGTCGCTGAAAATGACCGTAAGAAAATTGTCGTGATTGGGGCAGGCCCTGCAGGTTTGGAAGCTTCGTGGAGACTGGCAAGAAAAGGACATTCTGTTCAGCTATTTGATCGAGCCCAAGAAATCGGAGGTCTCTTTAGCTATGGCGTTGTGCCAGAATTTAAAAAAGGCGGACGCGATTTGATTGCTTGGTGGGGCAGACAGTTAGAAAAATACGCTGTTGAGCTACATCTTGGAAAGACTATTGATGTTGAAAGTTCAGAGCTTGCAAAAGCAGACCTGATTATCACAGCGACAGGCTCAAATGACTTTATTCCATCAGTGGCAGGAGTTGATTTGCCAAATGTGTTGAAAGCCAAAGAATTTTTAGCTAGAGGGGCTGATGCAGCGGGCGAGTTGACAACAATCATTGGCGGCGGCACTGTTGGCGTTGAGATTGCGATTTGGTTGGCCAAGCACGGCAAAAAATCTCAAATTATTGAAATGGCAGAGACTGTATTGCCAAAAGGCGCGCCACATCCAAACTGGCAAATGATGCTCGAATTACTTGACCACCATGAGATTACACGCTTTACGAAGTCTCGACTTGTAGAAATAGATTCAGATCATATCTTGCTTGCACAAGAGGGTGCAGAAACTATCCAAATTCCAGCGGATGAAGTTGTTCTAGCTCTAGGCTATCGCTCAGAATCTGGTCTTTATGAGGCCTTAAAGGAAAAACAGTTGAACGTCGTCAATCTAGGAGACTCAGACCATGTGCGAGACGTCCTTGAAGCAGAGAAGGATGTTTACTCATTTGTACAAGAATACTAAATGAATTCTCTAGATTATTTATTGCTATTTCAGTGATAATAAGAACGCAAATTATAAAATATTTTGGTATAACCAAGTAAGTTAAAAATAGCGATCAAAAATCTTCAAAAGCAGGAAAATAAAGGGGCTATAGTATCTGTTGGCTTGATTTACATTACCTTTACACCAAAGAAAAATTCAACTTTGGTGTAAGAAGTTCTTGGCAACTAGGACATAGAGGCGTAAGATGATGAAAGTAATTGAAAAACAAGATCAGGGGAATTGTGAAGTATTTATGAAATTAAGGAAAGTATTATTTAGAAAATACATTGTAACGCTCGGTCTAATGACTGTGGCGCTATTTTTGACGGCGCCTGTGTTTGCGGCGACAAGTCCAGTTCCAAAAGGACTCGCGCCAATCACGAAACCTGTGACAATTTCTCCACTTAGCTATGCGACAAATCAGCTTGTCCAAAGCGTCCTGACAACACCAGTTGTCAATGATGCTCAAAAGGCAGCGGAACTATCGCAAAGCACAGGTACTACAGTTTCTACACCTGCTGTTGTTTCGGTTGATCCCAGTGTGACAGGCACTGGAACAGTCGTAGATGAAACAAAAACAGCAGCGGTCAGTCCCACGACTACAAGTACAAGCAATCTCCTTGCTTCCATTTCTCCAAATCAAGACCCCAAAATAGATGGAATCAAAGTCACAGGCTCCATTAATAACGATATGACAGGTTCAGGTGTGTTGGATAATCTAGAAGTTACGATTGATTCAAAAAATATCACGCCAAATAATCTTCTCACACCAGATGGGTTACACTGGTCAGATGATACAACCGTTGTCCCAATTCGTGGCACAGCCCTCGGCACGATTTCAAGCGCGAACTTTGGCGTAGATGGCCCGACAACTCCTGCAACTGCCTATACATTCAATCCGGGAGATTCAGGGCGGATCACCGATGTCGGCCAAACGCTATCAGGTCTGAAACTTGACATGCTTTACACGGTGGTGTCAAACGACGCCCCCGCTTGGCAGGCAGCTGTTACAAATCCAGATCCGACTACGCCGCAAGGATTGGCCTTTACAGGTGAACAAAATATAAATGGCGCAGATGGTAACTCCATCGTCGCATTGTATTACGGGACGAATCAACTCGATATTCTTTATCAAGTTGTGCTCTCAGGCACCGTAATCGAAGCGCCAGTTCTCGCTTCGTTCATCAGTACAGACATTGACAACGGACAAGGTGTGACAACGAATCTGAATAACATCTTGACCCTTACACCAAATACGACAAACCTTCAAGATGATGGTAAGATTAAGTATGATACAAGTAATCAAAATCTAAACGGTGCGTCAAGTCTGCCCTATGGAGGTTATCTCGGTGTTGGTTTTGTGTCACATTTTGATTATCACTTCTACAGTCCAGCGCCTGCGATGTCAGGCACGTCTCTTCCTTACTCCGCAGGTGTGCGCTATGATTTATTTGGGAGTGCACTTCAAGCGCACCTCATCACGCAAACACGTGTGCACGGTCAGATTTTCTACTATGATAATCAAGGCACACAATTCCATAATACAGATAATTTTATCTGGTTCCCAGACGCAGATGTAAATATTCCGATGTCTCACTTTGATAACTATGCTCAAGATTCTTGGGAAGAAACAGGAAGTTCTAACTCCCCAGTTTTAAATTGGCATTATACAAAACTCAGTACCGTCACCATCAATTTCTATGGCACAAATGGCGTGTATCTTGGGAGTAACTCAGATACAGAGCGTGCAGGAACACCCTATAGCTTTGACGCCCCAAATCATATTGCGTATTATGATTTAATCGGGAACGGACATTATTCTGGAAGCTTTGGCATGACAGACCAGACAATTAATGTCTATTATAATTACAATCCACCCGTAATTCAGGTCACCCGAGAAGTAACAGAAGAAGTTGCGAATCCAAACTATAATCCAGACATTGTGGCCGCCATGGACTATGAAGCTGCACAAGTGGCTTATCTAGCGGCGAACCCATGGGTGGGACCAAGTGCGCATATGTCATGGGAGCAGTACGTGTCGAAGTCAGGCATGGCGACCTTTGCGACTTACGCAGCCGCAGGAGATCCAGGCTCGGCAGCTTGGTATGAATATTATGCTTACTACGCAGAGCCGACAATCGAGCAAAACGTTGTCGAGCGCTACTTTACAGTGGATAATGGCCAACTCACACCGAAGCCAGTTTCAGCGGATACAGGAGGCGCTGGGAACTTTACAATACCGCACCCAATGGGTCCACAGCTTACAGATAGTCCAAGAAATAATACTCAAGCAACTGGAAGACATAAGAAAAGCCCAGATTATCTCCGAGTAGTTGGAGATGGTGTCACCATGCTTGGAGTTACAGCGGCTTCTATCTTTTTGACTCCAGAAACACTTGGTGCATCAGATGCGGCAGGCATAACAGCGGACGCCGCTCTGACAGCCGAGCTTGAAGATGCACTCGCGACGGAAACTGAGGATACTGTAAGTGAAACTGTGGTAGATACCACTGAGAACACTACAGAAGACAATCTTCAAAATATATTGGATAATAAAACTCTAACAGATCAGAAGACAAGAACAACTAATTATATATCAGATATAACAGGAAATGATGCTGCAACACAGGATTTTGGAGCAATGAACCCAACAAATGTTAGGACATATCCGAATGGAACACAAGCTGGAGATTTATCAGATGGCCGTACATTAAATCTTCATCCGTCGAAAACACTTGATGGAACGCCTACAGTTGAGATATACGATCATACGACAGAAACAAGCATAAAAATTAGATATTAAGTTAATGGAGAGAAGATGGAAAAATTAATAAATTGTGATGTGTTTTTAGATATTCATATGATAGAAAATATTTCGGGAGGAAATCAGGAATTTGAAATATTGGTTATTTTAACGGACGGTAGAAAGGTTAAACTCTGCTTTGATCCTGTTTGGGATATGCGCTATTCAATAGAGAATGGCTACATTGATAGAGCTACTAAATTTGAACGCGAGGAGGTGAAAAAAAGTAGTGTCGTTGAAGTAAAAAATTCAGACTATATAAAATACTTTGAAGGGCAAATCTCAGGAACCCGCCCAACAAAAGAGTTAAGAGATTTTATCTTATTTGATAAAGTTGATACAGTTGTTGAATTATTGACTTTTGAAGAGCCAAAGTTAGAAGAAATTGAGGGATAAAATTTATTATTTTTTCTTACTGTCATTATTGAAAAATGGACACACTCTGGTAGAAAGCTCAAACTTTCCATGAAGCAAATAAAAGTAGGAGACATTCTATATTAAAAGTCAGGAATAAAACATGAATATAAGAAGAAAAAATTTGTAGTTTTGCCTCTCATACGTTATAATTATCAAGAATAAAACGAACGAAAGTGAGCCATTCCAATGGGACGTAAATGGGCAAATATTGTCGCAAAAAAAACAGCGAAAGACGGAGCGAACTCTAAAGTCTACGCAAAATTCGGCGTAGAAATCTATGTAGCAGCCAAACGTGGCGGATCAGCAGAACCAGAAGCAAATTCAATGCTGAAGTTCACAATCGAAAAAGCCAAGCAGGCGCAAGTGCCTCGTCACGTCATTGACAATGCTTTGAAAAAGGCCGAGGGTAAATCAGATGAAACCTTCGTAGATGGACGCTATGAAGGCTTTGGGCCAAGCGGATCAACGATTATCTGTGAAACACTAACTTCAAACGTAAATCGTACAATTGCAGATGTCCGTACGATTTTCCACAAAAATGGAGGAAATATTGCAGGTGAAGGTGCGGTTAGCTATGCTTATGACAATACAGGCGTGATTGTCTTTAAAGGTGAAAATCCAGATGATTACTTTGAAACCTTGATGGAAGCAGAAGTTGATGTCCGTGATGTGACTGGTGAAGGTGGTTACATTCAAGTTTATACTGAGCCAACTGATCTCCACAAAGCCATTCAAGCCTTGAAAGATAGTGGTATCGAAGAATTTGAGCAAACAGAGCTTGAATTAATTCCACAAGGCGAGGTTGAATTATCTGCCGAAGAGCTTGAAGTTTTCCAAGGACTAGTAGATGCGCTTGAAGAGAATGACGATGTTCAAAAGGTCTATCACAACGTCTCAAATCTCTAATGAGACAATCTGATATCATAAGTGATGTATGAATTTTCTTGATTATTTTAACAAAGACGCAGTGCATTCAGGTCTGATGAACTTTGTTCGTCAGTCAGTTTTAGATAGTCTTCCAGATGCAGTTGAAAAGATTTCCTACAATATGCCAGCTTGGGCAGGTGCAGATGGAAAAGTGCTTTTCTACGCTATGGCAACAGAAAAACATCTGGGACTTTATCCTCATCCGCCTTATATTATGGAGCATGCAGAGTTCTTGCGAACTGAAAAGCTAAAATTTTCAAAAGGCGCCATTCAAGTTCCTTTTGATTATTCTCAAGAAAAGTTATCCGAACTGATTCATGAAATTATCACTTATAATGTGACGCATAATATCACACGTTAATTAATAAAAATAGAAAAAAGAGGTTTATCATGTCTGTAAATATTTGTAATATGCTTTATATCCATAATGTCGCTGAAGTTGCAGAGTTTTGGAAGGCTGCAGGATTTGTAGAGCTTAAGCGTCAAGGCGAAGGGCAGGAACTCACAGTGGTTGTAGCTCCATCAGCTGATTCAAATGCCCGTCTTCAACTTTGGGATATTGACTTCATTCGTAAGGTTTCTCCAGAGGTTGCAGAGTCAAAACCAAGTCTTCTTTTCACAGTTGAGAATCTTGAAGCTTGGCACGAAAAGATTTCAAAACTGGCAAAAACAATAAGTGCAATCAATGAAGTGCCATTTAAAAATTTTAACTTTGCAGATCCAGATGGCAACTACTATGCTTTTGCAGAAAGTGAATTGCCATCATGATTGATGCTGTCAAACTTGAAAGTATTGTAAATAACGAAGGTAATGTGGCAAACTTTGCTCAGATGATGCAAGAATTTGTCAAAATTGGTATCGTAAGTTATGACTATCTTGTCGCAGATGGACTCTATCGTTACTATGATGCAGCTGGCGACATAGTGGATTTACAACTGAACGGCATTCCTCATCCAATCATGCCAGAGTCAAAAGCTGAGCTGATTGAGGAAGCGGTGCGTTCAGCACAGGCAGGAAAACTAGCAAACTTTGATGCTTTCTGCCAACGTGCCAGCCTAGCAGGTGTGATTTATTGGCGTTCAGACTTAGTAAAAAAAGTTGTGAATTATTATGGCTGGGAAGATGAACTCTTGCTTTCTGAACCTATCCCAGGATTGTAAAATTGGCTAAGCCACTTTTTATTAGGGAGCTATAGACTATTTTAGGTTATAAGTAATAATTTCAGGAAAAATTAAGAAATTCGCTATATAATACAAACATAAGGAATGACTCCTAACATTCCTGAAGCGAAAGCTTCAAAACTTTTTCATAAATAACTCCTAAAAACATAAAAAAGCCCGTTGGGGCTTTTTTGGTTTAAGTTGTAGATAGAACTAATTTGTCTTTGTTAGGGCTACATTTTTTCCGTGTACAAAGTAATAGATTACACCGATAACCAAGGCGAGAGCTGCAGATACATAAAACACATCGCGATAGCCAAGGCTAGGTGCGAGCATTCCCATGATGAATGGGCCAACACCAACTCCGATGTCAAGGAAACCATAGAATGTAGAGGTTGCGACACCCAGGCGGTGTCCATCAGCTGAACGAATGGCAATAACCTGAGCAAAAGGGGCAAATGACCCATAACCCAAACCAATAAAGATAGCCGCAATCAAAAGAACAATACTACTGTGGGCAAAGCCGATCAAATATAGTCCAATGGCAAAGAAGACATAAGTTGGATACATGACATAGTTGTCTCCCTTAATATCAAATACACGGCCTGTCACAGGACGTGACACCAATACAGAGACCGCATAAACCAAGAAGAAAAATGAACCTGCAACGGCTAAGTTAATTGATGAAGAATAAACATCCATAAAGGCAAGAATGCTTGAATAAGCAACACCAACTAAAAGTCCAACTATAGAGATAGAGATGGCACTCTTTTCAAAATAATTTGACCAGGCAAATTTTTTCTTTTCAGTTGAGACTGGTAGTTGGATTTGAGGATTTTTCACAAAGAAAATACCAATCAGTGCAACGACTAAAAGAATATTTGAAAGATGTAGCAAAATAGTAAAGCCATAAGCACCGTATAAGGACATAGAGACAAAAGGTCCAATGGCAGAAGACATCGTTACGGATAAAGCGTAATAGCCGATACCCTCCCCACGTCTAGTAGCCGGTACCGAAGCGGCAGCGAGTGTTCCCGAAGCTGTTCCTGCAATACCAAAGCCAAGTCCATCCAAGAAGCGTAATAAAAGTAAGGATTCAATATTAGGTACAAAGTAATAAGCGATACCAAAAATCAAGTAAATGATAATACCCAAATAGAGCATTTTCTTTGCGCCAAATTTGGCAATATTATTTCCTGCCCATAGACGAGCAAAGAAGCCACCCAGAATAAATATTCCTGTCAAAATACCTGCAAGCGCTGCTGAGGCATGGTATTCTTTCATGACATGAGAGCCGATCGCAATTGTTGGAATATAAAATACTAGGTAAATTATCAAGTTTAACATCATGTTAATAACAAACGTGTGAGTCCATAATTTTTCTTTTTTCATTTTGTTTTTTAGTAAAAACCTCCTCTATAATTTTTAGTTGTATGCCCTACCAATGCCGTTATAAATTAGCAAAACTCCCGTTTCCGAGAGTTTTTTTGGTAAGCAAATTTAGTGAAATTAAAAATTTATTTACTATGTATTGTAGCATATTTTAGCTGGATTTTAAGCTCGTAATTTCTGAAAATTTTCTGAAGTGGCTAGAATATGAAAGTGTGTTAAAATAAACTCAAGGAGGAAAGTTATGACAAGAAAAGAAATGAAAAAACAGGCTAAAGCAGCCCTACGGAATTTTTATGGGGCTAAGATGCTTTTGGTTATCTTTAGTATTTTGGGAATGGGCTATGGTACTGCGAGCAGTGTGGTGCGGAACTTTACAGGTAATACGACAGAAGCAAGCGGAAATCTCGGTTTTGGCTCAATAAATATAGATGCTTTGCTCGTGTTTGGAGTATTGCTTATCGTCTTTAGCTTGCTTGTTGCGGTTGCCGTACTTTCGCTGGTCATCTTTCTACAAATCTTGGTAGTTGGAGGGCAATGGAAATATCTTGAAATTTTCCGTGGAGGGCCTGAAAACGATGAGAAACCTGCATTTTCGAGTATTGCCAAAGCTTACAAAGATGGGACTTGGCCAAAGGTTTATGCTTTTCTTATTGTGGAAGGCTTGATACTGATTGGGCTTACTATTGTGCCAATCGTTGGCTGGATTTTCTTGATTTATTTTGCACTAGGCTGGTCACAAGCTGTTTATGTCTTACATGATCAGTTGGAAGATGGCAGTTATGCAGGGCCATTAGGTGTTCTGCGAGCTTCATCAGCCTTGATGAGAGGCTATCGTTGGAATTATTTTGTTTTTCTTTTGAGTTTTATTCTCTGGGATTTACTTGTTGGTGTAACCTTTGGTCTAGCCTCTTTCTGGGTGTCTCCTTATACAATCATGACGCGTGCGATTTACTATCACCAACGCCTTAATGGAAAGTTTTAAAAGAATAAATAATGTAAAAGTCTGTTTAACAGGCTTTTTTTGCAACTAGAATATATGAATGTGAAATAAATAGAGTATAGAAGTATCAAATCCTTGATTTAAAAATCAAAAAGATATATACTGTTTTTGGAAGCGATAACATATTGGATTAAAAGTGTTAATACTTCTATTCCATGCAATTGTGCATGGAATGCATTTACAAACAACAGGAGGAATTCATCATGAAAGTCATTACGGTGAATGAAGCAAAAGCGGTTAAAGCTGGCTGGACATGTTGGCTTTGTGGTGCCCACGGATGGGATAGTGGCAGTTATGCACGTCACGTCACGTCCAAGTTTATCAGCTACACTATTGGTTTATAACCAAGTAGGTGAAGTTTTAGCTCGTCCAAAAGGATGAGCTTTTTTTGGAGATATTATGAAATATAAAGGATATAGGCAAAGAAATGAGTTTGATTGTGGAGAAGCTTGCCTAAAAACAATTTTGAAATTCTATGATGTTAAATCTAGAATTTCAAAATATAAGGCTCCCTTATCATTGTACGATATTGTTATTGAAAGTGAGAAAAATGGTTTGGTAGCGCATGCTATGAAAGGAGATTTCAATGAGTTGGAGAAAGCAATCCTAGCTGAGGAAATTAAACTTCCGGTAATCGCTCATTTTGAAAAAGAGTTTGGAATGCATTATGAAGTTATTTTTGAAATATCGAAAAAGCAAGTTTTAAGTTACGATCCAGCAAGTGATTTTAAAGTTTACACAATTGCGGAGTTTCAATCAAAATGGACGGGGTATCTTATCAATTTTAGAAAGCTAGGAGTTAGTAATGAAGATTATTAGTATTGCAATGAAAATGTTAAATTTTATATTCCCACTTAGTGCGATTCTTTTGCTAATCGTTTTTTATAAAGAGATAGATGCCTTTACAGCATTCCAAAAAATATCAATTTATCTTTTTTTAGGATCAATCATTTGCTTGAGTTTTTTATCCATAATTGCAATGATTGTTCCACATGAACATGAGGGGCTAAAAGATGATTAGTTTTGAAAAAGTTAGTTATTCTTATGACGATAAGATTTTAGATAACATAAGTTTTAAAATCATGGCAGGTGAATTCGTTTATTTGACAGGAAAGAGTGGTTCAGGAAAATCGACACTCATGAAATTGATTGCGAAACAATTATTACCAGATAGTGGAGAAGTTATTATAGGTAATGGATTAAGGGAGAAGATGGAGCTTTTTTTTCTGGAAAAACCAACACAATTAATTTCAGATAAGACAATTTATGAAAATTTAGCATATTATTTAGAATTTCAAGGAAGAAACTTATCCGTAATTCATCAGTTGATTCAAGAGATAAGCAAAGAATTTGGGATTCAGGATATACTATCTCATTTTCCGGATGATATTTCGGGAGGAGAAGCAGACCGTGTCTATTTAGCTCAAGGACTCTTAAAAAAGCCGAAAATTATTCTCTTAGATGAACCAACTAGTAATTTAGATCCGGCTAGTTCTCAAAATGTTCTCAAAACCTTAGAAGCCTATATAAAAAAAGAGCCTACAACTATTGTTCTTATTGCAATACATGACTTTTCTCTTATTAAAAAAATTCCACATCGTGAATTATATTTATCAGACGGGAAAATAAGAGGAACTTTGCATGAAGTATAAATATTTATTTTTAGGGGCGTGTAAATTTTTGAAAAGAGATTTTGGTCGCTATAGTCGTGAAAGTATAATTTCGATTGTTTTATTTTTTATTTTAAATTTCCTTTATTATATGGTAAATCTCTTTACTTTTGCAGAATTACGAATGACTTCTAATTCGCCTTTTTCACTAGGAGATCCAGCATTCTTTATAGGGGGGATTAGAATCTCATTGGAATTGTTATTTACCAGTTTATCAATTTATCTTTTTTTCTATTATAAAAATTATGTCGTAAGAGAAGTTCTGTTAGCTAGTCAAAATATAAAAGCAAGAATAAAGATAATTGAAAAAATTGATTATGTATTACAAGAATTTTTTATCACACGTTTATTTTATATATATTTTTTTCAAGTAATTATCTTTTTTGTCAGTTGGATAGTAGTGCGGATTATTCTGTCTCCTCTTAAATCAATTTATTTGTTTAAAGGTTTCACGATTGAGTTGAAAATGAATTTTCTTTTGTCCCAAGTATTTGTAAGTTTATTTATGGGGATTTTATTTTATTTTTATCAGAAGCACAGATTGAAAAGAACTTTGTATAGGAGATGAAAAAATGAAGAATCGGACAGTTTTTTCATCAAAAGAAAATCTAAGACAAAAACAGGAGAGAAAAAAATTAAGTTATACTTTTTTTAAGTTAATTAAAAATGCTAGGCCTAGATATCTATTATTTTTTATAGGATTAATCATGAGTATCTTGAGTGCTTTAACTAATCTACAAATACCTAAACTAGTTGTTCCTTTGATAAATAATATCAAAAATGGTGTTGATATAAGCAGAGTGAGTATCGTGATAGCTCTTTATCTACTTATAGCATTCCTTACAACCTTATCAAGTATTTCATTAGGTATCTTTGGAGAAGATGCGGTTAGAAAACTTCGAGAGAATCTATGGGATAAAATTGTTCATTTAAGAATTAGATATTTTGATGATGTGAAAACAGGCGAAATATCGTCTAGACTTGTAAATGACACCGTACAGATAAAAGATTTCCTTTCAAATGTAATACCACAGGCAATTTCTAGTTGTCTTTTACTTGTAGGTTCAATTTTTATGATGTTTTTATTAGACTGGCACTTAACTCTTGCTATGATAATTGTAGTACCAATCGGGCTTTCAGTTACAATTCCTCTTACATTTATCGGTAAAAAAATTGGGTTTGAGAGGCAAAATATATTGGCAGAGTTCCAAGGGAGAGTGACAGGCTATCTATCAGAAATTCGTCTAGTCAAGGCTTCAAACGGAGAAACAGAGATTACTCAACAGATTAATCATAAAAGTAAGCAGTTGTATAAAATTGGAATTAAGGAAGCAAAACTTGACGGTATTATTTCTCCTATTATGATGTTGAGCATGATGCTTATGATGTTCGGAGTTCTCGCTTATGGAATGAAACGAGTTGTAGCAGGTCAACTAACAGTTGGAGCCCTTACAGGAATGATGATTTATCTTATGAATCTTATTTCGGCTGTTCCCATGTTATCAACATTGCTATCAAGTTATGCCAAAACATTAGGCTCAACTTTATATATTTCAAATCTATTGGAGGAAAAGCAAGAAGTTTTAAATCTAGGTATTTCTAATAATATAGAATATAATTCGTTATCGGTTGAAAATTTGAGTTTTAGTTACGTTGGAAAAAAATTAATCTTGAAAAATATATCCTTTATATCCTATCTTGATACAGTTACTGCCTTTGTAGGGCCATCAGGTAGCGGTAAATCGACTATTTTTAATCTCTTGGAAAGATTTTATGAACCATCACTTGGAGAAATTAAAATAGGAAATATAGAGATTAGTAAAATTTCATTAGCCAATTGGCGTAAGCAAATTGGCTTTGTAAGTCAGGAATCGGCAATAATTGATGGCAGTATTCGTGAAAATTTAATTTTCGGTCTTAATAAAGATTATGATGACCAAAAACTTTGGGAAGTGTTAAATATGTCATTTGCAGAAGAATTTGTTAAAAATATGCCAGAACAATTAAATACAAAAGTTGGTGAGCGTGGTGCAAAGATATCGGGAGGACAACGACAACGTTTGGCAATTGCTCGTGCATTCTTGAGAAATCCTAAAATTCTTTTATTAGATGAGGCAACAGCGTCGCTTGATTCAGAGTCGGAAGCTATGGTACAGCTTGCGTTGAAATCGCTGATGAAAGGCAGGATAACACTAGTTATTGCGCATAGATTATCTACAATAGTGGGGGCTGACAATATATATTTTATCGAAAATGGCAAAATTACGGGATCAGGAAACCATAGCGACCTCCTTAAAAATCATAAACTATATGCTGAATATGTTGCTGAGCAACTTACTTTGGAGAGCGTCGATAAAAATGATGAGTTTGATATAAATTTGACGGAGCCGAAATTTTATTCTCAATAAAGTCAAATAAGCAGATATAAAAACTCGAAAAGCAGAAATCTGATATAATCAAACTATGTCAACTACACAGAAAAAATTACTCTTAATAGATGGTTCGAGCGTCGCTTTTAGAGCCTTTTTTGCACTTTATAACCAGATTGATAGATTTAAGTCGCCAAGCGGTTTGCACACCAATGCGATTTATGGTTTCCACCTGATGTTGCAAAATCTTTTACAACGTATAGCCCCAACGCATGTACTGGTGGCTTTTGATGCTGGGAAGACAACATTTCGTACGGAGATGTTTGCGGATTATAAAGGTGGACGGGCGAAGACACCAGATGAATTTCGTGAGCAAATGCCTTTCATCAAGGAAATGATTGAAAAACTGGGTATTGCGCATTATGAGCTTGTAAATTATGAAGCCGACGACATTATCGGAACGCTGGATAAGATGGCTGAGCTTCCTGAAAACGGAGACTGGTCTGTCACGATTGTTACAGGTGACAAGGACATGATTCAGCTGACAGATGCGAATACGACAGTTGAGATTTCTAAGAAAGGCGTGGCTGAGTTTGAGGCCTTTACACCAGCTTATCTAAAAGCCAAGATGGGCCTAACGCCAGACCAATTTATCGACCTGAAAGCGATGATGGGCGATAACTCGGATAATTATCCAGGTATCACAAAGGTGGGCGAAAAAACAGCTTTAAAACTTTTGTCCGAGTATGAACATCTTGATGGCCTTTATGCCCATGTGGACGAGATGAAGCCCTCTAAGCTAAAAGAGAACATCATTGCGGATAAGGAACAGGCTTATTTGGCACGTACTTTGGCTACAATTAATGTTCAAGCTCCGATTGAGATTGGCTTGGATAATATTGCCTATAATGGTCCGAAAAAAGACGAACTTGTTAAGTTTTATGACGAGCTTGGCTTCCGTCAATTTAAAGAGCAGTTGTTGTCAGGTAAGTTAGAAGTCAACCCTAAAGAACAAGTACAATACACAGACTTTTCAGTTGCCAAAGCTGAAATTTCGAAAGAAGAGATTTCTGTAAATTTTGAAGAAGTCAATGAAAATCCACAGGTCAAGCCAGATGATTTCTTCTATATTGAGCTACTCAATGAGAACTATCATCGTGAGCAAATTGTTGCGTTTGCTTGGGGAAATGCAGAGAAGCAATATGTCTCTAAAAATATCGAGCTTCTGAAAGACTTTAACTTTCCAGAAAATACCTATGATTACAAAAAAAATCGTGTAGTCCTCAACCGTTTAGGGATCGAACTAAAACCAGCTAGCTTTGACAGTATGCTGGCCAAATATTTGGTTTCTACAACTGAGGACAATAAAATTTCGACAATTGCAGAACTGTACAGTCAGAAATATCTTGTGAGTGATGAAATTCTCTATGGGAAAGGTGTAAAACGTGCAGTACCTTTTGATGAGGAATTATTTCCACACCTTGCCCGCAAGATTAAGGTTTTAGCTGAAACAAAAGCGCCGTTGATTACGGCGCTTGAAGAAAATGATCAGTATAAACTTTTGACAGATATGGAACTGCCATTAGCAGAAGTCTTAGCGAAAATGGAAATCACAGGTATCTCAGTCAAAGCTCAGACACTTTACCAGATTGGTGATGAAAATAAGCTAAAACTCTCAACCTTGACGAAAGAAATCTATGAGTTGGCAGGGATAGATTTTAATATTAATTCGCCAAAACAGCTTGGAGAAATCCTTTTTGAAAAGCTTGAACTTCCGCATGGAAAAAAGACGAAGACAGGTTATTCAACAGCTGTAGACGTACTCGAAGGTCTTGCAGCAGAGCATGATATTGTTGCAAAGATTCTAGAATATCGACAGGTAAATAAGGTACAGTCGACCTATGTTCAAGGCTTAATACCCCAAATTGCAGAAGATGGAAAAATTCATACCCGTTATGTGCAAGATTTGACACAAACTGGTCGCTTGTCAAGTGTTGAGCCAAATCTCCAAAATATTCCGATTCGACTAGAAGAAGGCCGAAAAATTCGTAAGGCCTTTGTTCCAAGTGAAGATAGCGTTTTGTTGAGTTCTGACTATTCACAAGTAGAATTGCGCGTGCTTGCGCATATGAGCCAAGATCCTAATCTGATCTCGGCCTTTCAAAATGATGAAGATGTTCATACGGCTACCGCAATGCGTGTCTTTGACATAGCCAAAGCAGAAGATGTAACATCAAATGACCGTCGCTCGGCTAAGGCTGTCAACTTCGGAATTTCCTATGGGGAAACAGAGTATGGCCTAGCGCGTCGCCTAAGTATTGGAAACAAAGAAGCTCAGCGAATTATCAGAACATATTTTGAACGTTATCCTGAGATTGCTCACTATATTGAGACGACCAAGCGCGAGGCAAAAAATACCGGCTATGTTAGCACGATGTTTAATCGCCGCCGTAAGTTACCGGATATCAATGCGCGTAATTTTGCAGTCCGCCAAGCAGCCGAGCGTCAAGCTATCAATGCGCCGATTCAAGGCTCGGCAGGTGATATTTTAAAAATCGCAATGATAGAGCTTGACAAAGCCCTTATATCAGAAGGACTAAAAGCGAAAATACTCCTGCAAGTGCATGATGAAATTATTCTCGATGTGCCTAAAATAGAACTTGAAGTTGTTCAAGAGCTTGTGAAAATGACAATGGAGACTGCCATTCAACTTTCTGTACCACTTAAAGTTGAAGAAAATGTGGGCGAAACATGGTTTGAAGCAAAATAATTTAAAAAAAGAATACAAATCCGCTTGCCAGATTTGTATTTTTTTGGTAAAATTTCAAAGTTGTGAGATTGATATCCAATCTGCTTTGGACAGAAGATTCACAAAAAGACAAATATTATCTAAAAATATTTAAAAAAATTATAATTAAGACTTGCGTTTTAAAAAAAATATGTTAGAATGTTAAAGTAACGTTTCGAGAGAAACAAAACTTGGTCCGTTGGTCAAGAGGTTAAGACACCGCGTTTTCATCGCGGTAACACGGGTTCGAGTCCCGTACGGACTATTGATTCCTTTGAAAGGAATTGCTAAGATTTTCAGCTTTGGAGGATTACCCAAGTCCGGCTGAAGGGAACGGTCTTGAAAACCGTCAGGCGGGTAAAACCGTGCGTGGGTTCGAATCCCACATCCTCCTAAAAATTTACTCGATTTCTTCGTCAGTAAAAACCTCACGTACTTAAGTACGCTTCGGCTTTTCCTTCCTTGAACTCAAATAAATTTCTATTCTACAACTAGTTGTAGAAATAATAACATTATCGCGGGATGGAGCAGTTAGGTAGCTCGTCGGGCTCATAACCCGAAGGTCAGAGGTTCAAATCCTCTTCCCGCAATTTTCTTGATTTCAAGAAGATTTAAAAAAATGGCTCGGTAGCCTAGTTGCCTTACCATCAGTAAATTGCGATTTGCCTTCAGCTTTAGCTGGTTAGAGCAAATGGTCTATTGCTAGATGGAATGGACAAACCTGTTTAAGTTTGAATAAACAGAAGAAGCTGAGTTTCTGGACTCACTAATAAAAATATGGCTTGGTAGCTCAGTTGCCCTGCCATCAGCAAATTGCGATTTGCCTCCAGCTTTAGCTGGTTAGAGCAAATGGTCTATTGCTGATGGAATGGACAAACCTGTTTAAGTTTCAATAAATAGAAGAAGCTGAGTTTCTGGACTTACTAATAAAAATATGGCTCGGTAGCTCAGTTGGTAGAGCAAAGGATTGAAGCTCCTTGTGTCGGCGGTTCGATTCCGTCTCGCGCCATTTGAAACTTGGTTTAAAGTTTCATCGCGATAGATATCTGTTGAAACAGTATTTATTAGCGGGTGTAGTTTAGTGGTAAAACCACAGCCTTCCAAGCTGTTGTCGCGAGTTCGATTCTCGTCACCCGCTTAAATTTTTCATTATACTTCTTCAGAAACTCAATCGCGTACTTGAGTACGCTTCAATCGTTTCTTCATCGTCTAATGAAAAATTTCATAACTAGGGAGTTTAGCTCAGTCGGTTAGAGCACTGTGTTGATAACGCAGGGGTCCCAGGTTCGAATCCTGGAATTCCCATATTTGGTAATTATTCCAGAGGAGATACACCTGTTCCCATGTCGAACACAGAAGTTAAGTCCTCTCGGGCCGGAAGTAGTTGGAGGTTGCCTCCTGTGAGATAAGGTCATTGCCAAGTTAGTGCTTGTCACTATTACGGTTTAGCTCAGTTGGCTTGAAACATGTTTCAAGGTGGTGGATACAGCAAACGAAGTTTGCAACCTATCTAGCAACTGGGGTAATACCTATTTATTATTGCGGTTTAGCTCAGTTGGTAGTAGCGCATGACTGTTAATCATGATGTCGTCGGTTCGAGTCCGACAACCGCAGTTTGCTTTGGTAGCTCAGTTGGTAGAGCAGTAGACTCTTAATCTATGGGTCCAGGGTTCGAGTCCCTGCCGGAGCATCCAAGAAGTAGTAAGCAGTTTAAGGACTGCTTTTTTATTTATTTGATTATCTTGATGAAAAATTGAAAAAGAATTCCTTAATAGAAACAAAAAGAATTTTCAAAAAGATTGATTTTTTAGTCTGAAAATGCTAATATAAACCTATAAAGAGCACTGGAATGTGCGCGCTTACTCAAACTTTGACCGACTATTTATGTATTGCTTGGGACCGATGACATCTAGCAGCTTTTGCTTAGCTAGAGCGAGAGTACCCCCTTTGACCTAGTCGACGGATCAATACAAGGAGTGAGCTAACGGCATTCAATCAGTGCTTTTTTGTTGCATTTTTGAGTGAATATTTGAGAAAGTCAAAGTTTGATAAGAGTTTTAGCACTATTGCTTTGAGGTTGTTATATAATAGCTATAAGGAGACATTCTATATAAAAAGTCAAGAAAAAAGTAATTTCTAAGGAAATAAAAAAACACCCCCTCTGCGATAAACTTGTTAGCCAAGTTAGGAAATCGTCTGGGGGATGCAAACCCGTTTTATCATTTTTGGTAGTGAAATGCCAGCTGAGGAACGCAAAAAATCTTGCGTTGAAGCAAGTTTTTGAAACGATTCTGTCATAAATCATTCTATCTTAACTTTGTTTCGTCAAAAAT
>JAIRUS010000111.1 GCA_031254295.1 Streptococcaceae bacterium | reverse complement strand
TTGGTGGACTTGATCATGTTATCGCGTCAGGTGAAGACATTAATATTCTCGTCATGGACAATGAAGTCTATGCCAATACAGGAGGACAAGTTTCTAAAGCAACACCGGCATCAGCGATTGCTCAATTTGCAGCTGGCGGTAAATCAGGAGCAAAAAAAGACCTAGGCGCAATGGCAATGACTTATGGAAATGTCTATGTTGCACAAATAGCTAGCGGTGCAAACATGATGCAGACGATAAAAGCATTTGAGGAAGCTGAAAAGCATAAAGGCCCAAGTTTGATTATCGCCTATACGCCTTGTATTTCACACGGTCTTTATGCAGGCATGTCACATGCAATAGAAGAAGCCAAACAAGCAGTTAATTCAGGATATTGGCAACTTTATCGTCATAATCCTGCTCTTGAAGAAGCTGGAAAGAATCCGATGATTCTAGACTTTAAGAAGCCAGATTTCTCAAAAGTTCGTGAATTTCTCTTGACACAATCACGTTTTGGTAATCTTTTGAAGATTAATAAAGAACATGCTGAAATGCTTTACGAAAAAGCAGCTACAGATTCTCGTAAAAGATTTTTGCGTTATGCACGAATGTCAAGAGATGAAGTGAAGTTCTTAGAGCGTGAAGCCAAAGCCAAAGAAAAAATAGCTGCAAATGAAAAAGCTTGAGATTAAATTTTCAAGCTTTTCTTTTGCGTTTTCTAAAACGATCATAAATTATAAATAAGGTAATTCCAACGATAAAGCTAATAATACCTTGTTTAAGGCCGTTTGGAAAGAAATGGAGTACAATTTTGTGTTTTCCTTTTGGAGCATTGACTTTCATAAAACCTGATTGCGCTTTGAAGAAATCAATTCTTTTTCCATCAAGCGTTGCAGACCAGCCTTTATCGTAAGGAATAGTTAAGAAAATTTGTCCGTTCTGATTGGCGTTATAGACTAGTTCAGTACCATTGTTTAGAGACTGAGCAGAGACGGGAGTCTCTTTTATTTTTGCCATTGTCTGAGTATAGCTAGTGACATTCATTGTCCAAAAATTGATAATATTGAATGAAACCCAGTCATTTTCAGGGAAGCTGATTGTTATTTCCTTCGTAGTTTCTTGATTGTAGTAGCCAAGGTTGAAATAATCTCCTGTATCATCAGTTGGCATAGTATAGTTGAAATTATCACTTGAGATTCGAACGTTTTTATTGTTTTTTGAACTGTAAGAAATGTTTGGAATATGGATATAGGCCTGATTATTGGCTGGAATGGTTAAGGAGTAAGTGATGGACAGAGTTTCTTTTGAGGACTTGGTTTGAGTGAAAGATACAAAACCATTGCTATTTGAAACATTTCCAGTTGCCTGCTCAGAACTTGCATGAATCTGCCTAAAAAGTGTTGTCTTGCTATTTGTTAAAGAATCTAAGAAATTACTTTGGCTAGCTAAAGTGTCATTTGGCACTATACTTGCATCCTTATATTTATTCGGAACAAACATTCCGATTGATTGTGCATAGAGATTTTTTGAGACATAGTTTGGAGCATTATTTATAGAATCAAAGCCAAATTTTGTAGGCTGACCCCAATAGTTAATATTATATTTTACGGCGAACAGACTATCCATTAGCAAAGTATTTGCAGGGTAGCGAAGGTTTAAGTACAATCCGTCTGTTTTAAAGCCCAGTCTTTCCATGACAGCACTTGAATTTGAATTTCTGACGCTAGAAAATTGAGCAATTGTATTATAACCAAATTTCATGCCATCATTTGCTGTATCGGGTGCAACGTTATCAGTTCGGACAAGTGCATTTGCACTATCTTTTTGAATCGCATTAGCAGCAGGTAGAAGTCGATTGGTTACATCATCATAATAGCTTCGTGAAGCAAACACCCATTCTTTGCTAATTCCAGCAATTTGATAATAGCTATTAATTGCAATATCGACGCTGCAAAAAATAAGAACAATGATTGAAAATAATCGTGTAGAGAGGTATTTTTTACTCATGCCGTAGAATAATATAGCAAAGGCAAAGAGAAAAAGTCCCGTCAGAGCTATCATATAGGGATGAATATAACTATAATGGCGACTTACAGCTGTTACTGTAAAACCACTAGCTAAAATAAAGATAGATATAAAAATTTTCCAAAACTTAATTTCCTGCAAATAATTTAATGCTTCCAAAGCCATGATTATAAGAATAAAGGAGAAGATAAAGCTATAGCGATGCAAAAACATATTTGGAGAGTGAAATCCTTGCCAAGCAAGATCTAACCAATTTAAATAAAAACTTGTGATTAAAATTCCAACCAGCACAAACATTCCAATTTTAAGCTTCCAATTAATAGAGCGAACAAAAAAGAAGCTAATTGCGAGAATCAATGGTAGTAATCCAGCATAAATCATTGGTACTGCATTGTATTGTGTGGTATCATAAGATCCAATAAAATTCTTAGAGAATAAATCTAGGAACCAAGAATTTTCTGTAAAACTACCATTGATGGCGGAAAAGCTCTGACCATTAGCCTTCAAATCAAGATACATTGGCAGAAGCATAATGAGACTTGTGACAGCTGATAATATAGATACAAGGACGAAGTCAAATATTTTTCTTATGGCAAGTTTCTCAGAAAACACTCTGACAATAAAATAAAGACTAAGAAAAATTCCGATAATATAGCCAAAATAATAATTTTGGATAAAAAGAACTGTTAAAGAGATGAAATAGAGTCCACGTCCTCTTTCCTCTATGATACGATGGATTCCCCAAAAGATTAAAGGAAGTAAGATGAATACATCTTGCCACATCGTAATTTCGATTTGGCTTGTCAAATAGCTCATCAAGGAGAAAGACACTGCAATTGAGAGAACAAGCCAACGATTTATCTTTGTGTAAACTTTTGAAAAGCTAATAAAGGAAGTCAGTCCAATGAAGCCGAATTTTAGAAGTGTAAAGAGATATAGAGCATCCGGCATGTTCTTAACATTAAAGAAAAAAGTCAAAGGCATAAAGAAGCTTCCCATATAGTAGGAAGCAAAAGCATAGAGATTTAACCCAAGTCCGCTAGTCCAAGTATAGAGAAAGCCTCCCTTGTTATGCAATAAATTACTATATAAAGTTTGAATTCCAACATATTGATGGTAAGCATCGCCAGCTAAAATCGAGACAGAGCTATTCCAATATATTCCATTCGCTAGCAGAGCAAGAGCTGCTATGGCCAAAGGAATAAGGAAAGATAGAATCAAAAAGAGTTTGTTAACTTTTAGATAGTTTTTCATGAGTTTATTATAACGTATGTAATCCAAAAACGGAAACTTTGTATATACCATAAGGGCTTACTTCTATTGATGAGGCGGTAATAAGCAAAGCGAGAAACATTAGCCGAAAAAATGTCTATTTTAATAAAAAAAGGTTGCCAAGTAATTGAAGTAAGAAGGACAGATAGAGTACGCAGTGGCACGGGTCGTGAAAGGGGCGGAAGTCGGTCAGAAAGGGAACATTTGTCTCTTGACAAGTTTCGAAGAAATGGTATACTAATTGAGTTGCTTCTGAAGCGCAAGCGAACGAGGCGAAAAGAC
>JAIRUS010000071.1 GCA_031254295.1 Streptococcaceae bacterium | reverse complement strand
TGGTCTCCAGAACGGCTTCCTGTTATCATATGTGTGATTCTGAACTTATAGCGAAAAGCGTTCCCTTGTTTCTGCTCAACGGTCAATCGCGAAGTCCATTCAGATTTACCTGACCAATTGAGATGCTGAAAAAATATTTCTTGTCCGCCAGACCCCTGCCCATACTTTAGCTTGTAATTGTCAAGAATGTCTTTTTCAAGCAGCGGATAAATTTCCGATAAAGAGAATACTTTTTCACTTAAAAAAATATTTTCGTCTCGATAAAAACTTCCTGGTCTGTCTTTTAAAACATTATGTGCTTTTGCAAAATCCTTCTTCGCTTTTCCCTTGTACAAAGCGTAACCCATAACTCCTACGAAAATCAAAATATATAATGCTGGTATCATTTTTTCTTCCCCTTACTGTATGTTCTTCAAGTCACTGAGAGAGTTCAGCGTTCCAACTTTGTAATTTGTATAAAAGACCCACTGCCCTTTTTGTAGATAATTTGTTCCGTTAAATGACGGAAAATTTTTCAAGACAGCTTCGGGATCTTCAACTTTCCCAATAAGCACATAGTTCATACTCTGGCTCTGAACTGCTTCGTCTAAGCCATCATAAGTGCCGCTAAAAGTTGATAAGCCCGTATAGCCTGCCTGTTGCAGGACATTATAGACAGCTTTTTGTGATAAATCGGATCTACTTACTTCGCTAGATGAAGATGCTTGAACACTCGTATCAGTACTACTCGTTACGCTAGTGTCTGGACTGGAACTCGTTGTTGGTGACGTTGTGCTTGAACAAGCTGTAAGACTCCCAAATCCTGCAAACACCACCAGTGCAATTACTAATTTATTTATGCTTCTCATTTTTCCTCCTAGGATTTATTAGCCAATATTACTTTTTATTCAAGTTATAGAGCCCCATGACTAAGAGCATAATCCCAACCCCAATAATTCCCAAGTTTCTAATTGATTGCCCTGCGTCTAGAGTTGAATATGTTGAGGATCGAAACTGCCAAATCATAATGCCACCAATAATACAAATAGGCCCAAAAATAACGCCAAAGACAGCACCTGATTTTTTATCAACGTCCCTATAAGGTTTTCGATTCGCCATTGTGTAAGAGCTTATTGGCTTAACCTGCCTCTTATCTTCGATTTTAGGTTCAATAAATCTAGCATTTTCCCCAACTAAATATTCTTCATGAGTTTCTCCAGTGATCTCGCCATTTTTCTTGGCGAGTAAAAATTCTTCTGGATTTGGCTTTCGGCCATTTATGGCTTCAAAATATTCAAGCCATTCTTCTTTTGTTGTCATGTTCTTTCTCTTTCATTCTTTTAATAAAGTGGTCTCAACATCACCGCTATAACAATAAAACAAATCAACACGAGTGCAGCGCTTGTAATCCAGCCAGTAATCATGCCGTTGCGTGCTGAGCGTGATTTCTGTGGATAGTTCTCTCTCCAGACAAGCCAGAGAATCAAGCCCACTATCGGGAAGAAAAAGCCCAGAGCTGCATAACCAAAGCTACCCGAATCATTTATATTTGATAAGTTATTCAATAATTGATTCTTTTGAATCTCATATTCGCCTGCTGTTAAAGCTCCTGAATCTTTCAATGCCGAAAGCTGTGTGATTTGATCTGCTATATTAGTAGCATCTATCTTTATTTCTGAAACTGCCTTGGGCTTTTTCCCAGCACTAACCCAGATAATACCCCAGATAATGAATAATGGCAACAATAACAATAATAACCCTGACCCCATAATATCCTCCTATTTCTTTCCAAAATGTGCAATAATCCAGTCTGTGACTGGCTCTTTACGTGTCAAGTAATAGTCCGTTGGCCGAAATGCAATCATCAGAGCATAAATAGCAAAGGCAAAAAGAGCCAAAGAACCTAAAATTGGGATAATTTGCAGAAAACTAAGTATTAGCATGATAACTACAACACCGATGTAACCTATATGTGAAATCCCGACATCTCTGAAGCGGCGAACTCCAATTGCAATATTCGGAACCGTCACTGCAAGGCCATAGACTACAAGCAAGATATAGGCAAAACCTGCCGCTCCCCAACCCGCACTAACTCCACCGTATGAGTTGTCCGTTGAATAGCTACTGTAACTGTTGACTGCAGAAATCGTGTTGGCTGTTGCTACCAGTATCAAAATCAGCGGAATAAGTGAGATAAGAAAATGCCATACGAGAATATAGCCTAGCTCTGCGCGTGAGGATTTTCCTTTGAAGTTCGCATAATTTTTGAAAAAGAGTTTGAAGGCCTCAACGAAACCAACCGAATAACTGGCTGTTTCCTGTGCATTTGCCACATCTGGCTGAATCACGCGCCCTAGTCCATCTTGGGGACTGCTAGAAAATACTGACTGAACATTTGTGTGTTGAAGCTGTTCTGAACTCTGCCTAAACTCCATCGATGATGAAACTTGCGATGTCTGAGGTTGAGGTTGTATTCTACTTTCGGAAGCTTGAGACAAGTTCTCACGGAACTCTCCATTTACCTTGGCTTCCCGAAACTCTGCTAGATTTGGCTTCCTGCCATTAACAGTTTCAAAATAGTCCAGCCAATCTTCTTTTGACGGCTTGTCTTCGTTTTCTGACTCAAAAACGGAGGCAGAAAACGATTGAGACTCACTCAGAGACATAACGAGAGATTCCGAGCTTAGCAGACTTTCACTCAGACTAAGCTCTTCTGAGCTATATTCGATTTCCCCTTTTGCATAGGCTTGTGCAAGTTCTTCAGCCGTTGCTTGCCTACTATTCATGAGTTCAAAATACTCACGCCATCTTCTTTTGTTGCCATTATTCTTATATTTATATTAGCGGGTAGCTCCCGCCAGTATAAACCTTTCTTTTAGTTTGTTTTATACTTAGTTTGTAGCGCTGTGGATTAGTTCATTTTTCAATCGCTCTGACGATTTTAAGGAGACTCTAACCACAGCTCTTTGTTTCATTGG
>JAIRUS010000027.1 GCA_031254295.1 Streptococcaceae bacterium | reverse complement strand
TTCTCCATACATTTTCTGATAATGCTCCAAACTCGTCTCGCCTGATTTAAGTCGCGCCTTGATTTGGCTGACGTCCTTGTCACCACGGCCAGAAAGGCAGACAATCATAGATTTGCCTTCGCCAAGTTCTTTGGCGAGCTTGACCGCGTAGGAAATGGCATGCGCAGACTCGAGCGCGGGGATAATTCCCTCCAGTCGGCTCAGAAGCTGAAAAGCCGCAACTGCCTCATCGTCGGTGATATCCACATATTTTGCACGCCCAATTGCGTTGAAATAGCTATGCTCAGGGCCGATACCTGGATAATCGAGCCCTGCAGAGATGCTGTAGGCCTCCAAAATTTGCCCATTTTCATCTTGCAAAACGTCCATCAGCTGTCCGTGCAGAATGCCTGGCTTGCCGTTCGTGATTGTTGCGGCATTATACTTGTGATCGACCGCAAGACCACCCGCTTCCACGCCGTACATCGCGACCGTGTCGTCATTGACAAAGGGATAGAAAAGCCCCATAGAGTTTGAGCCACCACCGACGCAAGCCACAACCGCATCTGGCAGCTTGCCTTCTTTTTCCAAATGCTGCGCACGCGCCTCACGTCCAATCACCGACTGAAAATCACGCACGATTTGGGGATAAGGGTGTGGCCCGAGGACAGAGCCCATCACATAATGCGTATCCTCAACATTCGCCACCCAAGCGCGCAAAGCGGCATTGACTGCGTCTTTCAGCACGCGCGAACCATCGGTCACGCTATGGACTTTGGCACCGAGCAGCTCCATACGAAAAACATTGAGTGCTTGGCGTTTGACATCTTCCTCGCCCATGTAAATCGTGCATTCCATGCCATAAAGTGCCGCTGCCGTGGCCGTAGCCACGCCGTGTTGTCCCGCGCCTGTTTCAGCTATGACCTTATTTTTACCCATTTTTTTAGCGAGCAATACCTGCCCAAGTGCATTGTTGATTTTGTGGGCGCCTGTATGATTCAGGTCTTCTCGTTTGAGATAAATTTTGGCACCACCTGCGTATTCGGTCAAACGCTTCGCGAAATAAAGCGGATTTTCACGTCCGACATAGTCGCGCAAAAGATCAGCAAGCTCGGCTTGAAAGTCTGCGTCTTGCTTGCTTTCTTCGTATGCTACTTCAAGTTCCTTGACGGCAGTCATCAGCGTTTCAGGGACAAATTGCCCTCCGAAGTCACCGTAGAAGCCGCGTGCATCTGGTTGATTGTAAGTCATAGGTTCTCCTTATTTCCTAATAAATATTCGTTTAATTTTTTTACTTTATTTTTTTCACATTTACTTTTCGCATGATTTTCTAACTCATGTCCGTGTTCAAACCCAGTTATTTGATAACTGAAAATGAGTTTATCTTTTTTTTCTAATTTAACAAGGCCATATTTAAGTTTTAACTTCCATTTTCCTTTTTGAGATATTTTTTTATCTTTCGCATTTTTAAACCACTTATCAATTCTCTTATTCATTGGCCGATGTCCTGTTGCTAAAGCTTTACCCTTTTTATAGTCCCCTATTTTATAGTACATATATAAAGCTACACAAAATCCAACCATTGCTCCCCAGATAGGTGAGAGCTCCCAAAATAAAAGCGATAGCAAAACACAAAGTATTAAAATAAGTACTACAAGGACTACAAACAATACAAGAAGCACTTTGTTATTCTTTTCAAACATTTTAGAATAGTCCAGATAAAATTTTTTCTGTCGTCTTTCTCTAACTTCTTTTGCGCTCTCTTTTGATAACCTTTGTTTCTCGATTTCCTCAATGTCGACCAGCATATACTTTTGAGGATTCTCAATATAATTCAACAAAATTTTATCATTTAAGAGGCGCTTTACTATAATGTATCGACTTTTCCCTTGACTTTCTTTATCCTCTATCCATACTGGCAATTTTCTCTGATAATTTTCTACCCAGTTTGATCTCAATGGTATATAAAAGTAAAGTATCAAAATAAGTAAGAAAATAATCAACAGCCACTTTACTTGTAGATCACGGATCTTACTTTCAGAAATCTGCTCTTTTATACTTGGAATAACTCCTTGATAAATTTTAACCGAGATACCACTTTTTGACACTGCAAAAATCTCATATTTATTTTTTTCTAACATTGCCTTCTTTGTCCAAATACTACTATAACTATTTTCAGAATTCATAATAAGAGAATATATCTTTGAATTCTTTGACTCTTCAAATTTTTTTCCATCAACCTTAAAGTATATATTTTTATTATCGCTTGGTAGTTTTCCACTTATCATTATCTCGCTAACAGAAGGATAATAAGTTATATCTGGTGTGTAATTAAAATAATTATTATAAATAGCAAAAGCCACAAAAACGATAACAAAAATTATAGCAGTAATATTTAGTAAATGCCTAAATAATCGTTGATAATTATTTTCAAGATTGTATTCAATGGGAGTAGAAAAAATTCTATCAGCCAGTAATTTAATTACAACTCCAAGAGTCACAATACTGCCAATGATATAATATACGCTTTGCAACAGGTTCATAAATCCTCTTTCATTTAAATAGTGAATCGTTCCAAAACCCGATTCTATCTAATTCTTTCTCTAAACATTGCTTAATTGATAATATCGCTAAATTCAGCAACGTCAAATCTCCCGATGAAGCCTTCAAGCTTGAACGGATTGTTCGCCGCCAGTTTGTACAAACAATCGCTCTCATTAATTTTCTCTACCTTCTCATTTTCTGATTTTTGCATTTTGGATAAACTCACGAATTTTCACACGGTCTTTTTGCCCCTCCGTCTCAACTCCTGAGCTCACGTCTACACCGTAGGCATTTGGAAAATGCGCTATCGCTTCAGCCACATTGTCAGCCGTCAGACCACCCGCAATGAAATAGGGCAACTTTATCCTGTCAGCGCTGACAGATTGCCAGTCAAAAGGCGCGCCACTCCCGCCTTTCGGACTGTCAAAGAGTAAAATCACATGGTCATAATTTTCCACCTGAGCCAGTGAACTGACAGCTTTTATCACGGGTAAATCAAGCTGGCGAATATAAGCCATATCCTCGTCTCCGTGGAGCTGTATCATATCAAGCTTCGCAATAGTTGCGACATTCCTTACGACTTCGATAGGCTCATTGACAAAAACGCCGACTTTTTTGATAGCTGATGGCAGGTCCGCCGTCATCGCCAAAACTCTGT
>JAIRUS010000013.1 GCA_031254295.1 Streptococcaceae bacterium | reverse complement strand
ATGGATAGTCTTGATTTCAGCGAGGATAATCGCCCCTAAGCGTTGTCCAATGCCAGTGATTGAAAAGAGAGGAGATTCCGTCTGAGCCGTGATTTCATTGATTTGACTTTGTATTTCTTCAATCTGTTCATCATAATGTCGAATGGTTGAAATCAACTGTTTGAGTTCAAGCTGAAGTGCAGGCGAAGGATTCCCAATCGTGAACTGTGCAGCCTCTTGAATTTGCTTGGCTTTATCAGCGGTCAGACGTTTAATTTTAAGCAAAGAATCAAATCTTGCACGTTTTATCTTTTGAGGTGTTGGATAGCTTATTAGAAGTTCATACACGTACTGATTATGAACATTCCCCACTATCCGAGCCAATTCAGGGAACATGATGTCAAGCAGACGAACGTAAAGATTTTTGTTCTTAGAACGTGCCTGGATGAGTCGATTTTGATAACGTGTGAGCTCTTTGAGTTCTTGCATTGCTTCATCCACTTCAAAGCGTTCAGGCTGTGTGTCAGCCATCAATTTTCGAGCAATGACAAGTGCATCTTTGACATCGGTCTTTGTCTTACGCAAAGACAAAGACTTGACGAACTCTTTGATGAGCAAGGCGTTGTAAGTGAAGACGGTATAACCTGATTTTCGTAAGAATATAACAAGATTATAGGCATAATGTCCAGTATCTTCGAGTGCAATGACTATTGAATCTCCCAAAGATTCAGTCAAACAAGACAAGCGTTCCTGAAGACTTTGGAATCCAGTGTAAGAATTTTCAAAACGAAAGTTCTTCTCAATGATGGTTCCCATTTCATCAATGACAGCGAGGTCATGTTTGTTCTTTGCGACATCAATTCCAACATAAAGCATAGTGACTCTCCTAAAGATTTATTAGCGACTGTTTGTAAAGTCCACGCACTCTTTGCCTTGTATTCTTATACGAGATAAAACGTCAGGCGTTATCATTCTCATTACCAATGAAACAAAGAGCTGTGGTTAGATTCTTTCTGAAATCATCAAGGTGATTGAAAATGAAAACTAATCCACAGCGCTACAAACTAAGTATAAAACAAATCAAAAAGAAAGGTTTATACTGGCGGGAGCTACCCGCTAATATAAATATAAGAATTGGGATAGTATTTCACAAGTTGTCAATAAAGTAATGCAAGAAGGAACTGAAGAACCTGAGGGGTCTCCGGATGTTTTTCAAAAAATAAGCAAAGTTAATGGTCAAAATGTTATTGTAAAATACTATAAAGATGATGGTCAGGTCAAAATATCAGATGCATACGTGAAAAATAGATAAAGGATTAATCGGAATGGAACAGGTAGAAATATTAAAAAAATATATTATAAGTGGAGATTTTAAAGAAGCTCGAAAAATTGCGCGAACATTTGACATAACTGTGCTTGGAACAAAACTTTTGAAAATGTCATTTGATACTCAAAATGTTGCGATATATTTTTTCTTACAAGATTGGCTATCC
The DNA here is from genome assembly GCA_031254295.1 of Streptococcaceae bacterium. Classification (GTDB taxonomy): domain Bacteria; phylum Bacillota; class Bacilli; order Lactobacillales; family Streptococcaceae; genus Lactovum. The sequence goes on along the minus strand of JAIRUS010000013.1, from coordinate 3,543 downwards.
GATGAAGAAAGCGCAGAACTGCATAACATAACGGCTACTTTATTGGGAGTTGGCCTTGTTTGGATTCCTGGAGCGAATTATCTTGCTATGCATCATTTGGAAAAAGCAATTGTCTTATCTCCGAATAATATTGAATATAAAAAGGCAATATTATATTACTATATAGTCCCAGAAAGTCCACTTTCTCGAGATAACGCATTATTTTATGCCAATCAAATATTAGCATCTGAACCAGATAATAGTTGTGCATTGGATGTTCTAGACAGTATTAAATGGAGAGATAAAAAAGAAATTGAAGCTCAGAAAATCTTAGAGCATCTTGAAAAATATGAAGTAAAAATTAATGAATCAGATGATGAATGGGGCTATATGAGAGTTTATGATAAATCAAATAAAAAAGTTTGGATATTTAGACCAGACCGAACTTTTGATAGAGTAAATAGAGATAAAATATAGGCAATCTATCTCCAGAAACTTACTTCTTTAACTTGGACTAATGTCACATTTTAGGGCTTCGGGAGAAGAAGAATTTTTTCAAATCAAAAAATATTTGAAAACGGTTCAAATTATTAATGGAAAGCTAGTAATTTTTGACTCTTGGGTTAGTTACAAAAAAACATCTTCATTTATATTATGGTAGATGTTTTTTTATTTTGCGTCAACTGAACTAAAGATAGCTGGACTTAACCAGTTTTTTTATTTATAAGATATAATATTATAGACAGTAGTGTAAAATACAAAGCAACTAATTCAAAGGAGAAGCCATGCCAGAATTACCAGAGGTTGAAACAATCCGTCGAGGACTATCAAAACGCCTGATTGGCCAAAAAATCAAATCTATCACTGTGCTTGAGAAAAAAAGTTTTCAAATTGCTGATGAGGATAGGATTTGGCTTGAAGAATCTGTGATTAAATCAGTGCGTCGTCGGGCTAAAGTTTTGATGATTGATTTAGATTCGGACTATACTTTACTTTTTCATCTGAAAATGACAGGGCAGCTTATCTATAGAGAGCCAAATTCTGAGCTGACTGATAATAGAAATTTTGCAGCGGGTCATCCAACAGGCGATTGGTTAATGGATTTGCCCAATAAATCAACACGAGTGTATTTTGAATTTGAAGACGCCTCAAAATTATTTTTTAATGACCAACGAAAATTTGGCTGGATAAAACTTCTCCCAACTGAGAAAGTTATGGAGCAAAAGTTTTTGCATGAGCTAGGCCCTGAAATTGTTGATTTTACACAGGATAAAATTCCTGAAAAAATATCAGAATCAACTTATAAACAAGTGTTGAGTGCTATTCGGAGACATAATAATGCGCCAATAAAAGCTGTCATCCTAGATCAAAAAGTCGTCGCAGGAATAGGTAACATTTATGCAGATGAGGGGTTGTGGGGAGCTAAAATTCATCCTGCTACAGTAGTAAAAGATCTGACAGATCGTGAGCTGCGAAAACTCTTGCGCGAGGTTAAAGCGAGCATGACACGCTCGATTGAGTCAGGTGGTTCAACCATGCAGACTTTTGTGAAAGCAGACGGAACTAAGGGAAATTATTTGGACTTATTTGCAAATGTTTTTCGGCGTGAAGGACTACCTTGTCCACGTTGTCAGACCGAAATTATAAAAATCAGAGTAGCAGGGCGGGGAACTCATATTTGCCCGAAATGTCAGATAAAGCACTGAGATTTTTGAAATGAATTTCACAAATTTACAAAGAGCAAGAAGCTAGAAAGTTTGCTAAAATTGAATTGAACTAGTTTTACTAAAACAAATTTGAAATGCAGGAAGGATTTATATGACAGAACAATTTGGAGCAGATCTTATCGTGGATAGTTTAATCAATCACAGCGTGGACTATATTTTTGGAATTCCTGGTGCGAAAATTGATCGTGTTTTTGATAAGCTCAACGATAAAGGGCCTGAGCTGATTGTGACACGCCACGAACAAGGAGCGAGCTTTATGGCTCAGGCTATTGGGCGTATCACAGATGAGCCAGGTGTCGTCATCGTCACATCTGGACCAGGAGTTTCAAATCTCGCGACGGGACTTTTAACCGCAACTGCGGAGGGCGATCCTATCCTTGCGATTGGGGGACAAGTCAAGCGAGCTGATCAGCTAAAACGCGCGCATCAATCAATGGATAATGTTGCACTCTTGAAGCCTGTTACAAAATATTCAGCTGAGGTAGAAGATGCGAGTGTACTTTCTGAGACAATTGCGAATGCTTATCGTATCGCAAAGTCAGGTAAAGGTGGCGCAAGTTTCATTTCAATTCCACAGGATGTAACTGATGCAAAAGTTACCGATATCAAGGCTATAAAACCTCTATCGGAACCAAAGTTTGGCAATGCTTCGGTTGATGATATTACTTATCTTTCACAGGCGATTCGTTCTGCTGTGCTTCCTGTCATCTTGGTTGGGGCAGGTGGCTCCAATAAAAAAGTTTCTGATGCTTTGCGCGAACTTTTATCTATCGTGAAAATTCCAGTAGTGGAAACTTTTCAAGGTGCAGGGGTTATTTCTCGTGAGCTAGAAAATACTTTCTTTGGTCGAGTAGGACTTTTTAGAAATCAACCCGGTGATATGTTACTTAAACGTGCCGATTTAGTCATAACGGTCGGATATGATCCGATTGAATATGAGGCACATAACTGGAATGCTGAGATTGATAGCCGAATTATCGTTATTGACAATGCACAGGCAGAGATTGACACTTATTTCCAACCAGAACGTGAGTTGATTGGAGATATTGCGGCGACATTAGAAAATCTACTTCCAGCCGTTCGAGGTTATCAACTACCTGAAGGATCTATTGCTTATCTGAACGATTTACGCGATGTTCTAAATTCATTTAACAGACATATAGAGGTAAAAGAAGAAGATCGTGTTCATCCGCTGGAAATTGTTGAAAGTCTACAGGAAATCGTAAAAGATGATGAAACCGTAGTGGTAGACGTTGGTTCTCTCTATATCTGGATGGCGCGCTATTTTAAGAGCTACGAACCTCGTCATTTGCTTTTCTCGAATGGTATGCAGACTCTTGGAGTGGCTTTACCTTGGGCTATATCAGCCGCACTTGTACGAAAAGGACGAAAAGTTTATTCAAATTCAGGCGATGGTGGCTTCTTATTTACGGGGCAAGAACTGGAAACTGCTGTGCGATTGAATCTTCCGATCGTACAATTAATCTGGAATGACGGTCACTATAATATGGTGAAATTCCAAGAAGAGATGAAATATGGACGCAGTGCAGGCGTAGATTTTGGCTCGGTTGATTATGTAAAATATGCAGAATCAATGGGAGCAAAAGGCTATCGTGCAAATAATAAAGAAGAATTAAAGAAAATTCTTTCAGAAATTCCAGAAACGACAGGCCCAGTCCTGATTGATATTCCAGTTGATTACAAGGATAACATCAAGTTAGGCGAGACGCTCTTACCAGACGAGTTCTACTAAAAATAACTATAAGAAAAAGTTAAGGTATTACTAAGAATCAAAAGGTATAGTAGAGCTATCGTAAGGAAAGCAAAGATATAGCTT
>JAIRUS010000002.1 GCA_031254295.1 Streptococcaceae bacterium | reverse complement strand
CATATTGCTTCATTTCTTCACCACGCGCCAAGGCAAATTCTTTTTGAGCTGGTGTTGTTGGAGTTGTTGTACTCGTCTCATCAGAGCGTGTATTTACTCTCACATAGCCTAAAAAACGCTCTAAAAGATTCTCATATTTCATTGTTGTCTCCTTTATCTTCTCAGAAAGATACTTGTATATTTTATCAAAATTTAAAAACGTCGTCAAATTTCTGTGCAAATCCGTTTAGAAATCTGACTATGTAAAAATCCCGACATCGGGATTTTTACATAGCTAAATTAAGCATTAAAACTTTCTGTCAATTGTGGCACAACTTGCTTCTTACGTGACACTGCCCCAGCAAGGAAGGCATGATCATCGTTCAAGCTAAAGTTGAAGGCTACTTCGACTTTCTCTGGGTGTGAACCAATTTCAAGAATTTCAGAGTTTGAGTTCACAATATCTGTAATCATGAAGACAAAGTCATCATAGCCATTTGTCGCAATTGCAGCTTGAATAGCCGCTTTCAACTCATCAAGGCGAGCCAAGACTTCTGGAATATCCACAGTATTAACCTGAGCCACACGCACCTTTGAGCCGTTCAACTCAAAAGTCTTAGCATCAATATCAATCAACTCTTCGGCTGTTTTTGTTGAAAGATTTGTTCCAGCTTTGAGCATTGCCATGCCATACTCTTGCAAATCAACCTCAGCAATTTTTGCCAACTCTTCTGCTACGTTAAAATCACTTGGATGAGTGGTTGGAGATTTGAGAAGCAAAGTATCAGAAATCAAACCAGAGAGCATCATACCAGCCAAAGCTTTTGGAATCTCAAGTCCTAGCTCAAGGAACTTGCGATAAACAATTGACGAAGCAGAACCTACAGGCTCAATCTGCATGAAGAGTGGGCTCGCCGTACGGAAATTATCCACACGATGGTGATCTACTACTCCAAAAATTGTGACTTCTTCAATATCAGAAATTGATTGCTGGAACTCATTATGATCTGTTAGGATAACAGTATCTACACCTTCTTCTTTGGCTGATTTGACCACACGTGGTGCTTCAAGACCGAAATAATTTAACGCGAAGGCCGTTTCTTCATTGACCTCACCAAGTGCAACGACTTCTGTATTCATTGACCCAACAGGTGAATTTTTACGTAAATAAGCAAAGCTCATAGATGAGCCAATAGCATCTGTATCTGGATTTTGATGACCAAATACCAAAACTTTATCTAATGACATTTTTAGACCTCTTTATCTTTTATTTTCCTTGCTATTATACCAAAACTCACTTACTTTTTGGTTACTTTTTCTACTTAATGATTTCTAAGCCATAAGTATTATTAAAAATCTGTTCCGCTTCCTCGACTGACTTTGCAGGAGACATATTTTATCAAAAGTCAATGATTGAAAGGGCGCCTGAGATCACTAAGCGAGAGGCCTGACTATCGTAGTTTGGCGTATAAAGCCCACTGTATAGACCTGTAAGCTATCTAGAAATACTTTTATTTTCCCTCCAATATTTAATTCCTTTGATCAATATCACTAAACTTACAATAAACAATATTTATGAGTTCATCATCTGGATAATTTTTATTTGGAGATTTCTTTTCTGGTTCCGTTTTGAGTCCAGAATTTAGCTTTTCTCCCACCAGATTTGCTAGCCAGATCATATTGGCACCAGCCAGAAAACTGATCGTCCCGTCTATGCTCGCACGTCTGGTTGAGTACATCTACACCTTGCATTGCATACTGAAAAGCCTCCAAGCTATCTGTGAATAAGCGTGACGTGCTACTCACAAAATTTTCCAATGCTGCAAGCTGTCCCTCATACATTGATTCTAACTGCTCTAGGTTTTGGACTTGTTCGTAAAGTATGGGAAGCTCACCCAATGCTGAGGCGACGCCATCAAAGCCACCACTGATAAAGTCTTGAATATATTTTTGACAGTCTTCCTCTCTCAGCTCATCATCTGTAGGATTAACTAACTTCCAATAATCAAATTCTAAGCCTTTTTCATGAACTAATATCTTTGGCCTGCTTCCTCCTAGCTCCACCTTTGTGCATCTGCTACATCGCGTTCTTCAATTGCATTTGCGAGTTCTGGAAATTTATTCGCTTGTGTCAAGACACAAGATACAATTTTTGAAACATCATGCATCAACTGATTAGACAAGGCTTGTCCTGCCTGCATACTTGGCACATTACTTGAGCCGAAATCCACAGATTGATTTGAAAATCCCGAAGCATCAAGCCCTACTAACTCTGCTATCGCTTCTTGTGCTTCTATACTCTTTGAACTTATTTTTCCCATTCCCATAAATTTTCTCCTATTTCATTTTGACTCTTAGTCATTATATCACATATTGAAAGCGCTTGCTACAACAGGATTTAGAAATTTCAATATTCGGATAAATTGATATAAAAAAGCGTGATAATTTCACGCTTTATCGTATTCTTTCAAGGTAGTCTTGATAAGTTTCAGTTTTCATTAACTCTTTAGCATTCTGGACACGGGCCGATGTCGGAGGCTTCACACCAGCAAGTTGATATTTCCAACCCAACTCACGCCATTTGAACTCTCCCATTGTATGATAGGGAAGAATTTCAAACTTTAAAACATTTTTCAAAGTTTTCACGAACTCACCAAGTTCGATTAGGTCTTCATCGTAGTCTGTTTCTCCTGGTACGAGGACATGGCGAATCCACATGGCAACGCCCTTATCTGAAAGATATTGTGCAAATTCAAGAATATTATCATTCTTATTTGCCGTCAGTTCCTTATGACGATCTGGATTAATCTCTTTAAGGTCAAGCAAGACGAGATCCGTCACGGCCAAAAGTTCATCCAGATGTTCTGTAACATACGGATCTGTTTTATAAGGCTGACCTGCTGTATCCAGCGTTGTATGAATACCTAGCTCCTTGCATTTAGTAAAGAGAGCGGTCACAAAATCAATCTGAAGCAAAGCCTCACCTCCTGAGACAGTGATTCCACCCGATTCTCCCCAGAATCCCTGATAGCGACGTGCTTCATTCAAGACGTCCTCAACGGTGCGCGTTTCAGCCTGAGCATTTTTCATCGCCCATGTATCTGGATTATGGCAATACTTACAGCGCATCCGACAGCCTTGCACAAAAACAACAAACCGTACACCTGGACCGTCCACAGTTCCAAAAGTTTCAGTTGCGTTAATTAAACCAGTCACTTGATTGAAATCAGTCATTTCACTCTCCTTAAAGCCTATAGTATTATTTTACTCATAAATACAAAAATAAGCAAATTTACTATTTTCTAACCTGACCTTTTCATATTAAAAGCCATACACTGGGCATGGCTTTTAATAGTTATTCTGTTTTTTCATCATCTATTTCTTTTTCAGTTAGGAACTGAACTCGTACTTTGACAATGCGCTTATCCTCAATCTCAAGCGAGGTAATCGTCAGATGCTCGTCATTTTCATCGTCGTCGTACTTGACTGTAATCTGCTCGCCCTTTGACGGAATCGAGCCTAGTTTGTCAAGATAAAAGCCGGCAATTGTATCTACGTCATCAGAGCTCAGATGTGTTCCAAACTCTTCATTGAAGTCATTCAGCGTGACACGTCCTTGAATAACCCAAAGCTCGTCCCCGATTCGTGCAAAGTCTTTGATGGCAACATCTGACTCATCTTCAATCTCGCCTACGATTTCTTCCAATAAATCCTCGAGCGTCACAATTCCCTCAACACCAGCATATTCATTCAGCAAAATTGCCATCTGATTATGCGTATTACGGAGTTGCTTCAAAAGATCATCAACATTAATCGTCTCAGGTACAAAAAGAGCTTCTTGCGCAATTTCTCGTAAATCAACATTCTCAAAGCCCTTTTCAAAGCCCATTTTCAGAAGTCGCTTTGTGTGAATGATGCCAATAATCTTATCCTTATCATCATCATACAAAGGCACCCGAGAATATGATTCGTCCAGAATTGACTTGATATTCTCCAAGGTATCATCTTCTAAATCTACCATAAAAGCATCTGTACGTGGCACCATGAC
>JAIRUS010000176.1 GCA_031254295.1 Streptococcaceae bacterium | reverse complement strand
TCCAGTTAAAGTTTGTCTGAAGCCCAGCTTTTGTTGCTGTCAAAGTACCATACTCTGCACCTGATTTGACATAGGCCATATAGGCATCAGTGCCATTGACCCGACCATAGCTTGGCAATCGGATTGGGTATGAATTGTCGTTCAAATTTATTGGACTTATTCCTGAATCTGAGCCATAGTAAGGCTGACTATAGGCATTTGTCATTTGAATTGGGTCTTGATAGTCAATCTCAGCTCCAGAGCCATCTGGGATCAAAAGATAACCTGACTCCTCTGCTCCTTTACTAGCTCCCAAAAAAGGATAGAGATTGAGGTCAACTAATCGTCCAAGGTTAGATTCTGTGATTGAGTCTTGCGGAACTTTTATCTCAATTCCCTTATCTGTTAAGGTCACAACCAAAGCCAGTCCAATGCCAGCCTGTCTAAAATGAATATTCGCCCGAAATCCCTCAGCCTGTTTAAGAAAAGAGATTTGTGCGCCTGAGGCTAAATTTGTGCTTCTTTGCTTATCAAAATTATTAATGTAGTCAATACTGATGGCCGATGAGACAAATTGTTGCCAAGAGGCATTTAGTCCTTGATTAGACAAGTTGTCAATCGTAGAAGACCAGATGTAGCCAGATGCTTTATTTTCTACCTGTATGGCTAAGGTTTTTGGATCTGTTGAGAGGACATAATTTTTATTCTCAGCTTCTTTGACAAAATCTGCTGAGATATTTTTAGCTCCAAAATCTGCCAATACCAGCAACATTAAAAGAAAACAGAGAGAAAGAAAGATTTTTTTAGCCATGATGTGTCACCTCCCAGACAATTGCTTTGATGAAATCAATGAGTTGACCACCAAGCACCCAAAGGATATAAAGTGTAAACAACATAATTGCAATTGCAAAAATAGTCAGAAATACATTTTTCAATGTTCCTGCCAAGCTAAAGTCATGAATTTTACTAACCATTAACATCAAGAGTAGGATAGACCAGCCAGCCATGATGAGATAGGCATACTGAATGATAAAGGCTTCATTAAGAGTTAAGATATTTGTCAATAGGACCGTCGGAAGCAAGAGCAAAATGATCGGTGCTAAACTATGGACTGTGCTGACATAGACAGTCTTGAGTCTCCCCTCTCCATCCGTAATCGACGCCACCATATAGTTTATCAGCACAAAAATTAGTAGCGAGACGAGCAAGACGGCCAGAATAAAGAAAATACTGACTTCTTTTACTAATTCATCATTAAAGATATAGCCTGTTAAAACAAGATAAATTCCAATCTCTATCAACAAAATCATCAGCCAAAAATTAGCTGCACGTACCGTACCACGTCCTTCACGTTTGAAGCTGTAAAAAGTGTCCAGAGGATGACGAATCATTCTTGGCAGGTCTCTCAATTCATCAAAAAATTTACTTGACATTAGCTTGGCAACTGCCTGGTCAAACCTAGCCAAAACTTGCGTTCGTCTATGAAGCTGCTTAAAAACTTGGATCAGGCCTAAAAAGACAATTAGAACAAATATCGTCCAGCCTAGATTATGATCCAGCCAATTCTGACGAATGTACCAGTAAGCGTTAGAATAGCCGACTTTATTTTCGGCAATTTTATAATTTGCCTCTGCCAACTTATAATTTCCCTGAAGAAGATCGGCATTTGCGATTGAGTTATAAGCCAAGACAAAGTTATTATTTTTCTTGACAATTTCTGTAAAATAGGCCTTTGCTTGATTATAATTTCCGTTATTGATAAGTCTTACGCCTGCATGAACCTCATCTGCAAATGAAGTTGTCTTAAACTCTTGGATAAGATTCGTTTCGCTATCCGCGACCACAACTGTTCCGTCTGGCTTAACCGCAATGGCGCTGGCATTTTTAAAAAGACCCAGCTGATCTCCATTATCTCCTCTTGTTCCAAAGACAAAAAGCAGATTCCCATTACTATCAAATTCCCCGATTTGTCCAGTGCTTGTCAGGATAAATATATCAGCATATCTGTCTGTTGTGACTGCCACTGCTCCTCCTACGTTTGCGGAGGCCGGCAACATATTCTGTCCTGCCAGATTGAGCTTTCTAACCGCTTGATTCGTCGCCACATTGGTCGACGTGTACACGATGCCTGACGCATCTAGATAAACATTGGTTGGGGCTGGAGCTAGATTTTTCAGAGAATTTTTTAGACCGAAGCCAGATCCGAAAACAGTTTGCATCTTCTGCAGAAGCGTTTGATCAGCCTGATTTCCGCCAAAGTAGCCTAAAAATCCACCATCTGAACTCAATACCATCAGCCCTGCCGTTGTCCCTGTTCCAACGATATATAGCTCTCCCCGACTATCTACTGCAAGCTTCGTTGGATTATAAGGAGAATTTTTTCCAAAAAGCGGATCTGTCGGCTTGCTATATTTGGTTAGCTCTTGGCCTGCTTTGTCAAATTTAATCACCAGTTTGGCGACAGGATCTGCTACATAAATATTTCCAGTCCTATCTACCGCCAGTCCAGATGGAGCTTGCAGTTCTGGACTATGAACCGTTTGTAAAATTTGACCTGATTCGTTGATAACATAAATGACTTTATTTTGCGAATCTGCTATGTAGATTTTGTCTGATACAATTTTCATGTCGGCAATTTTCCCGAACTGTTGATTTGTCAGAACTGACAAGGGCTGATAGGCGGCTTGTGAGTTTTGAATTTGATTATTTGTTCCTAAAATACTTGATGGATAAGGGTAAAAATCGGCCTCTACTTTGCTCGAATAAGCTAGGTTTATTAAGATTGTTAGGCTAACAAGAAATTCCAATAAAAACTTGACTTTTTTTATCATGATACTGTCGTTCGCTCCTATTTCAATCCTGAATTCGCCATCGTATCCATCACGCGACTTTGCATAAAGATAAAGACAATCAAGTTCGGAAGAAACATGATTAAGCTCGCAGCGGCGGCCATTCCCTGTCCTGCTACAGTATTGCCTGAGCTTGCAGCCGTCAGTGTACTCATGTAAAAGGCAAAAGTTTTCAAACTATCTGAGTTAATATAGAGATTTGAGGTCTGAACATTATTCCAAGAGGCTTGAAAGGCCAAAACTGCAACAGTTGCTAAGGCGGGCGCAATCATTGGTAGAACCACGCGCCAGTAAATCCGAAACTCACTCGCTCCATCAATCCGCGCTGCCTCAATCAATGAATCTGGAATCTGATCCACAAATTGCTTTATCAAAAAAAGTCCGACAGGCAAAGCCAAAAGTGGCAAGATATGAGCCAATGGTGTATTCAAAATTCCGATTTTTGTAATCACGAAGAAACTCGGAATGGCTACCGCCGTTGAGACAAACATTAAGGCTACATTATTGATTTCCATTAAGGCATACTTTCCTTTGAAGTTTTTCTTGGAAAGTACATAGGCGGCTAGAGAGCCGACAACAACTGTTGCCACTACGACGACAAGGCTCACCATAATCGAATTAAATAAATAGCGTGATACAGGCGTGCTACTTGTTGCTGAGTTGGCAAAAAGTTGCTGAAAATTTTGTGTGGTTGGCTTCTGCACAAAAAAGCGCGGCGGAAAAGCAAACAGTTCGTCTAGTGGCTTAAATGCCGTCATAAAAATATAGACAATTGGAAGTCCCATAAAAATTGCCACAGGAATCAGAACTGCATAAAACTTAAGCTGACTTTTATCAAAACGACTAGGATTAATTTTTGTTCCTTGAAATGACGCCATTTGCTTTCTTCTTTCTATTTTAATTTATCAACTGTTTTTCTATTTTCTATTTCTCATTTTTCACGTAGGAGACGACCAACGACCTTCGACAAGCCATAGATAATCAGCAAGAGAACAACAGAAATTGCAGCTGCGTAGCCGATTTCATATCGCAAAATGCCATAGTCATCAATATGATTAGAAATTAACTGGCCTGCATCATTTGGCGTCGGATTTGTTCCAGATAGCTGAACACCAATCGCACCGCCCTGAAAGGTTCCGACGATAGCCATGACAGCTCCGAAAAACATTTGTGGCTTCATCGAGGGAATCGTGATATATATAATCTCCTGAAAACGATTGGCGATGCCATCAATATAGGCCGCTTCATAAAGCTCTGGATTAATATTTAAAATCCCCGATAGCATGGCAAGAAAGCCCACTCCCATAGATCCCCAAATTGAAACCAAAATCATAATATTCATCAAATATTGAGGAGATTGTAAAAACTGGATAGGCTGCGCAATCAAGTTCCAATGCAACAGAAGTCCATTGATATAACCTTGTGCATCACCAGAAAAAATAACTGTCCACAGCACTGACATTGCGATTCCTGCAGTCAAAGATGGAGAATACATAATCAAGGCAAGGATTGTACGTGGCCGTTTAGGAATTTGCGCCAACATCCAAGCCATCATAAATGAAAGAATATACGAACCTGGCCCGACAATCAAGGCAAACTCAAACGTATTCGGGAGGACCTTCTGCATGAACTCTGCGTCCTGCGTGAAGAGGTTGACATAGTTATTCAGCCCGATAAACTGCGGAAACTGTACGCCATTAAAATTTGTCAAAGACAGTAGCATCGCCACAAGAATCGGCACGATGATAAAAACCAAGAAAAGTAGAAAATAAGGTGTCAGGAAAAGCCAAGTCATCACTGAATTATCGTTTTTTAAACGACTTTTCATTTTATTTTTCGTCTTATTTTTTATTTTACTTTTCATCCAGTAGCTCCTTTACCTTGTCAAGGGTTGGAATTTCATAGTTCTTGACGAGCTTGCCATTTTTGATATAGCCAAAGTCGCTTAAACGGCTGGTAATTTCCTTATTGATGATAATGCTATTATTTTCAGTCGCTGCTCGAACGTTTTTTCCATTGAACACAACATCTGTCCAAATATTCGAGATTTGCCGTTCTTCCATATAACCTGCAGGTGTTTGAGGCGCTTCTTCTAGCCATTTCCATTGCTCCAAAATAGCTGTCTTATCCGCTTCAGGCCATGGCAGTTGCGCAAAAGCTGTGAGATTAGCCGTATTCCACATATAAGATGGACCATAGGTCGTCTGGAGTTGCCGAGCATAGTCAGATTGTGTCTGACTGCTTTCCCACCATTGCAAAAATTTCCAAGTCTCAGCTTTATTTTTAGTAGATTTGAAAATAAAATCCTCTGTATGCGAGCCAGTCTGCATACGATTGATACTCCCGTCAGCTTGTTGAACTCCTGGGGAAGGCTCAATTGACCATTCATTGGCAATCTCTGGCGCGGCTGACTTAAGCTGGACATAACTTCCAAAATTAGAAATACCAGCTGGAAGCTGCCCATAGCGAAAACTATTATAGAATGAATTAACCTGTAAAGGCAGGCTATATGTCGTATAGAGCTGTGTCATAAACGTCAGGCCTTGAATCCCATTTGCAGAGTTGATGGCTGACTGAGTTCCATTAGGATTATATAAGCTCCCATTGGCCTGCCAGATACCTTGTGCCGTGAACATCATTGCCTTGGTGCCAGCCGTACCAGATAAGGGAATATAATAATTCATCCCGTATCGTTGTAGCTCTGGGAGGCTTGACGTGACATCGTTCCAAGTATTGGCAGCTGGAATATTAAGTTTGTCTAAAATATCATTTCGAGTAAATTGAACATAGAAGTCCTGAGTTTCAGGAAGACCATAAAAATTATTGTCAATTATCATAGGAATCATCGCACCTGGCGAGAATTGTTGCGCAGTCTGCTTGAAGTCAGGAAGATCATTGAGTTTCAGTACTGCCCCACGCAAAGCTAGATTGTAGGGGATTCCTACTGAAACACCAAGCGCTGCATCAGGTGCTTCTCCTGATGCTGAGGCGAGTAGTAACTTCGACTCGTCTGGCATGATCTGAAAATCAATCTTGACGCCTGTTTTAGGTGTGTATTCACTATCTGCAAGTGATTGCATCATATCCACATACTGTTGGC
>JAIRUS010000140.1 GCA_031254295.1 Streptococcaceae bacterium | reverse complement strand
CCAATGAAACAAAGAGCTGTGGTTAGAGTCTCCTTAAAATCGTCAGAGCGATTGAAAAATGAACTAATCCACAGCGCTACAAACTAAGTATAAAACAAACTAAAAGAAAGGTTTATACTAGCGGGAGCTACCCGCTAATATAAATATAAGAAAAGATGACAAAAGAACGCCTAAATGCAATTACAGATGCAGTTTTTGCAATTATTGCGACCATCATGGTTTTGGAGTTTAAAGTGCCAAGCCATCCAACTTGGGCTGCGTTGACAGAAGCTTTGCAACCTATGTTAGCCTATATTATCAGCTTTTTTATCATCTGGGTGAGTTGGTATAGTACGCATCAGTTAACTAAGCCAATGGTGCGTATTACATATCGCTATTACTGGCTGGCAGGTATTTCGTTGGTCGTGATGAGTTTTATGCCTTTTACAACGGCATGGGTAGGACAAAACTTTATGGCCTTTGTGCCAGAGATTTTTTATGCCATTATTAATCTTATCAGTTTTGTGATTTATCATCTTTTGATGGAACCAGAGGCTCTGCGCAATACACCAGTAGATAAACGTCCGCCTGTGCACAATAATATATTGGTCAATCGAGTTAGAATAATTGCGATGGTTATTGGTCTTGTGACGGTTTATTGGTTTCCACCGATTTCGGTGCTTGTACTTTTAACATTTTCTAGTCTACATATTATTGAGCATATTGGGATTGAAAAGTCAGTTATGGCAGATTAATTGGAGAAAAATCTTGAAGTTGATCTTAACAAATAGGAGACAAAAAATAATATGATTCTGTGCAGATTTTGGTTTATTTTTATATTTTCAGAGAAACTGAAGCTATGAAAAAAGATGAATTCTCAAACCTATACTTTGTGCAAAACGGTGAATTTCCTAATTTTTCTTTGCAGCAAGCACTAGGCTGTCCATACTATAGGGAGCCATTCTAGCTAGTCACTAAAGTGACTGCTAGCAGAGCTCCAGATAAGTTCTAAAGAACTTGCTGATATGCTCGTGCTTGGCTGAATTTTTTGTTATAATATTAACAAAGACAAAATAATTATTAGATTATTTACGGAGGAATGATATTTATGAAGAAAAATATCTGGAGTTTTAAGCTTTCAACGGCTGCGCTCGTGCTGATACCCGCAGGTGTCGCTATCAATTATGTTGGGCAGACTTTGGCCCAAGCGCTCAAGTTGCCACTTTGGTTAGACTCTATCGGAACGGTTATTTCAGCTTTTTTGGCAGGACCGATTGTTGGAGCTTTGGTTGGGGCAATCAATAACATTATCTATGGACTAACTCAAAATCCGATTATGTTTGTCTATGCGATAACACAAATTGGGATTGGTCTTGTTGCAGGTCTTTTGATGAAGTCAGGCTTCATTAAAAATATTGGCCGAGCGATTGTCTCAGGTCTTGCTCTAGGGCTGACAGCTGTTTTGATTTCTACTCCTTTGAATATTATTTTCTGGGCGGGAACGACTGGAAATGTTTGGGGAGATACAGTCTTTGCGGCTGTTCGTTCACAGCATTTACCTGTTTGGGTCGCTTCAATTGCAGATGAGATTGTGGTAGATATGCCAGATAAAATTGTCGTAGCAATCATTGCCTATCTTATCTTTAAAGGTTTACCAAAGACATTGACAAGCATGTATGATGCAAACAAGGTGGAGACATTCGATGAAACGGACGCTTAGTCTTTATGTAGCAGGAAACAGCTTTGTACATAAGGTTTCACCCTTGTCGAAGCTGCTTTTTGTTATGATTTTGGTTATCAGCTCATATCTTTTAGTCGGATTTTTTCCGCTTGTTGTTCTATTTTTACTGCCAATGCTTTTGCTTGCTGTAGCGGGTGTTATTCAGAGGACTTTACCCATTTTTTTGGTCAGTTTTCTTGCGATTTTTACTATCTTAGTCGTGCAGGGAATGTTTTATCCAGAAAATCATCAGTTATTGTTTGACTTAATAGGACTACATTTTTACAAAGAAGGGATAGTTTTTGCTGGGAAAATTTGCCTGCGCTTGCTGATTTTGATTTCGGCTTTTTCACTTATAATTTTCACTGTGGATCCAGAAGAGCTTGTCTCGAGTGTGATTAAGCGTGGTCTTTCTCCTCGTCTGGGTTATGTGATATTATCTGTCTTTCAGATCATCCCACAGATGATGTCGACTATCGGAACGATTACAGATGCGCAACGCTCCCGAGGAATGAAGACAGGAGGAAGTCTACTGGCGCGTGTCAAGGGAATTTTTCCCTTGATAGGTCCAGCTGTCATGAATTCTTTGATTGCGACGCGTGAGCGTTCAATGGCGCTTGAAGTACGAGCCTTTTCTCGGAGCGGTAAGCATAGTTTTATTCGTGAGGAGAAGAAATATCTGGGTGGAAAAGCCTTGCCGATATTTTTATGGCTCTGCCTTGTTTTGATTATCATATGGAGGAGCTTTGAATGGCTGAAGTAACAGTAAAAAATCTGAAATATCGCTATCCAAAGACGACTAAAATTGTGTTAGATGGCCTTGACTTTTCTGTCGAAAAAGGAGAGTTTATTGGGATAATTGGCCAGAATGGAGCAGGCAAGTCAACACTGCTTGCGACCTTGATAGGGCTTGTTCCAAACTTTTTTAAAGGGACATTTGGAGGGCAGATTGAGATTTCAGGCTTAACATTGCCAGAGACTGATTTGTCAGAAGTAGCAAGCAAGGTAGGTTTGATTTTTCAAAATCCTTTTACTCAGATGACAGGGGCGAAGACAACAGTTTTTGAAGAAGTTGCTTTTGGTTTAGAAAATCTGGGACTTCCACGAGAAGAGATGATCGTGCGGGTGGAGCAGGTCATGGCTGATTTGGATATCTTGGATCTCCGAGAAAAATCTCCGTTTGCTTTGTCAGGTGGGCAGATGCAACGTGTGGCGATTGCAGGAGTGCTTGCGATGCAGCCTGAGGTAATCCTTTTAGATGAACCAACGAGTCAGCTTGATCCTCAGGGCGCACGTGCTATTTTTGAAATTGTCAAAAAGCTCAAGGAAATGGGCTTGACGATTATTATGGTAGAGCAAAAGATGGAGATGATGGCGGAATATTCGGATCGGATATTGCTTTTATCAGAGGGGAAAAAAGTTGATTTCGACAAGCCTGAAATCATTTTTTCACGTTCAGATTTATCAGACTTCGGAGTTGAGGCACCAGTTTATACACAAATCGCCAAGGCAATGGGGCTGACAGATTCAAAGGGCAACTATCCGGTGACTTTGTCACAATTTGAGGGCTTACTAAAATGACTAAAATTGAAATAAAAAATCTAACCTTTAATTATGATGGGGAAAATATTTTCAAAGATTTTTCTCTCACAATAGATGAAAGAAAAACTGCAATTATCGGACAAAATGGGGCAGGAAAGACGACGCTCATGAAGTTACTTAATGGCCTACTAAAACCATCAGAAGGTGAAATATTCATCAATGGTGAATCCAGTGACGGACGAGAAGTTACAGACTTGGCGAAGACAGTTGGCTATGTATTCCAAAACCCAAATGATCAGATTTTTAAGAGTCGCATTATAGATGAGGTCATGTATGGTCCCTTGAATCTAGGGGAAACAGCAGTTGAGGCAGAAAAAGCCGCACGACAAGCTCTCGAAAAGTTTGATCAGCTGGGCTTAGTGGAGGAAAATCCTTATGATTTGAGCTTGGCGGAGCGCAAACAGATTGCCATTGCGAGTGTGTTGGCAATGGAGACAGAGATTGTTATCTTTGATGAGCCGACGATTGGACAAGATTTTAAAGGAAAGCAGCAACTTAGGTCAGTCATTGAGGACTTACGCCAGACAGGAAAAACCGTCATCTCAATCTTGCATGACATGGATTTTGTAGCTGAGAACTTTGAGCGCGTGATTGTGTTGAAAGAAGGACAGATTTTGGCAGATGGAACAGCAGGTGAGGTCTTTTCACAGGAAGATGTGCTCAGAGAAGCTGGCTTAGAGTTGCCACATATTGCAGAACTCAGCAAGGTTTTGGGTTTTCCAAGTCTCGCTTTAAATATTGCAGACTTTCTGGAATTGGCAAAGCAGACAAAATAAAAACACTGAAAATTTCAGTGTCTTTTATTATTTATTTTCGATATATTCTTTCTCAATGGCCTCAACGAATTTGTGCATGATGAGCTGTCGTTCTTTGCCAATACGCTTGGCTTCCGTGGTATTGAGCAAGTCCTCTAATAAGAATAATTTTTCATAAAAATGATTGATGGTTGTATTCTCAGTTTGCGCGTGATAATCTGCTTTTGAACTATAGTTTTGTGGCAAAATGTCAGGTTGATAGAGTTTTCGTCCATGTGACCAGCCATATTCCAAAGTCCGAACGATTCCCCACGCGCCCATAGCGTCTAAACGATCAGCATCTTGAACGATTTGTCCTTCTAGGCTTAAGAACTGTTTTTTGTTAAGATTAGTTGAAAAGCTCATGTGATCAATGATGTAGAAAATCTCGTTGACGAAAAGTTCGTCTGAAAAATCGAAGCTAAGTAAGAAATCTCGAACGATAGCTTTTTGTTTTGCGACATCTGGAGTCAATTTTTCATCATAGGTATCGTGGAGGTAGCAGCTAATGAGGACGAGTTCAGCATTAGCATTGACTTCTGTTGCGAGAATCTTTTTTGCCAAGTTGACAACTCGCTCGATATGATCAATGCCATGTCCGTCATTGTTTTGAGCATGTATGTTTCGTGCAAAGTCAGCAATTTTTTCTAAGTCTGTCATATAAAATAAATCTCTCAAATCTTTAATAAAATAAAAGCAAAGTTTATAGTGGGAAACTTTGCTTTTATTATAATCTATTTTTCAGGCTAAGTCTTGACCAAGCTCAGCATCAATCGTCAGGCTAGCATTTTTAATAGTTGATTTATCTGCAAATATCGTCATGGCGAGAGCAATCGCAACAATAAGGCTACCGGCTAGAGGAGTCAGGCTAACTGAGAGATTTTCAGTGACTTGCGCCCCGATGAGTGAACCAAGTGTGATTCCGATATTGAACGCTGCGATGTTGAAAGCCGATGCCAGTGTAATATCTTTTGGCACAAACTCTTCAGCGAGTTGAACGACATAGAGCTGTAATCCAGGAACGTTCATGAAGGCAAAGAGGCCAAGAATAACTGTGGTAGCCAGTCCAAGAATCGCATTACCAATCAAGATTGAAACATACATGAGGAGCAGTGAACCAGCTAAAAGGCTAAACATTTTTACGAGGCTAGGTAAGACATGCTTATTTGAGAATTTTCCACCTAGAGTATTTCCAATCGCGACCATGACACCGTAAGCAATCAAAATGATGACGACAGTGTTGGCAGAAAATCCGAATTTATTTTCTAATATAGGAGAAATATAAGTATAAGCTGCAAAGGTACCACCGTAGCCAAGCGCTGTGATGATAAAGCTGAGAACAAGAGATTTATTAGTAAAGATACGTTTAATACCCGCAAGATCGAGCTTACCTGGAACAGGCAAGTGAGCAGGAACGAGGAAATAACTCGCAATGAGCCCGATAATTCCAATGATAGAGATGAAGATAAAAGACATGCTCCAATGAGAAATTTGGCCGATAAAAGTACCAAGAGGTACGCCAACAACTGTGGCAACAGTCAGTCCTGTGAACATCATCGCAATGGCAGAAGCACGTTTTGAAGGCTCGACCACGTCAGCTGCAATAACGGTTGAAGTTGACATGAAAAGACCATGCGCGAGAGAAGCAATGACACGGCCGATGAGAAGAACTGAAAAGGCAGGCGCAAATGCTGAAAGAAGATTTCCTGCAATAAAGACAAGCATAATCATAAGCATCAAAGTTTTGCGATTGACACGTCCTGTCAGCATCGTGAGGAGAGGAGCGCCAATCGTCACACCAAGCGCATAAAGTGAGACAGTCAGTCCAGCTGTCGCAAGGGAAATATGAAAGCTTTTGACAATCATGGGTAAAAGGCCGACAGAGATGAACTCAGTTGAGCCAATCGCAAAGGCATTGATGGCAAGGACAAGAAGTGTCAAAGTAGGGGATATTTTTTTATTAGAGGACATTTTCGATAATCTTTCTATAAAATGATAAAATTGTAGGATTTTGGCAACAAGAAAACTGTAGCTGTGAAAGCCACAGTTTTTTGGGGAAGTCTAGTTTAGATTTTAAATAAGTGGCGACGAGTTATAGCGCGCGTCAAGGAAGTTATGGAGAGGCTCAGTCAGGTCAAGTTCACGGAAGGCTTCATCGAATGACTTTGTGACGGCTTCATTTTCACGGTTAGTGCTGATTTTTTCAACCCAAGTTGGATCAACAATGAGTTGCTGACCGACTGCAACGAGTTCAGCATTCCCCAAAATATTGGCAATGTCTTCAGTTGTACGTACACCGCCGACACCTACAAGCGCTTTACGTCCAGCCAATCGCTCATGTAGATAGGCAAGGATTGATTTGTCTTGATGGGCTTCAGAACGGGCAATACGGCTATAGAAGTTAAGAGAAACATGTAGGTAATCAAGGCGAGATTCAGCGAGTTGATCAACTAGCCAGAGCGTGTCATCGAAACGAATACCAGGTGTTTCAAATTCTTCAGGAGAGAAGCGATAGCCCACGATGAAAGGTTTCGTTGCATATTTATCAACAACTGCAAAGGCTGATTTTAAAACTTCATCAATGAAGCGGTAGCGATTCTCGATTGAACCGCCCCATTTGTCGGTGCGGCGATTTGAGTGAGGGCTGAAAAATTGTTGGAGGAGGTAGGTATTGGCACCATGTAGCTCTACTCCGTCAAAACCAGCTTCAATTGCACGACGTGTAGCTTCACCGAAAGCGGTAATCGTGGCTTCGATTTCTGCCTCTGTCATTTCACGTGGCGTGATGGCATTAGGACGTTCTGCCGCGATGGCTGAAGCTGAAACTGCTTGAGCCCCATTCAAGGCTGCAGGATCTGACATGCGTCCGCCGTGGAAAATTTGAACAATTGATTTAGCTCCGCCTTCATGAATTGCCTTTGCAAGTTTAGTCAGTTTTGGTAGCATCTGATCATGGGCGATGGAGAGTTCACCTTCCCAACCCTTGCCTAGATCTTCGACATTGGCAGCACCTGTGATGATAGCACCAACACCGTTTGCGCGTGCGCGGTAGTATTGGATTTCTTCCTCAGTCACTGCGCCATTGTAAAAACTTTGGAGAGTTGTCATTGGTGCCATGATAAGGCGATTGCGCAGTGTGCTTTTTGATGAGTTGAAATGAATTTCTTCTTTGAAGTTGAAATTAAAGTTTGTCATGATTATCTACTTTCTTTGATATGATCAATAGTTGCATTGATATGTTTGTTTAGGGTGCTAGAGTCTTCATGTCCGATTGCAGCATCGCAAAGTACGTGAAGATTTTCCCAGCCATTATTGACATCTTCGGCGGTGAATTGCCGTCCGAGCTCAGTCAGAGAGACAAAACTTTGTCGGCCGACAGATTCTGTGCTGACATAACCCTTGCTTTGAAGTTTATCGACGAAGCGAGCGATGGTGGAAGGGGCGACATGTAGCATGTTCGCAATTTCGCGTTGATTTTTGTGGTCACATTGCTCAAGTATGAGTAAGATGAAGTTGTAAGTTGGGGCCAGCCCAGTTTCTCGAAAGGCCTCTTCGGCGATTTTATCCATCTGACGGTCAATTTTTTTAACGCTGAAATAGACGCAGTCATCAAGGGCTTGTTGAATTTTTTTTTCCATGGAAAGTCCTTCTAAAATTATGTTGTATATACATCAATTAGCTATGAGAATATCATATCATTTAATTGTTGTATATGCAACAATTAAAATCAAAAAAATAAAAAACTAGTAATTTACTAGTTTTTAATAGACTGATTTAGCTTTATCATTTCTTTTAGCTTCAACTCATAACTTGACTTTAGTTCTAATGGGCTGATAATTGTCATTTCACCAGCAAATGAAATTAAATAGTCAACCAAATAATCCAATTCTTTCGGATTATAGCCACCCAACAACTGCTCATTTTCCAAGCGCATGAAAGGATAGTGATGGCGCTTGAAGCGCTCCTGTCCCTTGGCGGTTAGCTTGCAGCTAAAAGGAATCTCGTGATAGTTGGCTTCATGATGAGTACCCAGTGCCACCAACTCAGACATTGTTTTGACATGTTCTTGATTTTCGGCAAGCCTACAATCAGAAATATAATCACATCTAAAAGTTCCCCAGCTTTCATTGACAAAGTCCCAAGCGGAGCAGAACCAAATCCCATCGCGATAGAAAAGTTCATAAATTTGTAGCTCTAAATGGCTAATTTGATGTTGTGAATAAGTCAACGATAGAATTTGACCTTCCAAAATAGATTGAAGAATCAGGCTCAACGGTTGATTCGTCTGTAAAGGCGCTCTCTGCACATAATGGACGGAGGACAGTAGCTGAGAAATAGCTGCCTGTTGAGAAATAGGCAAAGTGGCAAGTAATTTTTCTTGAATCTGCGGATAGGCCTGCTCAAAAGGTGTACTTGATACGAGTTCAAGTGCGTGTAAGGCAAAGAAAATCGCTTGAATCTCTGCCTGACTAAAAGTCACAGGTGTAAGAAGCTTTTGATTGATAAGATGATAGCCACCTGCAGGGCCAGTCACAGAATAGGCAGGTAGTCCCATGGCGAGAAGATCCTCAACATCTCGAAGCGCTGTCCGTCTGGAAATATCAAATTTTTCTACAAGATCTTTGAGGTGAAACTCGTGTTTGTTTCTTAAAAATATCAGTTCTAGATTTAGTCTCTCCGCTTTTTTCATAAAATTTACTTTCTTTTATAATGGTGTCATGTTTTGGCACTATTATAACCTATACTTGGGCCATAAACAAACAAAAAGAAAGTGAATCTCAATGATGAAAATCCTACAAATCAACAGTCAGCCAGATTATAACAACGACATCCATAGCTCCGTGAAACTTCTACAGGCAGGAACAGCCGCGCTCAAAGATAAATATCCAGAAGCCACAATCGAGACCTTGAATCTCTACGCAGAAGATTTTGAGCTCCCAAGAATTAATAGCCAGTCAGTTTTTGGTGAAGTCTCGGCTCGGAGCCGTGAGCTGATTGACCAGTGGAAAGAAGCAGATTTCATCTTTATTTACAGTCCGCTCCATAACTTCAACATCACCTCATATTTGAAAGATTATATCGACCAAATCTTTATCCCACGCGAGACCTATCGTTTTACGGAAGGCGGCTCTGTGGGCATGATGAGCGATGCCACAACGAAAGTGACTTTCGTACTGTCAAGCGGAAGTAACTATTCTGATGATATTCGTTATATTGCAATGGACTTTGCGCCAAATTATCTGCGGGGGATTTTGAGCATGATGGGAATTCACAACATGAAGTTGATTCGTGCGCAGGGGATGGATCTTATAGATGCAGACCGTGAGGCGATTGTAGAGGCTGCGAAAATGGAGCTGGTGAACTATATTGAGAGTTTGTAAAGCAAAGAACCACGGACCGTTCGGTCACGTGGTTCTGCGAAAAGCCCTATTGGGCCTTTCCTATGCTTTGAACTAGGAAGAAAAACGGAAATAATATCGTTTCCGTCTCTCTTCCGTCGTAAATCAAATAACTGCGAACCCTTTGGCCACGAAGTTCTATGTGAGGTTCGATGGAGCCTTTCTTATGCTTTGAATTAGGAAGGAGCCAGGAATGAAAGTGTTTCTGCCTCTCTTTTATTTATTATTGAAATTTATCAGGCAAAATAATTAAGTCCCATAGCGGATTTTACTTCGTCAAGCGTCGCAGCTGCGACAGCTTCAGCCTTTTCGGAACCAGCTTTCAAGACTTCATAAACGTAGTCCATATTTTTGGCGAACTCGAGACGGCGCTCACGAATTGGTGTGAGTTCACGGTCGAGGACTTCCAAGAGGAATTTCTTAGTTGCGACATCACCAAGGCCACCAGCAGTATAGTGTGCTTTCATTTCGGCAATTTGTGCTGCGTCATCAGCATTCCCAAAAACATCAAGATAATGGAAGACCATATTTCCTTCAACGTGTCCAGGATCTGCGACATTGATATGAGTTGGGTCTGTGTACATGCTCATGACTTTTTTCTTGAGTGTGTCGGCGTCATCTGCTAGGTAGATACCATTGTTAAGTGATTTTGACATTTTGGCATTTCCGTCAAGACCTGGTAAACGACCAGCGGCTTCGTTTTCAGGGTAGATTCCTTCCGGTTCAACAAGAACTTCCTTGTGATAAGCATTGTTGAAGGCACGGACGATTTCGCGGGTTTGCTCAATCATTGGTGCTTGGTCAAAACCAACGGGGACATGGGTTGCTTTGAAAGCTGTGATATCGGCTGCTTGAGAAACAGGATACATCGCAAAGCCAGCAGGGACACCCTCACCGAAGTTTTTCTGCTCAATTTCTGTCTTCACTGTTGGGTTGCGCAAGACGCGATTGAGTGACGTAAGATTTAGATAGTAGCTAAAAAGCTCACCCAGCTCAGGAATTTGTGACTGAATGAAAATAGTTGTGAGCTTTGGGTTTAGTCCAACAGCTAGATAATCCAGAGCCACATCACTGATAGACTGAATAATTTTTTCAGGCTCCTTGGCATGGTCAGTCAGGGCTTGTTGATCGGCCATCATGATAAAAGTATCGTAGATGCCTTCATTTTGCATCTTAACACGATTACGGAGTGAACCCACATAATGTCCGATGTGAAGCTTTCCAGTTGGGCGGTCGCCCGTGAGAATGATAGGTTTAGACATAAAAATCCTTATGAATGCTAACAAAAAGCCCGTGAACTACTAATTGTCCAACGGGCGCTTTCGCGCGGTACCACCGTGATTTATAACTATTTTGAGCTTTTTTGCGAGCAAACGAAAATTATTTCAGACCCAATTTCGTTTCTTGTAAACATCGGTTTGCACGGCCACCGACTTTCTATAGATCACTATAAAAACTACTTTTCTGATAAGCCGATTCTACCTCTATTTTCATGAAAAGTCAATTATGATAAAGCTAAAGCTAGCATGACAAAATGTTTGATTGAGCTATATTATGCTAAAATAAGTTCATGAAAAAGCCGAAACTCATGTCAGCGATGACAGTTTTCTTACTTGGAATTAATTCCATCATAGGTTCAGGTATCTTCATGTTGGCAGGGAAAATTTATAAAGATGCTGGAAGTTTATCTCTGCTTGCGATTGTCTTAGCGAGCTTGTCTATTCTTGTGATTTCATTTTCGTATGCCAATATGGCCAAGATTTATCCCGAAAATGGTGGCGCTTTTGTCTATGCTAAGGATACTTTTGGCCGTTTTGCAGGCTACTTGGTTGGAATGGGCGTTTG
The DNA here is from genome assembly GCA_031254295.1 of Streptococcaceae bacterium. Lineage (GTDB taxonomy): Bacteria > Bacillota > Bacilli > Lactobacillales > Streptococcaceae > Lactovum. Next base: position 644 of record JAIRUS010000140.1, on the reverse strand, counting down.
GATTCAAGGAACCGTGACATTGGCCGCAGAGGTAGCTGCTTTGATGACAGCAGCTCAGATGTTAAATGCAAAGCTTCCAGTGAAAAGTCTAGGTATTGGATTGATTTTAATTCTAGGCTTTGTTAGTTATTTTGGAGCGGGACTTATCTCGAAACTTGATAATATCACGTCACTTGTGAAGATTGGGATTGTTCTCATTTTCGTAGTTGCGACGGCTTGGCTTGTAAAAAGCGTAAACTTTCAAGCGATACCAAGTGCTCGAAGTGGCTCAGGCTTGTTAGCTGCTTATGGAACTGTCTTTTTCTTTTATCCAGGCTTTGCTTTCTTGCCAGTCAATGCAGAAAAAATGAAGAATCCTAACAAAACCCTACCGCGCATGCTTTTAGCTGTAATTTTAACCTCTATGTTGATCTACCTTGCAATTCATGCGATTACAATTGGTGTTTTAGGAGCTGGACTTTCCAACGTAACAGTTCCTGCAGCAGTAGCATTTAGTAAAATAGTAGGCTCAATTGGAACGCCTTTGATTGTCAGCGGGATTTGTATTTCTATTTTTGGCGTGATTGTGACGGCGAGCTTTAATGCCCCGACAATCCTCGCAAGTCTTGCGAAAGATCATGAAGACGTGCCAATCCAAGTAGCTA
>JAIRUS010000072.1 GCA_031254295.1 Streptococcaceae bacterium | reverse complement strand
TAAATGACCGCCTGAACCGAGCCATCAGAATAGGCTCGATCTGCGACCGCACGTGAGACGACTTGCCAGTTGTATTTATTATCATTTGAGACCAGATTGACAAAGGACTGACCGAAGTTGTAATTCGTCCCATTAAAGCTCTCAGCTTGATCTTCATTGACTAAGACAATCGTCGGTTTTCCCGTCAGCACCTTCTTTTGCATATTCTGCGTCAACAGCACGATCAATCCAACTCCACAAAAAAGTAGAAAAACAATCACACTCGACATAATCAAGCGCAACGTGTGTAGTTTCCGGTCAAAGGCTTCCCATGGGGTTTGGGAGACTTCTTTTTGAATTTTTTCCCGCATATCCTTTCCTCTTATAGTTCAACTTTCAGGATTTTTTGAATCCGATTTGACGTTCTGATGACGAGTTTTCTCTCATCAGACGTTCTGTTTCTTCAATAAAATCTTCCTTTTTCATTGTCATTAAGGTTTTAATGTCACGCTCATTTGGATTTTTAGATATCAAGCGATTGGACATACGAAATTCTGCCTTCTCAATCAAATTACGTACAAGACGCGCATTTCCACTCGTTTTATCCATTTTGATCTTTTTAAAAAACTTTTGTAAGAATTCTTCCGTTTTAGGCGTAATACGATAGCCTTTCCATTGAAGATTGAGTAACATGATTTGCATCAATTCATGGCTATCATAATCTGGAAAGTCTATTGTGAAGCCGATACGAGAGCGAAGGCCTTCGTTTGACTCAATAAAACGCTTCATGGGGTCTTTGTATCCAGCAAAGATAACAACTGTGTCCTCGCGATGATTTTCCATTTCTTCAACAATCGTTGCGATGGCTTCACTCCCATAACCGCCTACTTCATCCACAAAACTATAGGCTTCATCAATAAAGAGAACGGAACCTTTTGCACGCTGAAAGGCTGCCTTAACTAAGGGTGCTGTCTGTCCTACATAACGCCCCACCAGATTCGCACGTGCCCCATCAATCAGTAAGCCTTTTGAAAGAATCCCCTCCTCTCTCAGGATATCAGCAAACAAATGGGCAACAGTTGTCTTTCCCGTTCCCGGATTACCTGTGAAAACCATGTGCCGATTGGGAGATTCCGATGCTATGCCTTGCTTTTTACGGAGGGCTTGAAATTTCAAGAGATTAATAGATTGCAGCACAAGTTTTTTCGTTTCTGTTAAGCCAATCAAACTTTGAAGCTGTTCATGTGCAGAAATGACAGATGTTTGTTTTTTAGTGAAAAGCGCGCGCTCAAAATATTTTTGATACTCTGGATATGCGGTATTCACTTCTCTTAAAAAAGACCATTCCTGATAAATCTCTAGCAATTCTTTGCCTGAGTAGCTGTTTTGAGTACCAGATAGCATAGAGAGCAGAGAATCAATCGTCTCAACGCCGTCTTCTTTAGCTTTAACCTGAAGATAGTACGTTGCCTCCTGTTTCGTAAGTTGATTCGTTCTAAATTGAACAAACTTATCATGGGGAAAATAGTCTGACAGTGTTTCACTAAATCTTTCATTTGGAATCGAAAAAATAAATTGGACTTTATCGCGATAAACTTGAAATAAGCTTGCCATTTTAGCCAAGAGTAATTCATTTGAGTCTCCAAAAAGCAACTCCCCTTGCCCGATCAGTTCAGGAAACTTTACAAGCACAGTTCCTCCTGTACTTAAAGAACAGAGACTTTCTAAATTGTTAATCAACGCTCTATTGGCTGAACTACTTTTTGATTCAAAAACCGCTACACGTCTTGACTGTATACGTCTTGCGGTGAACAATCTATCAATTAGAACTTCAATGGCTTCTAGATTTTCTCCTGATTCAAAAACATAATGAATCACTTTTTTATCTAACGGATCAGATGTTGGATGCGCCTTTATTCTACTAAGTTCCTCTTGAAAATCTTGTCCATAAAGATAACTACTACTTGATAAAGTGGAATTTCCCTTCGTGACCAGAAATTCATTCCAAAATTCATCATGATGAGGAATGCCAAGCGCTGTATTTATTCCCACTTCATTGAGTAAATCATTGACATCACTACCATAAGAAATTGTTTTCTTTACAAACGTTTTGGCAGTAATCTCAGATTGAGCTTCAAATCGAAAGCTATAATCAGAAAAGAGAGAGCAGAAAATTTCAATAACCTTTTCAGAATTATCTTGTCCCTGAGAGGCTGTAAATAGACGATATCTTGTATGTCTTTCATCGAGCCTTTGGGCGTCCACCAAACCTAAAAATAAGGTTTTATCCAGCTTGAAAAATATTTCTCTTTGTCGGCTTCTAAAATCATTTTCAATGCTCGAATGAAAATCTCCTCCCCCATACTGCGACGTGAGGATAATCTCTGAAAATATCATTTTTTATTTCTCCTTTCACTAAAAATTATTAGCTTCGGCACTGAAATCAAGCTCACCTGCACAAAGCCGAAACAAAATAATCACACCGATACAATGAGACGAAGCTTACACATTTTTCGGTCAAATTCTTCCCAGAATATTTGAGCATCAGTTTTTTCTTATATATAAGTTAAAAGAGCGCTACAAACTATTGTTTATCTTCGAGTTTTTTCATTTCTTGAATAATATTTTTAGTTTCTTCTGTTTTAGGTTCCACGTCCAGATATTTATACTCAAAGTAATTTAATAAGTCATTCCCCCCGTGCAGATGTTCAGACCAATCAACATAACCAAATTCTAATCTCGGAATATTGTTTTCATCTATATATAAAACCAGAGTATGCCATTCTTCAAGGCCTAATTCTTTGGTTGCTTCCCAAAAATCACGCAAAATATCAGTCCTTACACTCGCATTTCTTTTTCCTCTTTCATCATCTAAATAATATATCCAATTATCATTACTTTTTGTTTTGAAATAAAACGGAATGTGTGCGCTTCCGTATTTATCAAAACTAGCTAGTAATTTGAACTCTTTCAAATCTTCAATATCTGTTTTCATAATTGAGAATATGTCTTGAACGGTTGCTGCTTGCAACTCTTCCCATTTTATTAAATTTTGCTGATATACCATTTTATTATTGACCTCCATTTAGAATATTGACCATTACTTCTCGGCTACCTTCAATCTGATATGTAACGTTAAAACTATTTGGCCTAGAAGAAGAACCGCTATATGAAGGTTCCACTTTAATATCAACTCGTTTAGGTGGAATGTCATCAAGGGCACCACGCCATTGCCTCTCCATATCGTACCATTGTCCACCATTCATATTTACTTTTGCATCCATAGGTAAAAGATTATCAAAGCTACTAGAACCGTTAAATTGTGTCCCAAATATGTGTCCTCCTTGATCAGTTGATAACCTGTTTTCACGCCCTACAACACGCTGAGCGTATTCACTACACACTCCTTTACCATCTTGAAGACCTTCTGTCGTTTCTTTGAATGCTATCCTTGCTTTATCATCAGTAATGGTATGATAGCCATTTTTATCAGTAAACTCAATGTTAGCCTTTAATTCTGTCCGTCCATTCTTACCTTTAGTAAAAAAGTCATCATATCCAACTTTTTCAGGAATTTCACTACTTCCTTTGAAAGCCGATAGTTCCCCAGAACCCTTAAAAGTCAGACCACCCATCTTCTCACTCGCTCCAGCAGCCTTATTTTCTTAGCTACTGAACGTTTGCTTCACTGCACCACCTAGTCTTGTGTCTGAGGCTGCCACTCGAGTTAAAACTGGCATAGTCCCCGCGCCTGTATCAAGCACACGAACACCAGAGGGAACATGAATCTCATCAAGCTTAGAAGCTACTGCTCCCGCTTTCGTTGAAACTTTATCCAAGACATTACTCATCTTGCCTACAGCCATCGTCTTCACATCACTTGCCTTGTCCATGACAGACCTGACCACAGTCGCTGGCATTTTTGGTATTTGTCTCAGAGTGTCCGCAACCGTAGAACCTAATTCTCCAGCCTTGTAAAGACTATCCGCTTTACCAAACAGCTTCGTGCCTCCTGCAGCACCGCCAACCACAAGCGGGACATACTTTGCCGTCTTGTCGTCCATCCTGTCAATTTGAGCTTCTCAACCAGTTGAATCCCTTTACTTTGTTACACCAATCATTGATGCTACACCTGTTTTCATATCAATTTCAAATGCTCTTCCATAAAAATCAGACGCTAATAATCTGTTTTCGGTTATTTTAAAATCAACAATTGGAGCAATTTTCTTTAAATTCGTGTAGGAAACTCCCCAACTTTGATTCCCACTGATATCATATTTATACAGGTTTAATAATTGTTCGCTCGTTAATTTAGTCCCTTTAGCAAAGTTAATCAATACTATTATTTCATTTTGAGAATTAACTTCCATTTTTAAAATATTTTCTTGAAAAGTTGCTATTGGCTTACCTGCATCAATAAGACTCTTTCCTTCTATTTTCACACTATTCATTATTTAATTCCTCCTGCGGGTATTTCACCAGCATCTTTGAAATCTCCAATAAACCCATCATTCATTGTGATATCGAATTGGATACCACCGCCATTTCCACCAAAATTTGGTGCAGTTTCTCCATATCTTATAACATCTCCAGATTCAAAAGATACGCTTGCATATCTTTTAGGAACTGATGGAAGAGCATATTTTTCTTTAATTTGCTCTGGAGTCAAGCCTTCAATGTCTTTTTTCAGCATAACCCACGGTCCCTGCATTCCTGAAGAACTCCCATCTTCTGCAACTCCCCCATAAGTACGGACAAATTCTCCATCAGAGGACTCTGTAAGTTTAACTGTCTTAACAGTTGTTCCTTTTGTAAATGGAGGGTTCTCATACCCCATTTCTTCTTTCCAATAATTGTTCGCTTGTTCGGCCTCTTCTGAATTTACCCTTCCAGCAGATTTCAGACTCTTTGTAGATGTAGTTATACTTTGACTACCTTTAGAAGCCAATCCACTCATCTTCTCACTCGCTCCAGCAGTCTTGCTTTCTATGCTACTGAACGTTTGCTTCACCGCACCACCTAGTCTTGTGTCTGATGCCGCCACTCGAGTCAAAACTGGCATAGTCCCTGCGCCTGTATCAAGCACACGAACACCCGAAGGAACATGAATCTCATCAAGCTTAGAAGCTGCTGCACCTGCCTTAGTTGAAACTTTATCCAAGACATTGCTCATCTTCCCAACAGCCATCGTTTTCACATCACTTGCCTTGTCCATGGCAGACCTGACCACAGTCGCTGGAAGTTTCGGAATTTGCCGAATACCATTCATGACCGTGGAACCAAGCTCGCCTGCTTCATACAAGTCTGCCGCTTTCCCAAGCATTTTTGCACCGCCCGCAAAGCCTCCAACCACTATCGTGGACATACTCGCCACATTCACAACCAGCGCCGCCGTCTTGTCATCCATTCC
>JAIRUS010000028.1 GCA_031254295.1 Streptococcaceae bacterium | reverse complement strand
TGCCTTTGTCATCTTTGGCACGCATAAAGCCTGTTTCGGAATCAAAGATATTACGGTAATTCAAGGCTTGCTTTTTGTAGGCCTTAGCCGTGTTATCGTCTTCAAGCGCCTGTGCCACCTGTGAAATACAATAATCTGAGAAAGCATAATCAAGTGTATGGTTGACAGACTCGTGATGTGTCAACGGTACATAGCCTAGTTTCAGATAGTCTGTCGTGCCACGTCGTCCATAGTTTGGATTTTCAGATTGGACTGTCGCGGCTTTTTTCATTGCCTCCAAAAACTCAGGCATCAAATCCATTCGGATACCTTTGCTCGCTGCATCTGCAATCACAGCATCAATTAAAGTACCAGGCATCAGTCCCCGCTCGTCAGGTGATAGCCATTTTGGAAGAAAGCCAGTTTCTTTATAAAAATTCAGAAATCCTTCTAACATATCGCCATACTTATCAGCTGCAATTAGGCTATAAAGTGGATAAACTGTTCGGAAAGTATCCCAAAAACCATTATTAGTATAGAGTGGGCCTGACTTGACAGATTTGTGAGTGGTATCATAGTGAATCTTTTCGCCATTCTTATCAAACTCGTAAAAAGTTTGAGGAAATAGGAAAGCGCGATACATATTGTGATAGAAAGTAGAAACTTGTTCGGAATCATGATACTCAATTTCAATCTTGGAAAGTACATCAGACCAAGCATTTTCAGCTTTTTTAAGGTAATCAGAAGCTGACTGACCTTGCTCACGTTCTAGGTTTAACTCTGCCTGTGCAACAGAAATAAAAGAAGTTCCAAAACGTAAAGTTTGCTTAGAAATTTCACCAAAATCAATTTCGACAGAGCTATCCATTCCTGCTAAATCCCCGTGAAGATTAACAGGGCTGTCAAATTTCATGACAACATAAAATTTAAAATCTTTGTCTTCACAATCAGCAAAATTAATAATTGAAAAGGCAATTTCAGTGGCAGATAAAACAGTCAATTCAAATTTTCCAGTAAAATGCAACATGAGGCCGCGTTCTTTGACTGCTTGATTTTTGAAAGACATTTCTAGAAGACCACCATACATTGAGGGAATCAATCGTGACTCGATCTGGTATCGTAATTGTGTGAGACGAATTTGAGCAGGACTAAAGATAGCTTCATTTGGCCGATAAGATGAAATTGTATGCCAGAGTGAGCGCTCGGAAAACTGCCCCGTTACTGGCGTCATTGTAAAATGAGAAAAATCTCCCATCCAAGGGCTTGGTTGGTGAGTGAGCCGAAATCCCTCAAAAGTCCGATCTTCGGGATGAAACCACCAAGCACCGCGACCGGCAGCAGTAGAAGGAGCGAAGTAGTTCATCCCCCAAGGTAAGCCAGTATATGGAAGACAATTTCCATGTGAAAAGCTCGGTTGGTTTGCAGTTGCATGGCGTGTGTCAATCATAGAAAGTCTGTCAGTGTTCATGTTTGATTTCCTTTGTCGTTTTTCTTTTGATGAGTTGTACCGTTATATTGTTGCTCGTTGGCACCTCGCTTGTTTGAATCCAGTCAAGTAGCAGCCGCGCGGCTTCCTCGCCGAGTGCCGAGAAACTTTGCTCAATCGTGGTCAATGGCGGATTTGAAAGACTGGCAGCTTGAATATTGTCAAACCCAATGATAGATACTTCGCCTGGAACAGAAATGCCAGCCTGTTGTAGAGTTGTCATGAGTGATAGTGCGATAAGATCATTTTCACAAACCATGGCCGTCAGCTTACTCTTTTTGAGATAATCAAGCACTACAAGTGAAGATTCATCAGGATTATTGTAGTGCGTATGAAAACTAAGATTGGCCTTATTTAAAGCTTGCATATAGCCGAGATAGCGATCGCGTGTCGTGTGAGGAGGATGCGCGTCCTGATTCATCATAAATGCAATTCTCTCATGTCCTTCATTGATTAAGTGCTGTGTCGCCATAAGACCGCCCATGAAATTATCTGATTTGACGCAAGGAAATGGCAATCCATAAATTTCTTTATCCAGAAGAATAACGGGAAAATCCAAGGTCACCATCTCGAATAAAATATCAAGATAGGCATCTGTATTCATGGGATAGTAAATGAGCCCATTAAAATTTTGCATAATTTCTGAAGCAGTTGCCTCATTTAAAAACTCTGCATGCGTGATAAAAACGGTATAGCCCAGAGGTTTCATCTCGGAAATTAAACCTTGAGCAAAATCGCCAAATGAAAGATCGCCAAAAGGTTGAATAAATAAAATTGATTTTGTAGCAGGCACGCTCTGATCTATTAATTCTTGACTTACAAAAGATCCTTTGCCGCGTGAGCGCGTAATCATACCGAGTTGTTCAAGTGCGCTTAGGGCATGTTTGGCAGTAATTCGGCTAACATTGTAGGTTTCAGAAAGTTCCAATTCAGTAGGAAGCTTATCTCCAGCTTTGAGCTTTTGTGTAGTAATTTGAGCTTTCAAATCATCTGAAATTTTTTGATAAAGTGGGACAACCATATAATGACTCCTGTGTTTTAAAGATATATTCATTATACTGTTTTTATTGAAAAAAAACAAGAAAAGATATAAAAAACAATAAAGTATATTGACAAAAGATAGACAGCAAGTTATAATTACTAAAAACAGGTGGTTTCTGCCTGCGCTTCAAAAAGATATATCAAAGGAGAATGTATGTCAAAATTAGCAACCGGAAATATGCGGGTAGGGGAAATAATCATTTTTATAGGAAAGCTACAACTTTTTTGGTTCATTATACTTTTCAGATATCTGATTATCGCAGGTGTATTTCCAGCAACAACGGCAGTTATTGATCTCTTTTTTCGGACATTTGAGGAAAACAACGTCAATTCCAAAAAACTATCTTTTTCTATATTTAAGGCCAGTGCAATGGAGAATTTTAAACGCTCTAACCAAGTTGGTTATCTGGGTTTAGCCGCCCTTTTGTTCCTATATGCAGACTTTCGGTTGGCACTTGTCTTTACGCACAATGTGTATGTGACAGTTTGTCTAGGCGCTCTGTTAGTCATCTTGGCATCTAGTTTTTTATACTTAATTCCAGCAATTGTTCGCTATGATTTGAGCGTAAAAAATAGCTTTAGGCAAGCATTTTTTCTACTTCTAGCGAATATTCCAAATACGATTGCGATGGTTATAGGCATGGGTTTGGCAGGTTTAATCGGGTTTTTTATCCCCGTTCTCGTGCTTGTTCCTGTCCCCCTATTTCTCTTGGCGAATGCATGGTTTAGTTATCAAAGCATGATAAAATTAGAAAAGGCGAATGAAAAATGAAGCGCATCTCTAAAAAAAGCCTGATTTTAGTAGGCCTTGCGCTGGCAGGTCTATCTTTTCTTATTTATAATTATAGCCAACAAGCCAATCAAAAATTGGCGAATGCGCCTCAAATAGCGCAAGAGTCATCTCTTGATGCCGATGGTAAAACAGTCAAATCGATTTTTGAGCAGACGCTTAAAGCCAGCAATGAAAAAAATGCAGCTGCTTATGTGAGTTATCTGGTCCCAAAGGCTAGAAAAAATACAGAAGCACAGTTGGCCGCCTCCTTTAAAGAGCAGGACATTACAAATACTTTACTATCATTTCGAGTTCTGAAGGAAAAAGATGGGCATTTACTTGCTGAAGCAAAAGTCAAAAGTATCAATAATACAAATAATCAAAAAAACTATCGCGATAACATAGCTACTATTGACGTTTCCTATGTTAAGCAGCAAGGAAAATGGCTGATTGATCTTACGACAACGATTGATACACAGTTATTAAATAAATAGTCCAAACAGAACGCTATTCAGTCAAATGGCGTTTTTTTATTGAAAAAACAGAAAAAATATATTTTTTGAATGTTAACGCTTGCAAAAGAAAAAAATAGTGCTATAATACTAAATAAAGATATATCTTTATAGAATATCGAGAATATATTTTGAATAGAATATATCAAACGAATCTAACTAAGTTCAAAGGAGACTGCCATGCAAGCAGGTTCAACGGTTTCATCAGATGTGAGAAACTCGAAAAAGGTCAGAAAAATTAAACCACCCAAACGAAAATTTTCGTGGAAGCAAGTCAAGCGAAGTTGGCAACTCTATGTTTTCATTTTACCGGCCTTTCTGTTTTTCCTTGTGTTTTGTTATCAGCCAATGTATGGTGTGATTATTGCTTGGAAAAATTATAATCCAGCTCTTGGAATTTGGGGAAGTCCTTGGGTAGGTTGGACATACTTCCAGCAATTCTTTAATTCTTATTTTTTCTGGGATTTAATCAAAAACACCTTGGGTATTAGTATTTATTCCCTGATTGTCGGATTTCCGTTGCCGATCATTTTGGCCCTATCGCTTAATGAACTGAAAGATGGATTTGGCAAAAAATTTGCACAAACAATCACCTATGCGCCTAACTTTATATCCGTTGTCGTCATTGTGGGAATGCTCTTTGCCTTCCTCAATCCTGAAACGGGGATTATCAATAATGTCATTCAATTTTTCGGATTTAAGCCGATTGACTTTATGTCAAATCCTGCATGGTTCAAGACGATTTATGTTCTATCAGGTGTTTGGCAATCGACAGGTTGGTCTTCCGTGATTTATATGGCGGCGCTCTCTGGTGTTGACACGCAACTTCACGAGGCCGCTATTATTGATGGTGCATCGCGTTTACAACGTGCTTGGTACATCAATTTACCAACGATAGCACCGACGATTATTATCTTATTGATTATGACTTTGGGCGGGCTCTTGAATGTCGGATTTGAAAAAATTATTTTGATGCAAAACCCGTTGAACCAGTCAGCAAGCGATGTTATTTCGACCTATGTTTACCGGGCAGGCTTGTTAAATGGACAATATTCATTTGCAACAGCGATTGGTGTATTTAACTCGGTAATCAACGCAATGATATTGGTAGCCGCAAATACAATCACTCGTAAATTTAGCGACAGCAGTTTGTGGTAAGGAGAGATAAATGAACACAAAAACAATTAAAATGACAACTGGCGATCGCGTCTTCATGGTGTTTAACTATCTCTTTGTCATTGTTGCAACTCTTCTCGTACTTTACCCTTTAATTTATATCATTAGCGCTTCGGTCTCTGATCCGATTGCCATCATGAAAGGGGAGATGTGGCTTCTTCCCAAAGGACTTACCTGGGATGGCTATGCTCGAATCTTTGCGAATCAAGACATCTGGATGGGTTATAAAAATACAATTATATACACAGTTTTGGCAGTTGTAGTGAATCTCATCTTTACAGTGCCTTGTGCCTATGCGCTATCTCGTGCGGAAGTGTACGGCAAAGGATTTTTCATCAAATTTATGATGGTGACAATGTTTGTTTCTGGTGGCATGATTCCAACTTACTTATTGATTAAAAATCTTGGCATGCTCAATACAATGTGGGCCTTGATTATTCCAGGGGCGACGAGTATTTACAATATTATTGTCTGCCGTTCTTTCTT
>JAIRUS010000173.1 GCA_031254295.1 Streptococcaceae bacterium | reverse complement strand
GAGCAAGCAGGCATTCTGACGGTGACCTCAGGTTATACAGGCGGAGACTTTAGCCATCCGACTTATGAGCAAGTCAAGATGCATATTACAGGCCACACAGAGGCTGTTGAAATTATTTTTGATAGTGAGCTGATATCTTATGCAGATTTAGTCGAGCTTTACTGGCAGACGACTGATCCGACTGATGCCTTTGGTCAATTCGCCGATCGAGGTGACAATTATCGTCCAGTGATTTTTTATACATCAGAGACGCAACGTGAAATTGCCGAAAATAGCAAAAAGAATCTTCAAACCTCAGGCCGATTTGGAGACGAAGAGATTGTTACCTCAATAGAAGCAGCGAAAATTTTTTGGCCAGCAGAATATTATCACCAAGGCTTTTATAAAAAGCACCTCGAAGATTATGCGGAAGAAATCGCAGAACGGAGACAATTCATATTGGAGCACTGGCAATGACATTTTATCAATACCTTATGAGATTTCGCGCCCCAGCGGAAACAGACGATAAAACACGCTTGGCAAACTTGGTCTTTCAAGATACAACTTTTCCAAGGCAATCCCATGATTATGACGAGGTTTCAACTTATTTGGAAACTTCGGCTAATTTTTATTTTAATTTGAGCCTTTTTGACCAGATTTGGCAGGACTACTTGAATCTATAGTTTCAAATAAGAAACTAAAGAGTTGAGCTATCTGCATAAATATGTCATAATGGTTTCATTATTCCAAAAAAAGATAGGAAAAAGAAAGGAGAAAAAATGAATTTAAACCTCTCAGTGCTGGATCAGCTTAAAGCAGGTGATTTAACTCGATTTCCAGTAGAATATCGAGATTTTCTCCTTCGGAAAATCTCGGAATTTTACGCCAATGGTTGGCATGTATGGGAATTGAGGCAGATTGAGGACAAGAATCTGCGTGATCATTATGCTCATGTGATTTCTCAGATTACCAAGATTCGTGAGTATCGGATACTTCCCAAAACACCAGGTGATATTTTAGTCAAGGAAACGATGATTATCGTCACAGATAAAAACCGAGATCTGATTGCTTTTTGTGGTCGGGGGCGAGTTGAGATGAGTTCTCGTCCAGCTCTACCTGTGATATTGACGGCGCGTAATAGCGAGATTGGAACGCTCTATACGAGTGACAGCAAAGGCGAGACGGGAGATTATAAGTATCGGAATCATGGCTTGGCAAAGTTTCTAACGGCCTTGTTAGTTGGTTATGCCCAGGCAGATGGAGCAGATGCGGTCTTTTTTGCCAATGAAAACTCTATTCGTGTGGCCGAGTTTCTTAATTTTCAAGAAATAACAGAATCAGAAAATCTGAAAACACACCAGATTGCAGATCCACTTTTAGAACTCTGCTTAACAGACTGTCAACACTATCATGACAGGCCTAAGGAAAGTATCTGCTGTGATAAGATTATGATTAAGAAAGTTGGAAACTGATGTATTCTGCTGATGTAATTGAGCTTACAAAAAAACTTATCGGAATACCTTCTGCTTCAGGACATGAAGCAGAAATTTTATTTTTCCTAAAAAAATATTTTGCAGATGCAGTTTCCCCCTTTATTAAAAGAGATGGGAAATTTGTCGCAGCAAAGCTAACTGGAAAATCATCAGAGCGCGCCTTTATCTTAGCGGGACATATTGATACTGTTGTACCAGGAGATATGGCTTCATGGGAACATTCACCATATGAGGCTCTGGAGAAAGAGGGGAAGATTATTGGGCTGGGAGCGAGCGATATGTTGGCGGGTGTTGCGGCCAATATCATAGCGGCAAGTCAGTTTAAAGAAGCAGAGCTTGACTATGATTTGTGGGTAGTTGCCACAGCCAATGAAGAAATTGACGGTCAGGGATCAGCTGATTTTGTACAATGGTTCAAGTCAAATACGCACTATAAAGAAGTCAACTGCATCATTGCGGAGCCAACAAATCTAAATCAAATTGAGATTGGTCAACGCGGCAATCGTTTTATCTCACTTAGTTTTCATGGGCAGTCAGCTCACGGATCCCTACAGGAGAATTTTGATAAAAGTGCTTTGTCAAAGGTTACAAATTTTTTGGCAGATTTAGATGAAAATGTTGCAGGGTTTTCGGTCTATAGAAATCCTATTTTGGGAAAACCGAGCTTAGTGCCAACAGGGCTGAATGCGGGGAATCCGAAGGCGCCAAACAAAACGGCGGGTCGAGCAGATTTGACGATTGATCTCAGGACGACGCCTGAGCTTGAAGCGGAGTTTGAAGAAGTCTTTAGCAACTTAGCAAATAAATATCAATTTACATGGAAATACATTGCGAGTCCAGTGATGTCAACCTTAGTAAATCCTGAACTAGTATTCATTCAAAAACTTTCAGAGATTTCAAATATTAAAAAACTAGTGGCGAGTCCAAGCTCAAACGACTCAGGCTTCTTTGAAGAGGCAGGCATTCATACGGTTATTTTGGGTCCTGGCGACATGGAGCAGGCGCATCAGGCCAACGAATATGTTGCAATTGAGAAGATTCAAAAATTTACAAACATTTTGATTGATTTTCTTAGAAAATTATAAATAAGACATCGTCATATTTGAATGATAGAACAAGTACCTTCAAACTTGACAAATATACAAATAGTTATATAATGTACTTGTCTTGAATATAAGAAAGGGGAAATTATATGAAAGCATTGGGATTAATGGGTCTGGGATTGTTTATTCCAGCGACTGTATTGGCTGCTGTTTCGGTAGTTGGCCTTCCTCTCCTGCTTATTACAGTACCTGGTATTGTAGCATCAGGAATCATGGCACTTAGTCCAGTCTAGTAGGACTAAAGAATTACTGAATCAACAATTTGGTAATTCTTTTTTTTGCTTAAAGACTGTCAAGTTCCTCTTTTTATTCTTCATTTTTCTTTGTTTTCTATTAAGAGAACTTATCATTTGGGACATTTCTGCTCCAGCCTACATAAAACATTATTGCTTCGAGTGATAACGTAGTCATGTTAGGACTACTGTAGCTTGACTTTGTCAGGCTTTTTTGATAAGCTAACAAAGTATGTAAATTTACATGCAGTGCGTGGCAGGCCATGGACGAAGCGAAAGCTTTGGACGAACGAGACCGCTAAGACCACATCACGAAACTTGTGCAAGGAAGAGCTTCCTTTATAAAAGATGTTTGACTTGCCAAAACAAAAGAAAGGGATAGCGCAAGCTATCGAAGGACACTAATCGTGGCTAAACAAGTTGAAAAACTCGTAAAACTTCAGATTCCTGCGGGCAAGGCAACACCAGCTCCGCCAGTTGGACCAGCACTTGGTCAAGCAGGTATCAACATTATGGAATTCACAAAAGCTTTCAATGCTCAAACAGCAGACATGGGCGGAATGTTGATTCCAGTTGTTATCACAGTATTTGATGACAAATCATGGCAATTCATCACAAAACAACCTCCTGCATCAGCTCTTCTTAAGCAAGTAGCTAAGATTCAAAAAGCTTCAGGTACACCTAACAAGGTGAAGGTTGCGACAATCACAAAGGCTCAAGTACAACAAGTTGCTGAGCAAAAAATGCCTGACTTGAATGCAGCTTCACTCGAAGCAGCAATGCGTATCATTGAGGGTACTGCTAAGTCTATGGGTATCGTTGTCGAGGGCTAAAATTTTAAAGTAACTGCTTCGTCAGAAGAACCCTTGCGTACTTAAGTACGCGTCGGAACCTTCTTCCTCGCATTTACTTCAAAATTTGGAGACTATAACTTCGTTTGGAGAACCCTCACGGACTTTAGTCCGCTTCGGAACCTCCAGCTTCGTTATCAGTTCAAAATTTAGGGATTTTAAAGTAACTGCTCGTCAGAGGAGCCTTGCCTACTTGAGTAGGTAGTGGAATTTTCTTTCTTGCATTTATTTCAAAATTTTCGAAAACTAAAATTAATTCTGGAAGATGGATTTCATATTCATCGTTATTACCAAAAGGAGAAAAATAATGGCTAAAAAGTCAAAGAATATGCGCGCTGCGCTTGAAAAAATTGATGTAACAAAAGCTTATAGCGTTGAAGAAGCAGTAAAGCTTGCTAAAGAAGCTTCATTTGTTAAGTTTGATGCGACTGTAGAAGTTGCTTATAACTTGAACATTGATGTGAAGCAATCTGACCAACAAATCCGTGGTGCAATGGTATTGCCTAACGGAACTGGTAAAGTTTCACGTGTTTTAGTATTTGCTCAAGGTGCTAAGGCTGAGGAAGCTAAAGCAGCTGGCGCTGATTTCGTGGGTGCTGAGGAACTTGTTGCTAAAATCAACGGTGGATGGCTTGATTTCGATGTTGTTATCGCAACACCTGATATGATGGCAGTTGTTGGACGTCTTGGACGTGTGCTTGGCCCACGTAACTTGATGCCAAACCCTAAGACTGGTACAGTTACTATGGATGTAACAAAAGCAGTTGATGAGTCTAAAGGTGGTAAAGTAACTTACCGTGCTGACAAAGCTGGTATCGTGGCTGTCCCAATCGGCAAGGCTTCATTTGATGAAGAGAAACTTGTTGGTAACTTGAAAGCTCTCCACTCAGTTATTTTGGGTGCTAAACCAGCTTCATCAAAAGGTGCTTACATCACTAGCCTTACAGTTACAACAACTATGGGTCCTGGTGTGAAGATTGATACTGCATCATTCTAAAAAGTAGTTAAGATAAACAAAGAAAGTCGGATAACATTTGAGTTATTCGACTTTTTATTGCTTCATTTCTAAGGATAAAATAAGACAAAATTAAGAAAAAAGAATTAAAATGTTCTCATGAAAGAAATAATTTTAAAGCGTAAGACAAGAATATTGGCTACAGGTCTCATTTTACTTTTGATTTTTATAGTTCGTTTTCCATTTATGCATGATGGATCAGTGGAAGCAAAAGATATAAAGAAATTAGAAACGGCTCAGGTTCAAATTGCCAAAGGAGTAGAACAAGAAGACCTTAAAGTGATGAAGGCTTTGATTTCTGATGAAGAGAAGAAGCTTTACAATCTATCAATTGAGCATGGTGTAACGCTTATTGTTGCCCTAGTATTAGGGACATCTCTTGCAGTTACAGGGCTCGTATTGGGGCGAAATAAAAAAGAATGAAAGGGCACTACACCTATGTAGTGTTTTTTATTTGTAGAAATTGTCTGAAAATAATAAAAAATAGTTGACTTTTAATGAAAATATAGTTACAATAATATAATATTTAGGAAAATTGTAATCTAAAGAAAGTTGAAAATTTATGGAAAATGAAAATAAAGAATTAAAATCATCGCTAAAAACGCGACATATTATCATGCTGTCTCTTGGTGGAGCAATAGGCTCAGGCTTGTTTTTAGGTTCAAGTTCGGCAATTGCAACAGCAGGGCCAGCAGTCCTGCTCTCGTATATCCTAGCAGGGCTTGCCCTCTATGTTGTCATGTTCGGTGTAGGTAAGATGGTTGTGCATAATGAAAAGACAGAGCCAGGTATGTCGGGTATTATCAAACCTTACGTAGGACCGCATTGGGCTCACTTTACGGATTGGGCTTACTGGTCGACTTGGATGGCCGTATTGATTGCAGAAGAGGCTGGGGTTACGCACTTCCTGAATGTATTAGTTCCGATAAAT
Source organism: Streptococcaceae bacterium (assembly GCA_031254295.1). Taxonomy (GTDB): domain Bacteria; phylum Bacillota; class Bacilli; order Lactobacillales; family Streptococcaceae; genus Lactovum. The sequence goes on along the minus strand of JAIRUS010000173.1, from coordinate 1,823 downwards.
CCTCATTTTCAATGGGTATATGCTTTAGCAGTAGCTGTATTGGCGACAGGGATTAATCTTTATTCTGTTAAAGCTTTTGGAGAGACAGAGTACTGGTTAGCCTTTGTAAAAGTTGCGGTTATTATTTTGTTGATATTATCTGGTTTTTATCTTTTTGCTGTTAATATACTTAAGATGGGAACAGGTGCTGCTTTTGGTCATATTACATCAGAGACTAGCTTTGCACCTCATGGATTTAGTGGCTTTTTGACTTCTTTGATGGTCGTGATTTTCTCTTTTGGAGGGTCTGAGCTTGCTGCTGTTACAGTTGCTGAAACTGAAAATCCAAAGGTAGCTATTCCTAAAGCTATCCGTGGAGTTTTGATTCGTATTATTAGTTTCTATGTGATTCCTATTTTTCTTTTTCTTGAACTTTTACCTTGGAAGGACAATTCAGGCCAGAATGCGAACGCAGTTAGTCCTTTTGCAGCTATTTTTGGTAAGCTTGGAATTCCTGAAGCTGAAGTAATCGTTACAATGGTTATTATTGTTGCGATTTTCTCTGCGGTGAATTCCGCAATATATGCGACTTCGCGTTCTTTATATTCTCGTGTGCAAGCTTCTGAATCAGGTATTGGAAAATCATTGAGTAAGCTAAATAAAAATCAAGTTCCAGTGCGTGCAGTCTTTATCAGCTCAGGAGTTCTTGTGATTGGTGTTATTCTATCTGCAGTTCTTGGAGACAGCTTCTGGCAGTTTGTAGCTGGTTCTATTTCCTTTACTATTACGCCAGTTTGGATTATCCTATTGATTTCTGCGCTCATCATGTATTTTAAAAATAAAGAGACGGCGTCATGGTTTTTGAGAGTGTCGACTTTACTCGTAGCAGTGGCGTTAGCAGTTGCGTTTGTGATGCAAATCGTTCATAATCCTTGGACTCTTTCAATGTTTGCTTTAGTAATCGGTATTCTGTCTTACTTTAGTTATCGTCCGAAAAAAGAAAAGATTTGATCATATGAAAAAAAGAATGTTGCGCATAACATTCTTTTTATTTTATTCGTTGTTAGATTGTTCATATTTCTCGGTGATTTCATTAATCTTGGCAAGATTTCCCTCAATGCCAAATTGAAATTCGCTGACTTTAGTTTGTATTTGTTTGCCGATCTTTTGGGCTTTTTTAGCCTCATCTTGAACGATATTTAATTTGTCTTTTAGATCTTCAACATTAGATTTAAGTTCGGAAAAACTACTACCAATTTCTTTAAATAGTCCCATCAGGAAAGAATCTCCTTTGCTATTTCAGTCAAATCATAATCATGACTTGGAGTGTGGAAGAAGTCGGGTCCTCCATCTTCTGGAAAACGGGGGATAAGGTGGACATGTGTGTGCATGACGGTTTGTCCTGCGATTTCGCCACAGTTTGCAAGGACATTCATGCCAGAGGCTGAGAGTTTAGTCATTAAGAGGTTTGCGATTTCTGGAATTTTACTAAAAAGCTTAGCAGATTCTTCAGCAGACATTGTGAGTAAATTTTCGTGGTGTTGTTTTGGAAGGACAAGAGTATGGCCTTTTGTTGCTTGAGAGATGTCTAGCATGGCATAGATATCTTCGTCCTCATAAATTTTAGTTGAGGGTATTTGGCCAGCAATGATTTTACAGAAAATGCAGTCATTCATAATATTTTATCGAATAGCAGCGCTATTCCCTTTCATGATATAATTAAACATATTATAACAAAAAGCGAGGCCGACTGCTTAGCTTCGTAGGAATTTAGGAAATCTAGGGTCTGTGCACAGCACAGGTTCTAGATTTCTCTAATTCCTTAGGAGCTAGGAGGCTGAACT
>JAIRUS010000126.1 GCA_031254295.1 Streptococcaceae bacterium | reverse complement strand
TCCCTCCAACTCCTGAGTCATAATCTTGAACAACTTGGAGTTTGAAATCGAATGAATATTTTACCATAAGAAAAGACCTTTCATGTTTTTGAAAAGTCTATATTCTTGGGGTCACATCAGTAAGGACGAGTTTTTATATTACTAATTATTTTTCTCCAATTTCTCGCTTTACAACTTCTACAATACCGTCAACAACATCATCTACCAACTCTTGAGTTGGTGCTTCAGCCATTACGCGCAGCAATGGCTCTGTTCCGCTTGGACGAACAAGAATACGACCTGACTCACCAAGTAGGCTTTCTTTTTCAGCAATTATATCTGTAATTGCCTTAAAATCCTCCCAATTATCTTTATAAGATAACTCTGCCAGACGAACATTTACTAACTTTTGCGGATAAATTGTCAGCTCTGCTGCTAATTCTGAGAGCTTTTTACCTGTATCCCGCATAACTTTAAGCAGTTGAATAGATGAAAGCTGACCATCACCAGTTGGGCTAAGCTCCATGAAAATCATGTGTCCCGATTGCTCACCTCCATAAGAATAGCCAGATTTGCGCATTTCTTCAACAACATATCGATCTCCAACGGCTGTAATAATTGACTTCATACCGTTATCTTCAAGGGCCTTATGGAAACCAATATTTGACATCACAGTCGTCACGACGGCATTTTTAGCTAGTTTACCTTGAGCCTGTAATTGCTTCCCGATAATAAACATAATCTTGTCACCATCGACAATCTGTCCTTGCTCATCTACAGCAATGATTCTATCCCCATCCCCATCATAAGCAAATCCTGCAGCCGCTCCTTTTTCAACTACTTTTTCAGCTAGTAATTCTGGATGTGTTGAACCAATATTATGATTAATATTTAGTCCATCAGGTGTATCACCAATCACTTCAAGATCTGCTCCTAAATCGCTGTATACAGACCGAGCTGTGGTCGAAGTTGCACCATTGGCAGTATCAATCACGATTTTAAAATTAGAAAAATTACCATCAGCAGCACTTTCTAAAAATGAAATATACTTTTGCTTAGCTTCTTTGTATTCATGAAGCTTACCCAAACCTTCAGCAGATGGACGAGGTAAGGTATCCTCAGCTGCATCAATTAACGCTTCAATTTCAAGTTCTTTTGCATCATCAAGTTTAAAACCATCCCCACCAAAGAATTTGATGCCATTATCAAGTGCTGGATTGTGACTGGCGGTAATCATTACTCCTGCTGAAACGGTGTCTTTCTTGACCATATAGGCAAGTCCTGGTGTCGCAATTACGCCAAGGTCGAAAACCTCAATTCCAACTGATAAAAGCCCCGAAATCAAGCTTGTTGAAAGCATTTGCCCTGAAATACGTGTATCACGCGCCACATAAACCTTAGGCTGTTTTGCCTCATGCTGACTCAATACATAGCCGCCAAATCTTCCAAGCTTAAAGGCCATTTCTGGCTTCAAACCAACATTTGCCTCACCGCGCACACCATCTGTTCCAAAATACTTACCCAATTGTATCTCCATTCTATAATTTCTTAACTGTCTTTATTAGACCAGCATTAGCTATTTTTTATAAGTTTAACCGTCATTTTGACTGAATTCTGCGAGAAACTCGCAGGTACTACTTTACCAGAGCTGTCGATTGCTTCCAGATTCACAGCAATAGTTGTCTCCTTTGTTAAGTCCGTATCAGATGGTAAAACTGCCTGAACTTTATAAATATTCTTAATCGAATTCGTTCCTGCTGTAACAGCTACCTTACTTGGATTTGTCGAAGCGTCAGTCAAAGTATAACCATCTGGAACCAACGTTTTATCTACGATGGCATCAATTGTGAAATCTTTTGTCTTTTTATTTTCTATCGTCACACTAAAGCTACTTGGATTTGTCCTTGCATTGATATTTGAGGATAAATTTTTTACAACAATCGGTACAGTATGCGTCCCCGCTCCAAATTCAGACAAATCTGCCAGTAATTTAAATGAACGTAAATCTGTAGATTTTTCTTGTAAAATCTCTACCTGATTACTAGAGCTTAAAGTAACCGTTGCCGTGCTTGTATAACCTGAGATAAAATATTTGTTCCCATTATATTGTAGAGAGATCGGAATATTTTCAAGTGTGGCTGTATAAACTTGCCCACCTGATTGTATCGAACCATCATTTTGAGCTGAGTTTGAGTTAGCATTGAAAAACAGGAAGCCTGCAAACACAATACTGATAAAGATATAAAAAAGTTTAGAATTAAATAATTTAGGAATCATTTCCTATCTCCTTTATCATTCTTCTTAAACCAATTCATCAAACCAGTCTGTGGCTTCTGTGGAGCTGAGTTTAATTCTTCGGAGAGGATCTGATGAAATTTCTCCTTAGTCAGATCAGGGTAAAACTGACCATGATGAGCAACGGAAATTCCACCAGTTTCTTCCGAGACAACCAAGACAAGAGCATCTGAAACCTCTGTAAGCCCAATAGCCGCACGATGACGTGTTCCAAATTCCTTTGAGATATCCATTCTCTCAGTCAATGGCAAATATGCTGACGCCACCACAATTTTATTTCCTCGGACAATGACTGCTCCATCATGTAAAGGTGTATTTGGGATAAAAATATTAATAATCAAAGCGTTTGAAATATCTGCATCCAGTTTTATACCTGTCGACGCATATTCTTGCAAAGTCTGTGAGCGCTCAATGGCAATCAAAGCTCCAATCTTTCTCTTTGACATATAGTCAAAAGATTTTTCATAGGCCTCAATTTGACTATCCGTTGTTTCAGTTTGTCGAATCCCTGGAAGGAAATTTGTCGAATGTCCCAGACGTTCTAGAGCCTGACGAATTTCAGGTTGAAAAATGATAATTAGTGCGATGACTCCATAGGTAATGACTTGATTGAGAAGCCATTTTAAAGTTGAAAGTCCTAGAAGACCTGCAAGCAAGTCTACTATGATAAAAAGCAGTACACCACGTACTAAAATCATCAATCGTGTTCCTTGAACAAAGCGCATCAAACGGTAGATGATAACAGCAACAATCGCGAGATCTAAAATAGACATTAGAAAGTGCCACGGATTGCTATTTTGGCTGATAAGTTGTTGCCAAAAATTTGAATTAAAAAAAGTTGTAATTGAGTTCATTTATTATTTTCAGTTTTCACTTTCTAGGTTTTCACTCGTATTAATTGCCGCCGCATGCTCAGCAAATTTCTTAGCAATCTCTTCCAATTCGTACTCTTGATTATCCTTTTCGTCAATATAATTTTGATCAGGCACATCATCGAGATTTACAAAAGTTTCAATTGCTCCTTTTAGATTTTCAAATTTCACTGGCGCATCTCCACCATACTCACCATCGAGATTAATCATCCAGCGATCTGTTGTTAACGGCTCAACTGTAACCTTTGAAGCTTTAATATATTTTATATTGACATCATCAACATGTTTTCCATTTCCATTCGCGACAATCGCGAGAAGGGCAATTAAGTCAAAGAAATTATCTGTCTTTACAAGAATTAACGTGAAGAGGCCATCATTCAGCTGAGCATCTGGCGCAATGTTTTCAAAACCACCTATAGAGTTCGTCAAGCCACAGAAGAACATTGAAATGTTTTCCTCAATCGTTTTACCATCATAAGTAATACGGATAGAGTGTTTTTTTACACGCGGTAAAAGCTCAGCCCCTTTTTGTAGATAGGCCAAATAGCCAAAACTTGTTTTTAATTGACTCGGCACAGAATAAGTTAGTTCAGTTAAAGAACCTGCCGCGGCAATATTGATAAAATGCTCACCCTCGTTCATTCGGCCAACATCAATCGCCAGAGTTTGTTTTTTTCCAACAGTTTTAATCGCCGCTAAAGGATTATTTCTTGGAATTTTTAAAGCACGCGCAAAGTCGTTTGTTGTTCCAACAGGAATAATTGCTAACTGAGGACGTTTACTCCGATAAACAGTCATCATGCCATTGACAACCTCATTTAACGTCCCATCACCACCTGCTGCCACGATGAGGTCATAATCAGCCTTGGAGGCACGTTCTGCTTCAATCCGAGCAGAATTTTTTTCTGCCGTTGTAGCAAACGCTGATGTTTCGTAGCCATACAGTTCTAACTCATTCAATACATCTGCAATATACCTTTTGATGATTTCTTGACCGCTTGTTGGGTTATAAATCAGTCTTGCTTTCTTCATTTTTACCCCATCTCATTTAACTTAGTTAAACTAAAAACTTAAATTGCTTCTAAATCTGATTCTGACCAGATTTCAATTCCTAATTCTTGTGCCTTTGTCAGCTTTGATCCTGCATCTTCTCCAGCTACAAGTAGATCCGTTTTCTTTGATACAGAGCCTGTCACTGTAGCTCCTAAACTTTCCAATTTTTCTTTTGCTTCGTTTCGAGTAAGAGAGGATAATTTTCCTGTCAAAACTACAGTTTTTCCTGCAAGAACCCCGTCCGAACGAACATCTCCCCCTAGATAATCCAAGTTTAATCCCGCCTCTGTCAGCTCGGCTATCAGCTTCTGACTACCCGTCTGAGCAAAATAACTCTTAATTGCTTTAGCAAGAATTTCACCAATTGTTGGGATAGCCAAAATTTCTTCAACTTCGGCTTCAGCAATTCTGTTCAGATTACCAAAATGTTGAGCCAGTATTTTAGCTCCTTTAGATCCTACATGACGGATTCCAAGTCCAAAAAGTAATTTTTCGACAGAATTACCACGACTTTTATCAATAGCTACTAATAACTTATCGGCCGACTTTTCTCCAAAATTATCCAATTCAAGCAGGTTTGCTTTCTGTAAATGGTAGATATCTGCCTCGTCCGTAATCAAATTCTTTTCAAAAAATTGAGTTACAACTTTTTCACCAAGTCCCACAATATTCATCGCATCTCGACTGGTAAAATGAATCAGACGCTCACGTAGTTGTGCCGGACATAGTGGATTAACACAACGCAGGGCAACCTCATCCTCAAAATGAATCAGCTCTGAATTACACTCTGGACAATGACTTGGGATTACTAATGGCTGAGAATCTACGGGGCGTTTCTCAATCACAACTCTCTGCACTGCAGGAATGATATCACCAGCCTTATAGATTATAACCTTGTCAGCAATTCGGACATCTTTTTCTGAGATATAATCGACATTATGTAAAGTTGCTCGAGAAACAGTCGTCTGTGCCAAGCTAACTGGTTTCATATTGGCTGTTGGTGTCACAACACCTGTACGCCCAACTGTCCATTCTACCGAAAGAATTTCCGTTTCTGCTAAATCTGGCGGAAATTTATAGGCGATGGCCCAGCGAGGATATTTGACAGTAAAACCAAGCTCATCTTGCTGAGTCAAGTTATTCACCTTGATCACAACTCCATCAATATCGTAAGGTAATTGATCTCGACGCTCAGTTGCTTTTTCAATGAAGTCCCAAATCTCATCTATATTTTGAGCAAACTTTCGCTCTTTATTCACAACTAAGCCAAGCTCATCAAAATATTCTAAAACTTCTTCTTGACTAGCTCGTGGTGCCTCTCCCGCCGCCTGATAGAGAAAAGTTGCCAAGCCACGCTTACGAACAACTGAGGTATCAAGTTGACGAAGTGTCCCTGCGGCGGCATTACGCGGATTAGCAAAAGCTGGTAGACCTTCTAGCTCACGTTCCGCATTTAACTTTGCAAAAGCTTTCTTTGGTAGATAGGCTTCCCCTCGCACAACAATATTTACAGCTTCCTGTAAAGTTTGAGGAACATCCGCAATACGTTTTACATTTTCAGTAATGTTTTCACCAATTGAGCCATCACCACGCGTCGCAGCCGTCAGCAACTGACCATTTTCATAATAAAGTGACAATGACAAACCGTCAATTTTTAACTCACAAATATATTCAGGACTTGGAATAACTTTTCGTACTCGTTCCTCCCAAGCAGTAAGCTCCTCACGTGAAAAAACATCTGCAAGTGAATAAAGATTAAAAGGATGCTGAAATTTTTCAAAACCAGATAAAATAACATCACCAGTTCTTTGAGTTGGAGAATCTTCACGTATTAAATCAGGATTTTCGCTTTCAAGTTTTAGTAACTGTGCATAGGCCTGATCATATTCAGAATCAAGTGCCGAAGGTTTATCCAAGGTGTAATACTCATAAGCCCACTTATTCAAAGTCTCAACTAGATTTTTGATTTCTTCCTGAACATTCATATTTTTATTTTACCATATTTTAGGTTTGCTTTTACAAAGATTTTTGATATAATAAAAAAGTTGTTTAGGCAATATCCATTTAAGCAAAGCATTCTGCTTTCTATACAAGCATTAATAGCTTTATAATATATGGCGTCATAGTGAAGTGGTAACACATGGCTCTGCAAAAGCCTAATCGCCGGTTCAAATCCGGCTGGCGCCTTACTTAAAGAAGTCTCATACTTTATAATTATAAGTATGAGACTTTTGTTTTCTCCAATTTAAGTTTAAGTCCAAAATAATCTTTTTTGTTATAATTAAAACATACTAAACTGTTAAAAATGGGAGGATAAATCATGAAATCAAAATTTACACTTGGATTCATTGCTGGCGCAACTGCTGCTCTTACAATTGTCGTTGCTGGTCTCACAACTGTCAAGCTTGCAATAATTAACCCAATCGAGAGGCGCGAAGATTGGATTGAAGAAAATAGAAAAAAAGCCAATCGTAAGCGAATTAGCCGTTAAGGATTATAAAAAAAAGAACTCATATTTTGAGTTCTTTTTATCTATAAGTATTAACTTATTTTTGATTATATTCGCCGTCTTTAGTTGGGAATTGATTAAGAATAAAGACAACAATGCTGAGGCCTAAATTGAAGAAAATAAAGGCCCAATGGAAATTTGCATCACGTAAACGACGTACTTCCAAAGCAAGCCATGGAATAATTGTTGCTAAACTAAAAAGCATCATCAAAATAAAGAAGAAAATTGCTCCTCCAGCCATTCCTGTAATTCCTACTGAAGTTGTAGCTCCTGCATTTACATTTGTCATTGCGAAAAATCCAGCTAGCCCACCTGAGATAATGAAAAGGATATAAAGAACAAGGCCAATAATCCCATTACACAAAAACGTCCACCAGTAATCCGCACGAGTTGAACGTCCACCAAAGTCCACGTAACCCTTCCAAAACTTCTTGTAAGCTTCTAACATAAACTTACCTCCTATATAGTAATAACTTATTATAACAAATTTTTTAGTAAAACCGCTAGAAAAAAAGCCCTAATATCATTTTAGAACCTTTTTCCATTTACTTATAAAAGCCAAATTAATCTGTATACCAATCATAATGGAAGAACTCACCACGTGGCTCATCAGTTCTTTCGTAAGTATGTGCACCAAAATAGTCACGTTGAGCCTGAATAATATTGGCAGGCAAGTTCTCTGAGCGGTAACTATCATAATAAGCTACTGCAGAGCTATATGTTGGCGAAGGGACACCTGCTTGAACAGCCAGAGCTACTACATCTCGAACAGACTGTTGATATTTACCTGTGATCTCAATAAAATACTCGTCCAATAGCAAATTCTCAAGCTCTGCATCTTTTTCAAAGGCATCCGTGATTTTCTGTAGGAACTGTGCACGGATAATACAACCGGCACGCCAAATTTGCGCAATCGTTGCATAAGGAAGATTCCAGTCAAACTCGGCAGAAGCTTGTCGAAGTTGAGCAAAGCCTTGAGCATAGGACATAATTTTACTGAAATAAAGTGCCTGACGAATTTTTTCAATCATCTCTTTTTTATCGCCTTTAAAAGCAACTGTTGGGCCTACAAGAACCTTACTTGCCTTAATACGCTCATCTTTAAAAGCCGAGATAAAACGCGCATAAACAGACTCAGAAATTAAAGGTAATGGTACACCAAGATCAAATGAAGATTGTGAAGTCCATTTACCTGTTCCCTTATTACCCGCACGATCAAGGATTTTATCCACAATAAAACCATCACCACGATCGTCCTTACGCTTCAAAACTTCTTTTGTAATTTCAATGAGATAAGAATCAAGCTCGCCCTCATTCCATTCTTCAAAAATAGCTTGAATCTCAGTATTTGAAAGTCCTAGCACACGTTTCATCAAGTCATATGATTCAGCAATCAACTGCATGTCGCCGTATTCGATACCGTTATGCACCATCTTGACATAATGTCCTGCCCCGTCTGGACCCATGTAAGCTACACAAGGCTTGCCATCTTGTGGCGCCTTACCTGCAATCTGCTCAAAAATTGGAGCAACTAAATCATAGGCTTCTTTTTGTCCACCTGGCATCATAGAAGGACCAAGAAGAGCTCCTTTTTCACCGCCTGAAACGCCTGTTCCGATAAAGTTAATTCCAGAATTAGCAAGTTCCTTGCTTCGACGGATTGTATCAGGATAATGTGTATTCCCACCATCGATTAAGATGTCTCCCTTATCAAGTAAAGGCAAAAGCTGTTGAATCACCGCATCTGTACCTTTTCCTGCTTGTACCATCAACATAATACGACGAGGTTTTTCGATTGCTCCAACAAATTCTTCCAAAGTCTTTGTCAAAACAAACTTCTTCTCGGGATGATCCGCAATTACCTCTTCTGCTTTCGCAACTGTACGATTATAAATTGCGACTGTATATCCGCGTGACTCAACATTAAGGGCAAGATTCTTTCCCATTACAGCCATACCAATCACACCAAAATTAGCTTGTGTCATTTTTTATTCCTTTCCTCTCGAATTTCTTAATAATTTTAAGAAATTTTTTGGCTCTGAACCTTTTCAAAAGCTTTGAATTAAGACTTCATGTCAGCCCAAAATGCACATCTGTGCTCAAATACTATTATACTCAAAAAATGGAACGAATGCATTAAAAAAATCGGAAAAGTTCATCTTCCGATTTAATGCTTATTTTTCCTTATCTTTGTCTGGTTCAGTCCAGCTATAATCAACTGATAAATCACCATCATCGGCTTGCTCACCAGTCAAGTTAGAAAAGCGCTCTGATAGGGAATCGCGTGTCTTGTAAAAGAAATCTTTTACTGTGTCAACAGATAATTCACCTGAATCTACCTTAGCTTTGATTTCATCTCGCTTCTGCAATAAAAATTCTCTCGCTACATCTGCAGAATACTCACCTGAATCAAACCTATCCTTAATATAATAGAATTTATCTACTGAGAAATCACGTAAATCTTCAAAAGCTCCTTGTGGGTCTTCCTTAAAATCGTGATACTTCTCAAGCGCATCTTTGCGCAATTCTGTGCCTTTTTTAGGAGCCGCAAACAAAGCTGCTGCAACTCCAATTGCAGCTCCAAGAATTGCACCACCTAAAAAACCTGATTTTTTTGCCATAGCGAAAGCCTTTCTTATAGTTTATTTATGATAAATTTACAACTTTTTCTTACGTGCCAAAAGACTTGTAGCAGTACGTCCAACCTTTATAACAGCAGATTGCTTTGCATGTTTAGCCTTTTGTTTACTGAATTTAGAAAGAAAATTGCGACCTGAATCATTTACTGCGGAAACTGACTCAGACAAATCCGCCACTGCTGTAAAAAGCGGGTCAATCGTTGCAATCTTACCATTAACATCTTCAATTAATGTATTGGCTTTTGTCATCATCGTATCTGCCTGATGTAAAAGTACATCAACATCACTCGAAACAACTTTAACTGTTTTGTTCACTCCCGACATCGTCTGAATGAGTTTAATAAAGAATATAATTACGAAGATGACTAAAATAATCAATACTGCATAAAGTACCTCGATTAGGGTTGTTTCCATAAATCCTCCAAATCTTTATTTGTTATAGATGCTGCACTTGAAGCAACTATTCAAACTGCCTCAGTCTCAAACATATATATAAATTATAGCAAATTTCTTATAAAAAAACGATTACAAATTCTTTACTTTAAAATTTTAGTTTAACTTTTGTATGATTGAGAATAATTGTAAAAATTCCTACCAGCACTAAAACTAAAGAAAGCCACTGTGAGACACGGAAAGCGCCTAGCATCAAACTATCTGTACGCATTCCTTCTACTACCGCTCGAACAAGCCCATACCAAACCAAATAAAATGCAAAAATATCACCAGACTTCAAAAATTTCAAGCGATGACGGAAAATAATAATCATTAAAAATCCTGAAAAAGTTCCTAAACTCTCAAATAAAAAAGTTGGTTGACGGTAATGTCCCTCAATAAACATTTGATTTTTGATAAAACTTGGTAAATAATTTAAGTTACTGACAATTTTTCCATATGCTTCTTGATTAACAAAGTTTCCCCAGCGCCCAAAAGCTTGAGCCAAAAAAATTCCTGGGGCAACGATGTCTAGAAAATCACGCGCTTTGATGAGCTTGTAATAACAGAAAATCAATAATGTAAAAAATCCTGCTAGCAAAGCCCCATAAATAGCGCCACCGCCATCCCACAAAGCTATAATCTCACTTGGATGCTGCGAATAATATGACCATTGAAAAATGACATAGTAAGCTCTAGCTCCAACAAGAGCCAAAGGAAAAGCGATAAGAATAAAGTCAATAACTGATTCTGGATCGATCTTCTTCTTCGACGCTTCACGATAGGCTAACCACACCGCAAGAATTGTCCCTGTCACAATGATAATCGCATACCAGTGAATCTGAAAAGGGCCAAGTTTTAAAGCTACTTTTGGAATTGCTAAATTAACTAAGTTCATATTTCTTTGTTTTCCTGAGTAAGTTGAGTTAAGCGATCATAAAAAACTTCTATCGTATTGTAGCCCATTTGTTTTGCTGAGAAATTAGAAACAGCAGCCTCAATAATTGTAGAGAGATTACGTCCAACATTGACTGGAACTTTTAATAAAGGTACATTAATATCTGCAAGAGGAATCGTATAGGTTTGACTTCCTAATCGATCATACTCAGCTTCATGATCATAATTTTCTAGTTGAATTGCTAGGTCAATATTTGACGAAACTTTCACTGCACCTGTACCAAAGAGCGTTTGGACATCAATAATGCCTACTCCTCGAATTTCAAGCAAATTACGTAAAATCATGGGCGATTCTCCCATAACTGTAAATGCATCTTTCTTATAAACATCTACCCGATCATCTGCAACTAATTTGTGACCACGACGCACGAGATCGAGACCTGTCTCAGACTTTCCGATACCACTCGTTCCTTGAATCAATACACCAATACCAAAAATATCCATTAGTACACCATGTATTGATGTCCGAGGTGCCAAAACCTCATCTAGATAACTGGCAAGCTGACCTGATAAACGGCTAGTAGATTCATTGGACTGCAAAAGCGTCACATCACGCTGTCGAGCTGCCTGAATCATTTCTTCTGGTGCCTCAAGGCCACGTGCTAAGATAACCGCTGGAGTTTCATGAGCAAAAATTTGCCGGAGCAAGTCATAACGCTCCAAACCAACCTCACGCATCATATATGACCATTCCTTCATACCGAAAAGCTGAATTCGCTCAGCTTGGAAATAATCAAAATATCCTGTCATCTCAAGCCCCGGGCGCGTAATATCAGAAGACTTGACTTCTTTTTGAAGGGAACTTTCCGTCGAATAAAGCTCTTTGAACTTTATCTTATTTGTGAGATCTTTTACTGTTATCATATACTTTTTATTATATCACACGGCTTGATTTAAAACTGTTTTCTGCATGATAATAAAAGACTTCTCATTTTTTGATGTGACCCCAAGAATATAGACTTTTCAAAAACATGAAAGGTCTTTTCTTATGGTAAAATATTCATTCGATTTCAAACTCCAAGTTGTTCAAGATTATGACTCAGGAGTTGGAGGGA
>JAIRUS010000109.1 GCA_031254295.1 Streptococcaceae bacterium | reverse complement strand
GTGAAAAATTCGCTGGAATATAAGTCGGTTGCGATTACGTCAGATCCTGCGAGTCATCTGGCAACGATGAGCGATGTTGTTCTGAACTATAGAGTGGCCTTAAATCGGATTAATCGTTATCAGGATTTTACATCACAGATACCTGCACATTATATTATCGAGCGCTTGTTGTATAAGGTACAGCAGGTGATGAAAAAAGAAAGTTAATTTGTTCCTGTTGTCAAACTAAAAATATAAAAGACCATTTTGGTACAACCTGTACCAAGATGGTCTTTTTATATTTCGGATGAAAAATCTACCTAAATTTGAGAAGTGGCTCTTTTGTTATATGAAAAGGTTTACAATAATATAAAAATATGAGATTGGAGAACAATTGAAATATGGGGAAAGTAGTAAATGGCTACATTCATAGCGAAAATAAACGTCTGGTGAACGATAAGGGAGAAATTATCTTGAAGGGCTGGGGTATCGGGAACTGGCTTCTCTGCGAGGGCTATATGTGGCAGTATGCAGACAGCTCTCGAATGGATAGGCCTCGCCGGATTGAGGAAGTGATTTCTGAATTGATCGGAATGAAAGCGGCAGAGAAGTTCTGGAGGGCTTATCGGGAAAATTACTTTACGAGAGAAGATGTCAAACGCCTCAAGGCTCAGGGCTATAACTCAATTCGCCTACCCATAAATTCTCGTCTTTTTTTAGAAGATGAGCCAGAGTTAGTTTTCAAGGAAGAGGGCTTTGAAATAGTTGATAAGGTCATCAAGTGGTGCCAAGAAGAAGATCTCTATGTTTGGATAGACATGCATGGTGCGCCTGGCGGACAAACGGGAGCCAATATTGATGATTCCATCGATGATATGCCTCGACTATTTATGGATGAGGACAAATTTCAAAAAGGGCTAGCGCTTTGGGAGGTCATCGCCAAGCGTTATGCGGATAATCCTGTCGTGGCAGGTTATGATTTGCTGAATGAGCCGATTCGCCCGAAAGATTTGAGCCGTGATGTTCCTAGCTGTGAGAATCTTGTCCCCCGTTTGATTGACTTTTATAAAGAAGCTATCAGGCGGATACGCGCGGTAGATAAATGGCATTGTATTGCGCTAGAAGGGCATCATTGGGCGACGGACACGACGATCTTTAATCAGCAATATGATAGTAATTGGCTGATTCATTTTCATCGCTACTGGGATAATCCTGAGGAAGAGATATTTCAACCATTTTTGGAACTGCGTGAAAAATATAATGTGCCCCTTTGGCTAGGTGAGACGGGTGAGAATACTTTGGAGTGGTTTTCGGCTATTTCATCAATTTGTGATCAGCTCCATATTTCCTATCACTTCTGGCCTTATAAAAAGATGGGATCCAAAAGCTGCTCAGCTGAGATAAAAGTTCCAGAAGACTGGCAGAAAATTATTGACTATTCTAAAAAGGGACAGAAGCCTGTTTTTGAAAAAGCTCAAAAAATTCTTGATAGCTTTTTAGAAGGAATAAAGCTAGCGAACTGTCAGCTTCATGATGAAACAGATGCAAGTATCTTGCGTAACGGTGCGTATACTGTAAAAGCGAACAGCTTTGGAGAAAATCCGTCCTTTTTGAAAGCAAATCCTAAAAATGCAAATATTGTAGGCTACAAGACAAATGCAGGTATTGAACTTTCACTGAGTCCTAAAATTGAGAGAAATGATGATTTAACTCAGCTGGGGAACTGGGTGAGTTACGATATTGTTCTCTACGCTGGAGAAACAGTTAGTTATGCCAAGCCAAATTTTGATTTCAAGCGCCTAGTGTTAGTGATTTCAAAAATTTATGAGCCGAGTGACTTTGAGATATTAGGAGAGATATTTGAGGCAGTTGATGAAGCAGGTGAAGTTGTGCTTGAAAATTTTGATAATAAATCGACAAATATAGAATTGTCTTGTCTTAAAGGAAAAATACAAATAGAAAGTTTGAGGTTTGAATAAATAGATAATGCTTAAAATTTTTGAAACAGAAGAGGAATTAGCAAAAACTGTTGCCACTGAGATGTTGGCCCAGTTAAAAGAAGAAGCTCAGCCTACTTTTTGCTTAGCAGCTGGAGGGACGACTTCAAGCGCCCTGCAGATGTTTGCAGCTCAGGCCAAAGATTTACCTGAATTGTCAAAATTTAACTTTGTCTCGCTTGATGAATGGGTTGGGGTTCCCTCTGATATGATTGGAACTTGTTATCAGATGCTCAACGATGACTTGTTTAAGCGTCTACCTTTAAAAGATAATCAAGTGACATTCTTTCAGACAAAAGACAGAGAGCTGAGTTTAGAATGTGCCAAGTTAGATAAAGTGATTGCCCAAAGTCCAATTACATATAGTTTGATGGGGGTGGGAATGAATGGGCATATTGGGCTTAATGAGCCTGGTATGCCAATTCTTGCTCAAGCATCGCTTGTTGAGTTGTCTGAAACGACAAAACGTGTGATGCAGAAATATTTTACAGAGGAGGTAAATTTGCAACAGGGGATTTCGCTTGGCTTGGGACAATTAGTAAAGTCGAAACGAATGGTAGTGGCACTGATCGGAGAACATAAGGCAGAAATAGCTAAGAAGATATTAGAAGAGCCGGAAGCTAATCTCCCTGCCCAATATTTTCTTAATCGGGAACATGTAGATTTTTATCTGGATCAGGCGGCAGCAAGTCAACTAAACTATACTATACTTCCTGCGAAACGCACATTACAGCGTTAGGCTCCTTTGCTGTATACCACAACACTACTTACGCTGTCCACTCTGGTGGGGAGCTACTAAGAGCTTGCTACGCGCTGAAGCGCTAGCCTCCTCTTATCGCTAAGCGGCTACGATTCGCCTAAATACTTTAGTATTTTAGAGCGAATGGTCGCTGCAAGTCGAGTGGCACTTCACCTTTGGCTACGCTGTCCACTCTCACTAAGCGGCTAAAGCCGCAAGTCGAGTGGCATCTGCATTTGCCTACCTTGTACTGTGCATTTGCAGGAACTCTACTGGAGAAAATAGATGAAAAATATCAAAGTGGCACTTATCGGAGCAGGCTCTGTACAGTTTGCAGTTGGGGCATTACATGATCTTGCCTTATCAGAAAAGTTGAGAACAGACGCCCATTTGAGTGTCTGCCTGATGGATATTGCAGCAGACAATATGCAGAGAACCTATGACTATGCTTTGAAGTTAAAAAAGCATTTGGTGCATCCGATGTCAATTACACAGACACTAAATCTGGAAGAAGCACTGACGGGGGCAGATTTTGCCATCACAGCCATTGAGCTTGAGCGCTATGAGTACTGGTCAATGGATTTTCATATTCCACGTCGTTATGGTTCTTCTCAGATTTATGGTGAAAATGGTGGACCAGGCTCGATGTTTCATACATTGCGCAATATCGGACCTATGCTCCATATTGCACATACCATGGAAGAACTTTGCCCGGAAGCGTGGCTGATTAACTATACAAATCCAGAGGCAAAGCTGGTAGAAGCAATCTCTAAGCTGACTAAGATTCATGTAGTTGGTCTATGTCATGGGCTGGATATGGGAATTGATCAAATAAGTAAGTTTTTGGAGAGGGATAAGAAAAGCCTTGCAATTGAAGCAGGTGGACTCAATCATTTTGGCTTCTTTACAAAGATCGAAGATAAAATGACTGGAAAGGACTTGTATCCAGCCTTTGAAGAGGCGGAAAGTCGCGCGGACAGACTGGCGGACTGGGATCATATTGGCCTTTCTCGGACTTTATATCATATTTACGGACTCTATGCTTATCCTGGGACGAACCATTGTGGTGAGTATCTCTCATGGGCAAACGATTTTTATGCAGGAGAGTCATTACTTTATCGCTATGAGCCTGTGCGTGAAAAGTTATTTGAAAAAACTTCACGGGTGGCTGAATTTGTCTATGCAGCTGATGGTGGGCATCTGGACGGTGGGCTTTTTGATAAACGACTGACCCAAGAGGAATGGATGAGAGAAGAGTTTACTTTTGAACCAGAAAAAGTCCGTATTTCCAATGAATACGCAATACCAATCATTGAAGCAATCTTCTTTGATGAGAAAGTATTACTCAATTCGGTGAATATGACAAATAATGGTGCGATCAAAGACTTACCTGATGATATGGTAGTTGAAA
>JAIRUS010000024.1 GCA_031254295.1 Streptococcaceae bacterium | reverse complement strand
AAATCCTTTATTAGAGTTTAACAAAAATTGTCAAAAAATTCAAGCTAAAAATTGTTTAGAATAAGTTTTGCCAGTGTGACATCAAATAATAGCTCCTTATCTGCCCGACCTATTTTTATCTCATAATCCAGATTAATCAGCATTTTTAGCGACTCACGTAGATATTTTCGTGCTAGCCTTCCAACCAAGTCATTCGCTAGCTTTACTCTATAAGGGTGAATTTTGAGCTGACTTGTTTGTATATTCTCAGGAATATGCTGCGCTTGAAATATTTTTACCTGATAATAAAGACGATAAGCATTCGTCAAAATCGCAACAATCTTGATAATATCCTCTCCTGCAATCACAAGATCAGCTATTAGTTCACGAGCTGCTTTTGTTTTACCAGTCAGTATAAGATCTGTTAAGTCAAAAATATTTTCTTGCAAAGACTTCGGAATAATTTTCTCCAAGTCCTCTAATTCGATTTCTCGATTATCCGCATAAATTTCAAGAGTCGTGATATTTTGTTTCATAATTGAGAAGCTAAAGTTTGACTTTTCAGCCAGACGAAGTAAAACTCTAGGTTTGAGCTTCGTTGCCTTCATGAAATAATTTTGCAATTCTTGTGGGGTCAAAGGATTTGCCTCAAGTAAACTTGCAATCTTCTTCAATTTTTTTGTGACCTTAAGACGCGCATCAAGCTTGCCATGAATGATTATAATGACCTGAGTTGACTCGACTGGTGCATCTAAAAAATGCTCAAAGCGTTTCATTTGCCCTTCGTCAAATACCGATTTTTTAGCCGTAGAAATATTCAAAAGATTTTCAAAAATAACCAAGCGTTGTTCTGCAAAGAAAGGCAAGCTTTCAAGCTCTTCAAGTGCAACGTTAGCATCGGCCTCAGTCAAATCAAAATAGGACTGGCTTAGATTTGCAGTATCAAAATTGACATAAGCCAAAATCTGGTCTCGAATTTCCGAGACCAGTTCATCACTCTCACCTGCAACAACTGTGATTTGTGGAAAAGCACCCTGTCGCTTTAGTCTTTCAAAATTATCAAATATCGTCATATACTATTTAATTAAATTAATTAAGTGAATTATCTATATAATTATCATCACCAGAGTAATCTCCCGACAGGTTCATCAAAACTTTCCGAGGTGTGGTCCCTTTAGCAGGACCAACAATTCCAGCTGCTTCTAGTTCATTCATAAGGTCTGTCGCCCGATTGAAGCCAACTTTTAAAGTCCGCTGAATTTGAGCAGTTGAAGCCTTCTGTGATGTGATAACCAAGGACTTAGCTTGTTCAAATAAAGGATCGCCTGAATCTCCGCCAGCATTGCCTGCATAGCCAGAGCGGTTATCATCGGCATCATCTTCTCCTGGGTCAAACGCGTCATCGTATTCGACTTCGGCTTGTCCCTTGATAAAGTCAACTAGTGTCTCAACATCCGCGTCAGACAAGAAAGCACCTTGTAAACGAAGAGGATGGTTTTCATCAATCGGCTTGAAGAGCATATCTCCACGACCAAGTAATTTTTCAGCCCCATTTTGATCAATGATTGTACGTGAGTCTGTACCCGAAGATACTGCAAAAGCCACACGTGATGGTACATTTGCCTTAATCAAGCCAGAAATGACATCAACAGACGGACGCTGCGTTGCCAAAATCATATGAATACCCGCCGCACGCGCTTTTTGTCCGAGACGAATGATAGCATCTTCAACTTCCTTTGAGGCCACCATCATCAAGTCTGCCAACTCATCAACAATTACCACAATAAATGGTAGTGGAATTTCTTTCTCATCTGAGGCCGCATTGAAAGTTTCAATCTTTTGATTATAGCCTTCCATATTGCGAACACCTTTGCGGCTGAACAGCTCGTAGCGGCGTTCCATCTCATCTACCACGCGTTGTAAAGCTCGTGATGCCTTGCGCGGATTGGTTACCACTGGAATCAAAAGTTGCGGAATGTCATTATAGACTGAAAGCTCAACCATTTTCGGATCGACCATCAAAAACTTCACTTGACTAGGCAGTGACTTCATCAAGATTGAAGCGATAATCCCATTGACAGCCACTGATTTACCTGATCCAGTCGATCCAGCCACTAAAAGATGGGGCATTCTGGCCAAATCAAAGGTTTTAATTGAACCATCAAGGCTTTTACCAAGCGGAATTTCAAGAAGTTTATCAGGGTTAGTTTTAGCTTCCTCCCACATCTCTCGAAAGCCGACAGTGGCGATTTCAAGATTTGGAATTTCAATACCGACCAATGACTTCCCTGGAATCGGTGCTTCGATACGCACATCTTTAGCAGCCAAGGCTAAAGCAAGATCATCTGACAGATTCGCCACACGATTGACACGCACCCCAGTAGCTAGCTTGATTTCGTATTTTGTGACCGATGGGCCAACCACTGCTGATTCCACGCTGGCGTTGATTCCAAACGACTTAAAAGTCTCTTCTAAAACTTTTATATTTTTACGAACCTGAGCTTTTTCTTTTTCCTGACTTTTAACTGGAACTTTAGCAAGTAAGTCTGAGGTTGGAAGTTGGTAGAGAGAATGGTGTTCACTATTTTCAACATTCTGACTCGCTTGATTAATTTGTCGAATTCTTTCTAAGGTCGAAGAAGCCGCAACTTTACGCTCTACTCCCTTTTCAAGGTCAATTTCTGTTAGATTATAGGCTGGATAGCTCGCTTGCTCTGCATTATCATCTTCTTTATTACCATATCCGCTGGCTTCTCCATTATCATCAGATGCATAGATGTCCTGCCAGTCTGCATCTTCGTCTGTCATCATTCCCAGAGGGTTACGAAAGCGTTCTGAATATTGATAGTTATCAAAATTATAGCCAGTAGTTGAATTGAGATGATTTTCTTTCGGCTCTACGATTGAATCAAATTCCCCTGTTATATGAACATCTTTGAAATAATCTGCTGCTTCCGCGTTTTCTCCATTAACTTCAGATTCTTCAAAATCTTCATTAAAGTCATTGAAATAATGTCCTTTTTCTCGTAGTTCCTGCTCTGCCAAGGCTTCAGCTTCCTCTCGCTGACGTTGTCTTTCAAGCTTTGCTTCTGTACGTGACTCGAGCATTGAATAAATTGCCTCACGTAGTTTATGAATCAGCTTCGGCTCAGCTACAAAACAACCGACAATAACAAAAAGCACTGCGATAATGAAGACACCAATAGACGAAAATAATGCTTTTGATGGAAAATATAATAACCAGCCAATAAAGCCACCACCAGCTGGAAGAGAAACTCTAAAATTCCCCAAATCAGACAAAATATTCCAAAAGGCAGTATCACTACTTTCATTCATTGCAAAAATTGCTTGCCAAAAAAGAACAAGGCCCGTAAAGCTGATAAGCGTTCCTGAAATTAGACGACGATTTTCAAACCATTCCTTTTTAACACGCGCCAGTATAAGATAAGCTAAATATAAAGTGAGGGCTAAATAGGCAGTAGATCCAACCAAAAGACGAACAAGATTATATAAAAGTACACCAAAAAAACCCATACGAGTATAGGCAAAAATCAACAAAATAGCACTTATCAGGTAGAAAACTATTCTTTTGCTTACTGATTTATTTTGAGTTTGTTTTTTTCTGGAATTAGAAGGTTTTTTATTTGTTTTTGATTTACTAGATGTAGCCATATCGCTCATTATAACACATTTTTATTCTTATATTTCCTGCCTTTTATAGCAACGAAAAAACAACTTTTAGTTGTTCCAGAGTGTAGACCAATCCAATTTACTACGAAATTTAAAGAAAAGTCCCAATAGGATTGACAATATTACAATTATTCTTGTCGAAACTTTCCTGCGATTTTTTACCAAAGTTTTTTTACCCAATTGACCACTCCATTTACCGCATTCCCAATCGCGTGCACGACATTACTTACCACGTTGCCTATCGCATTCACAATTGGGGCAACATAATTATTATACGCCTATTGTGATGCCATTCCAAACCTTATCGCAATAATCGAGAAAACGTTAATATCAAATTTCAGATATTAACGTTTTCTTCTCTCAATTAAACTTTGATTCATTCAAATAATTATAAATGAATTGAAGATTTATTGATGGTTTTTGTTTGGTTTTTATTATATTCCCAAAAAGAAGCTCTTTTTCTTTTTCAAAATTCAATAAATCTGAGTTTTTAGGATTATTTTTTTTTTCATCGCTATCTAATAGATAAATTAAGCGACCGTCTAAATCAATTGTCTTCACTTGTGAATCTTCACCCTTCCACAGAGTCAATACATAGCCTACTTGTTTTTTGTCCGAACTTTTATTTTTGTATAAATAATTTTCTTCATTATTTTTCTTGTAGTATATAGTGTGTGTTAAAAAATCATATTGGTACAGCCGATTTTTTGAAGAAATATAATTTTTTGCACTAAATTCATCAACTACTTTTGTGCTTTGGTCAAGATTTGGTATATAAATCTTATCCAGATTATCTATTACCGCCACAAGTTCTGGATCTGTGCCTACTTTATGTGGTAAATTACCCGCATAGTAAACAGAATACTTGGCCAAGTTATCTTTTACCTGTCCCCCTAAGGGAACAAGCATCATCATAAATCCCATTAGGATTGATAAGATTACAATTGTTCTTATCGAAATTTTTCTTCTCTTTTTTACCAAAGATTTTTTGCCCAATTTATCACTCCATTTACCGCTTTACCAATCGCGTGTACGACATTATTTACAGCGTGTGAAACAGCTTCTGCGACTTGATGAATAACGTTTCCTGCTGCTTGCACAACATGACTTACTACGTTGCCTACTGCATTCACAACTGGTGCTACATAATTATTATACACTGTTGTGATGCCATTCCATACTGATGTGGCTAGGTTTGTCGCAAAATTTACGGCATTTTGCGTGGCTTCGGCTATTTGTCTCGCAATAACACGTACGCTGAGCTCGTGCTGAGCTCCTTGCACGGTTCCACTTACAAGCTGGCTTACATCTTCTCCTGCAGCTTTTGCCTTCTCCGCAAAACTATTAAAGACATTCTGTCCTGTTTTAATGGCTATATTGAAACCATTCTTTGCATTTTTTATTAGATTATTAAAAGAATTCTTGATTGATTTACCAACATGAGTAAAGACATTATTTACATCTCCTCCTTTAATGGCATGAATAAGGCCTAATCCTGCTAAACCATATCCACCTGGAGTAAGCATTACTCGATTAGCATCTCCCGATTTTTTAAAGCGTTTCGCTTCATCTCTACGCAAATTATCAATCACCTCTGGACTTTGGCTATAATATCGCTTCATTCGCTCATTCATCGAATATTTCGACCACTTAGGGTCAGTTGCCATGATAAGGGCATCTAAATCTGCCGCAACTTCTGGGGTGTTGTAGTTTGTAAGCAAGTCCCCAATCAAACCGTCTTGTTGTAAAATAGTCTCTTTATCAAAACCAAATGAAATTGTTGGAGCACTAATCTGTCGCTTATAAGCTTTTGAAAAACCAATATGGACAGAAAAAGGAAAAGATGCCCAAGCTTTTGTCGTGTCCCATTTCTCACCACTCTTTTCAATCGCTGCGAGATTCGTCGCAAGATGAGGGAGGTCTAGAGTTTTTCCTCCATGCATCTTTTCACTTAACAAACTATCAACTTTTTTTTGATACTCTTTTAAATTATTATAATGTCCAATTGAAAAATCGTTATATTTAGTTTGCAATGGGTCTTCAGAATAAGTTGAATAAGCCAATGAATTATCTACCACATGATTCACATTATCCCCTCTATCCTTAGCTGTGCTCGCCACTTTATCCATGTACTGAATCAATTTAATTGCTTCAGCTCGATTCAGTCCATTATTTTTCATGTAGTTCTGCAACTGTTGTTCCGTCAGACTCGTTCCAGTCCCCGATCTTTGTACAGAGTTCGTGTTCGAAGCCAACAAGTTAAAGGTCACAAGATTTTGCGTATGGTCATAGTTGTCATAAGACACCTGATAGCTTGTATCGCCATAGTTCGAGAAGTTCACATTCACACTTGGTGTGTAGAATGTGCCGTCATTGTAGACCGCATTATTGATGTAGCCTTGGCGGTAGTCTTGGACGTTCTGCTTGTCATAGTAGACGTTGATAACTGGGTGATTCGCAACGGAGCTGTCTTGTGTGAAGTTCACAAAGCCATAACCTGCTATCGTTGGTGTTGGGACTTTGTAGTCTTGATTGGTAAACCATTGGTAATGGTCGCTTGACGCAATCGTATGCCCTTTGAGGTCATAGTAGTTGACGGTGACTTGTTGGCGGACTTGGGTTGTCAGATGGGCTTGGAGCGCACTGCCGAAAAGGTCATAACGCACACCTTGGGAGAAGAAGTAGCTGTCCTCGGCGCGTGCAGGCGCTGGCGCATAGTAGTTGTAGTAAAACTCTGACTGGAAGCCGACACCAAGATA
>JAIRUS010000177.1 GCA_031254295.1 Streptococcaceae bacterium | reverse complement strand
AGACATAAGAAAAGCCCAGATTATCTCCGAGTAGTTGGAGATGGTGTCACCATGCTTGGAGTTACAGCCGCTTCTATCTTTTTGACTCCAGAAACAGGAGGACTTTCAGATGCGGCAGGCATAACAGCGGACGCCGCTCTGACAGCCGAGCTTGAAGATGCACTCGCGACAGAAACTGAAGATGTTGCAAGTCAGGCTGTGGCAGAAACTACTGCAGGAGAAAATGAGATTATTAATACTAATCTTGGAAGAGAAATTGATATAACTAGATATGGAGATTATAATACAACTACAATAAACCCAGGGTATCAAGGAAGTGAGAATTCAACAATTGATATAATTGATAGAGAAACGGGGGAGCCACTTACAAGAAGATGGTTCGATTCAAATGGTAGAGCAACCCGCGATGTGGATTTTACAGATCATGGAAATCCAGCTAATCATCCAGAAGTACCACATGAACATATTTGGGAATACGGTCCAGATGGTAAGCCATCTGGGAGACCGCTAATAAAATAGTCAAGAAGGATTTTAATTTGAATATTAAAGCTATAAAAGAACGTATAGGTTGGGGGGAAGAGTTCTTCTTTCGCTACAAGAATAACAAATATTGGATAAGTCAGAATGAGTTTGGCATTTATTTGACAAAAGTGGATACAAAAGGAAATTTTACACAAAAATTTTCTACAGTTGATGAATTATTTAGAGACGGCAGAATTGATGGTGAAAAGATAGAGGATATTTGGAGTGAGATAGAAAAAGAACTCTAAATTATTTTAGGCATGAGAAATACACTAAAGTAGCGCGCATATGCCATGGAATCAGTATGTGTCGAAGTCAGGCATGGCGACCTTTTCGACCTACACAGCCGCAGGAGATCCAGGCTCGGCGGCGTGGTATGAGTATTATGCTTATTATGCAGAACCGACGATAGAGCAGAAAGTTGTCGAGCGCTACTTCACCGTGGATAATGGGCAGTTGACACCCAAGCCAGTTTCAGCGGACACAGGCGGCGCTGGCAACTTCACCATTGACAGAAATACTAGTAAACCGAAGAATTGGTGGGACAAAGCTGTTCAGGGAACACAGAATTTCTTTAATGGCGTGGGACATGCGATAGGCAATGGGGTAAACTGGTTAAACGAGAATGTTGTAAGGCCAGTTGACAATTTTCTAAACAGTGCGATTGGTCAATATGTGGGAAGCGCACTTGTGGGCGGTCTATTAGCAGGTGCTACAATATTAGCTGCACCAGAGGAAACAGCTGTTGGAGGAACACTGGTTTTAGGAGATGTTCTTGCGGGAATGGGAAGAAGTGTTCTTGGCAAAACAATTGGCGATTTTCTTGATGGCACAATAGGAACGGTTAAAACAGACTCTGGGACGATTAATCCTGAAACTTCGCCACTTCCGAAAGCGGGTGGTGAAGCTGCTAGTACGGATATTCACCAAACTAACCTTGATGAATTACCTGAAAATGTACAGAGAGATTATGAAGGATATTCAAAAAATGATTGGAGAGGAAATTATAAAGGTCAAGAACAAGGATATAATACAGGGAAAATATATAAAAATCGAACACAACCACCTTTGCCAACTGAAATTAACGGAGAAACAGCAGAATATAAAGAATATGATACTGGGGATTTGAAAGAAAATGGAGCTAGAAGCAGTCAACGTTTTGTTCGGGACAGTAAGTCTGGAAAGATATATTATACTAATTCTCACTATAATGGAAATTGGGTGGAAATAGAACCATGATAAGAAAGAATAGAATAAATAAGATTAATCAGAATAAATTTGAAACTGAACTAGGAAAATTATCGAAGAAAAGTCATGATTTTATCGGTATTGTTGATTTAAAAAATGTGACAAATGATGAGAGCTTTATCAATGAAGTAGCAAAAAGTCTAGGAGCCCCGAAAGAACACTCGATTTATTCAGAAAACCTAAGCGCATTTTCTGACTATATAAATGAGTTGCCGTGGTTTGAAACAGGACAAAAATATTCAGCTTATTGGCTTTTTGTGAAAAATTTTGACAAAATGAAAATAAAAGATGGAGAATCTGGCTGGTCTGGCGAGGAACGAAAACAACATTATTATGAAATTTTTCGAGATGATTTGGTTAAATGGTGGACAGAAGACATTGCGAAATATGGTGGAATTAAAGGGAGAGAACACGTTAGAGATTTTACCGTTATCTTTGTAGAGTAGTTAAATAGAATTTTTTCAATATTGTTACAGAATTAATAGCCCTTGGACGGAAATAAAGGAGCCTTAAAATGACTTTAAATTTTAATCAAGTCAATATAACGACTCAAGAAGAAATAAGACATGAGTTTGGGAGACCTTATTTAGATTATTTAAGGGAGATGAATGATACATATGTAGGCTATGCAGATGGAAAAAATGTTACTTCTGATACTTTTTATTACAAAGAAATTATTGAAGCGATGGGTGGAAGATATTCAGAATTAGAATATAATAAATTTAATATTAATTGGTTCTACGATATTATGCAAGATCTACCTTGGTTTGAAGATGCACCCGCAGTGTCACATTATAAAAATTATGTATTAGTAATAAATAATTACGAAGAAATGTTGAAAGAGAATGAAAATAAAAAATATATAAAATATTATATTGAATATCTCGAAAATATTGTAAATTGGTGGACAAACGAGATTATTACCTCAATGGTGGGTGGCCCTAATGCGAGAAGAAATTTTACAGTCCTACTTGTTAGTTCTTAATGCAATACTGAAATGAAAAAATTGCCAAATGCGATAAATAATCAAATTCCAGAATATAAAGAATATGATACTGGAAATTTAGAATCTGATGGGACACGAGGAACTCAAAGGTTTGTTAGAGACACAAAAAGTGAATGAGTTTACTATACAGATTCTCATTATAAAGGACAATGGCAGAAGATACAGCCATGATAAGAAAGAATAGAATAAATAAAATAAAATTGGAAAAACTTGAAGTCAGCTTAAAAAAGCTGCAAAAAAGAAAGAACGATTTTATAGAAGCAATTGATTTGCTTGAAGTTGTTGATGATAGAAGTTTTATTCAAGTTGTTTCAAATTCTTTAAAAGCTCCTCTCAATAATAGGATATATACTAAGAATTTAAATGGTTTCAGAGATGATATTTCAGAACTTTCGTGGTTTGAAACAGGACAAAAATATTCAGCTTATTGGATTTTTGTGCAAAATTTTGACAAAATGACAATAAAAGATGGAGAATCTGGCTGGTCTGGCGAGGAACGAAAACAACATTATTATATTATGAAATTTTTCAAGATGATTTGGTTAAATGGTGGACGAGAGACATTGCGAAATATGGTGGAATTAAAGGGAAAGAACACATCAGAGATTTTACCGTTATCTTTGTAGAATAATTGATTGCTAGAATATACCAATGAGAAAAGGAGTTTTATGATGCCCTAAAGAATAAATGTAAAAATATTCACAAATTGTTGACAAGGCAAAAAAAATAATGTAAAATAAAAATGTGAAACAGGTCACAAACGTTAACGTTTTATAAGTCCTATATCTGAAATTGACATAGGCAAAACTCATTAAGATTCATCGAGGAGGATGAAAATGGCAACAAAAGCTGTCAAGAAAGAACTCACTGCAGAAGAAAAAGCTAAAAATTTTGAAGTGGCAAAAAAGTATACTGCGAATCTCGTAGAAAAAGCTCATAAAGCAGTTCTCGAATTTTCAGGCTATACCCAAGAACAAGTTGATAAAATCGTCGCGGCAATGGCGCTTGCAGCATCAGAAAACTCTCTTAAGCTTGCCCATGAAGCAGTTAATGAAACTGGTCGTGGAGTAGTAGAAGACAAAGATACAAAAAATCATTTTGCTTCGGAGTCAGTTTTTAATGCAATTAAAAATGACAAAACAGTTGGTGTTATTGCTGAAAATAAAGTTTCAGGTTCAGTTGAAATTGCGAGCCCTCTTGGAGTTCTTGCAGGTATTGTTCCAACAACTAATCCAACTTCAACAGCTATTTTCAAGTCACTTTTGACTGCGAAGACACGTAATGCGATTGTGTTTGCATTCCATCCGCAGGCTCAAAAGTGTTCAAGCCATGCGGCTCAAATCGTATATGAAGCAGCTCTTGCAGCCGGCGCACCAAAGAATTTTATTCAATGGATTGAAACGCCTAGTCTTGATATGACTACAGCGCTTATCCAAAATCCAGGCCTTGCAACGATTCTTGCAACAGGTGGCCCTGGTATGGTAAATGCAGCGCTTAAGTCTGGTAACCCATCACTCGGCGTAGGTGCTGGTAATGGTGCAGTTTATATTGATGCGACGGCTAATGTTGAACGTGCAGTTGAAGATTTGCTTCTTTCTAAACGTTTTGATAACGGTATGATTTGTGCGACTGAAAACTCAGCTGTTGTGGCTGCCGAGGTCTATGATGAGTTCTTGGCTAAGATGGAGGAGCAAGGCGCTTACCTTGTTCCTAAAAAAGACTACAAAGCAATCGAGAGCTTTGTCTTTGTTGAGCGTGCAGGTGAAGGTTATGGCGTTACTGGCCCTGTTGCAGGCCGTTCTGGTCAATGGATTGCCGAGCAAGCAGGAGTGAAAGTTCCTGAAGATAAAGATGTTTTGCTCTTTGAACTTGATAAAAAGAACATTGGTGAAGCTTTGTCATCAGAAAAATTATCACCACTTCTTTCAATCTATAAGGCGAAAGATCGTGCTGAAGGTGTTGAAATCGTGCGTAGCCTGCTTCATTATCAAGGTGCAGGACATAATGCTGCGATTCAGATTGGTGCGATGGAAGATCCATTTGTCAAAGAATACGGCGAGCTTGTTGAAGCTTCTCGTATTCTTGTCAACCAGCCCGATTCTATCGGCGGTGTTGGAGATATCTATACTGATGCAATGCGTCCATCGTTGACGCTCGGAACAGGAAGCTGGGGAAAAAATTCGCTCTCACATAACTTGAGCACATATGATCTTTTGAATGTTAAAACCGTGGCTAAGCGTCGTAATCGCCCACAATGGGTTCGCTTACCAAAAGAAATTTACTACGAGAAAAATTCAATTAGCTATTTACAAGAGCTTCCACATGTTCATCGTGCCTTTATCGTGGCAGATCCAGGCATGGTTCAATTTGGATTTGTGGATAAGGTTCTTGAGCAATTGGCGCTTCGTCCAAGTCAAATCCAAACAAGCATTTATGGCTCTGTCAAACCAGATCCAACTCTGAGTCAAGCAGTCGAGATTGCACGTCATATGCATGAATTTGAACCGGACACTGTTATCTGTTTAGGTGGTGGATCGGCACTTGATGCAGGTAAGATTGGTCGTTTGATTTATGAATATGCTGCGCGTGGTGAAGTTGACTTGGAAGATGATGCATCATTGAAACATCTATTTGAAGAATTTGCACAAAAATTTGTGGATATCCGTAAACGTATCATCAAGTTTTATCATCCTCATAAGGCTCAGATGGTTGCAATTCCTACAACTTCAGGTACTGGTTCAGAAGTCACACCATTTGCGGTTATCACAGATGACGAGACACATGTTAAGTATCCATTGGCTGATTATCAATTGACACCGCAAGTTGCAATTGTTGACCCTGAGTTTGTCATGACAGTCCCAAAACGTACAGTTTCTTGGTCAGGTATTGATGCCCTCTCTCATGCCCTTGAGTCTTATGTGTCAGTTATGGCTTCAGATTATACAAAACCAATCTCTCTTCAAGCTATCAAACTCATTTTTGAAAACTTGACAGCGTCATATAACTATGACCCTAGCCACCCAACTAAAGAGGGACAAAAAGCTCGCGAAAACATGCACAATGCTGCAACTATGGCAGGTATGGCTTTTGCCAATGCCTTCCTAGGTATTAACCACTCATTGGCACATAAAACTGGTGGTGAGTTTGGTCTTCCTCACGGTCTTGCAATCGCGATTGCAATGCCGCATGTTATCAAGTTTAATGCCGTGACAGGAAATGTAAAACGTACGCCTTATCCACGCTACGAAGTATATCGTGCCCAAGAAGACTATGCTGAAATTTCACGCTTTATGGGATTTGCAGAGAAGAAAGATTCAGATGCCAAAGCTGTTGAAGTTTTGATTGAAGAAATCAAGAAATTGACGGATTCAATTGATATTGATATCACGTTGACTGGAAATGGGTGTGATGAAAAACAATTGCGTGAAAACCTTGATCGTTTGGCTGATCTTGTCTACGATGATCAATGCACACCAGCTAACCCACGTCAACCTAAGATTTCAGAATTGAAACAACTTTTGATTGACATGCTTTAAAATTTTAGACTAGCTACAATCGGAAAATATATAAACCCTGCTCATATGAGTAGGGTTTTTGTAATGAAATAAAAAGAAGTAAAATCTTATACCTCGTTTTTGACAACGTTTGCATAAAGTTGTAAAATGTTTTTATCAAAGGTGTTACGTAACACCAATAAATTTAAGGAGAAATTTGATGAAAAAATTTACAAAATTTGGTTTAAGCACGACGTTAGTGCTAGCTGGATTTACGCTTCTTAGCGCTTGTTCGAGCTCAGAAAACACATCCTCAGGAAAGCAAGCAATCGAGGTTTTTTCGACAAAAACTGAAAATGCTACAACTCTGAAAGAGTTAGCGAGGGAGTTTACAAAAGCTAATCCAAACATTACCGTCAACGTGACAGCGCCTGCGGATGGTGGGACTGTCCTCAAAACCCGTCTGACAAAAAACGACATTCCAGATGTTATTTCTGGTGGCGGAGATGCAACATTTCTTCAACTTGAGAAAGCAAGCGTTCTAAAAGACCAATCCAGTGAGACCTATGTCAAGGATATTCAAAGCTCTTATCTGAAACAAATGAAGGTCTTCACAGGAACAGCAAAAGTTTATGGAGTGCCTTATGCCACAAATGCCTCAGGGCTTATCTATAACAAAGATATTTTTGATAAATATGGACTTTCCTATCCTAAGACTTGGGCTGAGTTTGTAAAGATAAATGAAGTATTAAAGAGTAAGGGAGTGACACCGCTCGAACTTGACTTTCAAGGAGCAGATAATTGGACAACGATGTGTGTTTGGAATTCTGTGGCACCGGCTCTTGAGCCTGTGAATTTTGGAAAAGATCGTCTGGCTAGCAAAACTAGCTTTGTATCTGATATGAAGCCAGTAGCGCAAAGATTCATCGATGTTATTAAGCTTGGTCAAAGTAACTACATGGGTACATCTTATAATGACGGTTTAGCAGCTTTTGCCCAAGGCAAAGCTGCAATGCTTATCAACGGTTCATGGACGATTCCTGTAATTCGCCAAACAAATAAAACCATAAACTTTGGTATTGTACCATTTCCTACAACCAATGACACAAGTAAAAATACACTGTCCTCAGGTGTTGATGTCCTCCTTGCCATTGGCAAAAACTCGAAGCACCAAGAAGCAGATAAAAAATTTGTCACGTTCATGCTGAAAAAAGAACAGGCAGCTAAATATATCAAGGAACAAGCAGCCTTTTCTGCTATCACAGGTGTAGATCAAACAGACTCAGCGATGACAGCCGCTTCTAAAGAGATTGCAGGCGGTCATGTGTCAGATTTTCCAGATCATCTTTATCCTGCGGGCTTCAATATGGCTAGTCTTCTGTCAGGGATTGCCTTGAATGAAAATAAGAATATGCCTGCATCTGAAAACATCAGTCAATTCTTGAAAACAGCAGACCAGCAATACGATATTGCAAATACAAAGAAGTAATTTGAAAGGGGAGCAAGCAGATATTTTAGTTTTACATGGCTTGTGGTGGATGATGATAAAAAATAAATTGCACAAAATTTCTTCAGCTTACTATTTTATGGTTTTACCTTTGGCGGCACTGTTCTTTCTTTTTCACACATTGCCATTTTTACAAGGGATTTTCTATAGCCTTACAGATTGGCAAGGATTTGGCGTATGGTCATTTGTAGGTCTAAATAATTATTTGCATCTATTTACTGATCCGACGATACTAGGCGCTTACGCCTTTACATTCAAGTTTGCGATTGCTGCAACAGTTACAGTCAATATCTTAAGTCTCCTGATTGCGTTAGGCTTGAACTCAAAGATTAAACTCCAAGGATTTCTAAAGGCGGTCTATTTTATGCCTTATATGCTGTCAACTTTGATCATCGGCTTTGTTTTTACTTTTATTTTCTCTAATCTGATTCCGCAAATCGGCAGAAGTTTAAGTGTTCAAGCCTTATCGGTATCAATATTAGGAACTGATAAGGCATGGCTTGGCGTACTGATTGTCACGGTCTGGCAGTCTCTAGCCTTTAACACGTTGATTTATCTGTCAGGTCTACAGACAATTGATGGAGATGTCAATGAAGCTGCCTTGCTTGATGGAGCAACTGGATTGACAAAGTTTCGGACGATTACTTTTCCATTGTTGGCACCGTTTTTCACGATTAATATGGTGCTATCGGTTAAAAATTTTTTGATGGTATTTGACCAAATCATTGCAATGACAGGCGGCGGCCCTGGAAATTCGACGACCTCAATTTCTGTTTTAATCTATCAAAAAGGTTTTAACGGCGGACAATTTGCGATTCAGTCGGCGAATTCAGTGATACTCTTCTTGATTGTCATTATCATTTCGTTTTTCCAATTGCGAGTTCTTGAAAAAAGAGAGGCCAATTTCTGATGAAAAAATTAATTGCAAGCCGTACGAATTGGCCAATTACGGTTGTATTACTTATATCTGGAATAGTGGCTATCTTGGGTCCCTTATATCTCGCCGTCATGGTTGCATTGAAAACACCTGATCAAATGACAAATGTGTTGGCCTTCCCGAAATATATCCGTTGGCAAAATTTTGCAGATGCGATGCGCCTTACGAATTTTTGGCAAAACTTCGCCAATACACTATTTATTACAGGAGTAAACCTCGTCTTTACTTTAGTCACGAACTCTATGGTGGCCTATGCGATCTCTCGAAATCGTCATCGGAGTAAGCTGTTTAATAGACTTTACTATTATTTTATTAGTGCCTTATTCATTCCATTCAACGTCCTGATGTTGCCGCTTGTTAAGCAAGCATCGCTGTTTCATTTGGACAATATTCTAGGTATCACATTTTTGTACATTGTCTTTGGACTGCCGATGAACACATTTTTATACACGGGTTTTATCTCGAAAATTCCTGTGGCGCTTGACGAAGCGGCGCTGATAGACGGCGCAACACCCTTTCAAGTCTTTCGATATATCATTTTTCCGATGCTCAAACCAATGCACGCGACGGTCGCAATTCTGTCATTTATGTGGACGTGGAATGACTTCTTGATGCCGCTGATTTTGTTGTCAGACCCCAACCAGCAGACTCTGCAGCTCTCGCAATACGTCTTTCAAGGGCAATTTTCGACAAATTACAACCTTGCTTTTGCAAGTTATCTGATGGTTATTTTACCAGTATTGATTATTTACATCATATTTCAGCGTTATATCATCTCGGGTGTCGTGTCTGGAGCTGTAAAATAGTTTCGTATCCGTCTCGCTATATTGCTTTCTGTTATAATTCTCTTATGACGACAATTAAGCAAATGGCAGATCAAGCGGGAGTCAGTCCTACTACGGTTTCAAATGTACTCCATGGGCGAAGAGGAAAAATTTCCAAAGAAAAACTTGAAAAAATACAGGAAATCATACAGAAAAATAACTATTCGCCCAATATGGGGGCGCGTATTTTGGCGCATGGCCAATCGCAGATTATTGGAGTTTTGACTTTTTATGAACACCGTAATGAAGTAAACGTTGCACAAGATACTTTTCACGGTGAGCTCATTAGCTCGCTAGAAACTGAGATTGCCGCAAATGGCTATTATATGCTGATTTACACAGTAAAGGACTTTGCGGAGTGCCAAAAAGTCGTGGCATCTTGGAATTTAGATGGCTTGATTGTTTTAGGCTCTAATCCAATTCAGACGAAACAAGTGCTGGATAACATTACATTGCCGACTGTTTTTATTGACACCTATTTATATGAAAATCGATCTGATTATTACAATGTTGGTTTGGAAGACTTTGAGGGCGGAAAGTTAGTGACGGAGTATTTGATTGCTCAAGATTGTCAGAAGATTGCATTTCTTGCGAATGAAGATTGCCTGATTGGAGTAGATTTAGAGAGATTTAGAGGCTATCTTGAAGCACTGAAAAATAATGGGCTTTCGTTTAAAATAGAGCAATTAGTACCTGTGAACTATATAGAAGAAAAGCGTCATATTTTCCTGAAAAATTGGATTCAGTCAAAAAAGATTTTTCAGTTTGATGCCTTATTTTTTGCTTCAGATTATTTAGCTATTGATTGTATGAATATGCTAATAGAGCTAGGATATCATGTCCCAGAAGATATCTCTATTGTCGGTTTTGATGATAGTATATTGGCGCGCATGTCAAATCCAAAATTAACAACCGTTCATCAAGATGTCCGCCAAAAAGGAATAGAGTCTATCAAGTTGATGATGAAATTACTAGGCGATAAAAAAATAAAAGAGAGAAATAAACGCTTGCCTGTACAGTTAATCAGTCGTCAAACGGTTAAGGTTAAATAATAGTTTTTCATGCTATAATTTATCAATGGTAAATGTGGAAATCAAATCAGGAGAACGAGTGGATACTCTGGTCGAAGGAAGAATGAAAATCATCCAGAGTCCAGAGGTCTTTTCTTTTGGGATGGATGCGGTGCTTCTGTCGCGCTTTCCCAAGCTGCCAAAACGTGCTGACAAATTAATTCTTGATATTTGTGCAGGGAATGGTGCTGTAGGTTTACTTGCGAGTTCAGCGACAAAAGCACAAATAATAGAAATAGAGTTGCAGGAAAAGCTGGCAGATATGGCAGAGCGCTCTGTGGAATTAAACGGCAGTTCGACACAGGTGCGTGTAATTTGTGATGATTTGAAAAACACACTTCATCATGTGGCCTCATCTACTGTAGATTTGATTTTTTGTAATCCACCGTATTTTAAATTTTCTCATGAGAAAAGCCTAAATGAAAATGACGCACTGACCATTGCACGTCATGAGATTAAAACGAACTTTGAGACAATTTGCCAAGTAGCACAACAAGCCTTGAAGCCATCAGGGCATTTTGCCTTGGTTCATCGTCCCGAAAGATTTCTAGAGCTTACGGATAGTTTACGTCAGTATAATCTTGTCCCGAAACGAATTCAGTTTGTATATCCAAAGCTAGGGAGTGAGGCCAATCTTGTTTTGATAGATGCTGTAAAAGACGGCAAAGCAGGCGGTGAAAAATTTCTCTCCCCTCTGATTGTTCATGAATCGAATGGGAACTATACAGATGAGATAAATAAAATTTATTTTGAGGAAAAGAAATAATTAAAAGGGAGATGAAGAACTGGGAAGTCTAGATATAAATAGATAATTAAGGCTTATAGATTGTGTAAGTTGCTTTACAAAGAGTGTAAAGCAACTGTCAACTTAATTTACAATGTGAAAAATAGATAAAAAAAGAATTCTTGACAAATACCTTACGAAGGTGTAAGATTTGTCAAGAATTTTAAAATGAAATAGTTTAGGAGTTTTCATACAGTTTATGAAAATTAGGAAAACATCAGTCAAAAGCTTTATCGCGCTAGTCGGAACATTGGCTTTAAGCTTAGTTTTGACAAGCCCAACTTTAGCGTCAACACTTGGTACCGCGCCAGCGAGCACTACAACAAGTAGTACAACACAGCCAGTCGTACAGACCCCAACTGAAAAGGCTGTGACACTGGCTCGGACGACAGGCACTCAGATTACGCCACCTGAGACGGTGACGACAGATCCAAGTGTGACAAGTACAGGGACAGTCGTTGATGAGACAAAAAATACAAGTGCTACACCTACGACTTCTGGGACTACTACTCCGATAAATACAGGCTCTACTACAAGCCCAACAGGTACAGTAAATAGTACGACAACAAGTATAAGCACTGTAAATCCTCTGATTTCACTTTCTCCAAATCAAGATCCTAAAATTAATTCAATCAAAGTAACAGGCTCCATCAATAACGACATGACAGGTTCGGGTGTGATGGATAATGTCGAAGTCACAATAGATTCTAAAAATATCAAGGCAGATAATCTCCTCACACCTGATGGTCTGCACTGGTCAAGTGATACAACAGTTGTGCCGATTCATGAAACAGGGCTTGTGCCGATTTCAGACCAAAACTTTCCTGTAGATGGACCAACAATCCCTGCGACAGCCTATACATTCAATCCAGGAGATTCAGGCCGTATCACAGATGTTGGGCAAACACTTTCAGGCTTG
>JAIRUS010000134.1 GCA_031254295.1 Streptococcaceae bacterium | reverse complement strand
TCCAACTCCTGAGTCATAATCTTGAACAACTTGGAGTTTGAAATCAAATGAATATTTTACCATAAGAAAAGACCTTTCATAGTTTTGAAAAGTCTATATTCTTGGGTGCACATCATTATGGGCTTTTTTGTTTGATATTTTATTGTTCTTTTTCAATATTTTTATTATTTAAAAAAGTTGGCACTATTTTATTTGATTTTTTGTTAAAATAGATGACAGAGCGTATCTAAAAATAGTAGATTGGAGAATTTGTTTGGAAGAGAAAAAACTGAAAAAAACAATCGGCTTTTTCCCAGCTCTGACCACCACGATGGGAACCGTAATCGGTGCGGGAGTTTTCTTTAAAGCAGCTACGGTTGCTTCTGTGACAGGTACAGCAAGCTTACAACTCTTTGCATGGTTACTAGCAGGGATTATCACGATTGCGGGAGGGCTGACGGCTGCAGAACTTGCAGCGGCTATTCCAGAAACGGGGGGCATGGTGCGCTACATGGAGCGAGCTTATGGTAAGATAGCGGCTTTCTTCCTTGGTTGGGCGCAGGCAATAGTCTATTTTCCGGCTTTTATTGCAGCTCTTGCCATTATTTTTGCATCGCAAGTTGTCATTCTCTTTGCTTGGCCGAACTCTTTCACAGTGCCAATTGCTATTTTGGCTGTAGCCTTAGTAACTTTTGTCAACTTGTTAGGAACAAAAGTCGGCGGAATGTTGCAATCGGTGACTTTTATTTTGAAGCTTATTCCAATCAGTTTGATTGTGATTTTTGGTCTATTGCGCCGAAGTCCGGTTCATGTGCAGCTCTTGCCTTTATCAACGGCTTCACACTTATCCTTCTTTTCAGCCCTAGGTGCCGCTTTGCTCGCGACCATGTTTGCCTACGATGGGTGGATATATGCTGGAAATATTGCAGGTGAGATGAAAAATCCGACGAAAGATCTGCCAAGAGCAATTATTTTCGGTTTAGCAGCAGTAATGCTCATCTATCTAGCGATTAATTTTACCTTTATCAAAACTCTAGGTATTTCTGAACTGATGAAGAACACAGGATCTGAACCAATTAATGCTGCGAAGCTGATTTTTGGTGATTTTGGTGGTAAGTTGGTGACGGTCGGTATTTTGGTCTCAGTCTTTGGAGCTTTAAATGGTTTCAGTCTGACAGGAATGCGGGTGTCATTTGTAATGGCAGAAGATAAGATTTTCTTTTCAAGATTTAGAAAAATTTCAGCTCGCACAGCAGTTCCGACAAATTCAGGCCTATTGCAGATGAGTATTGCAATCATTATGCTTGGGTTGAGTCTGTTTAGTACAAATGCTTTTAACAGCTTAACTGATTTGACAATCTTCGTGATTTGGATTTTTTATGCCTTGATGTTCATAGCGGTCTTCGTCCTAAGAAAGAAAGAACCAACCTTGACCCGCCCCTATAAAGTACCACTTTATCCAGTGATTCCAATTATTGCAGTGATTGGCGCAGTTTTTATACTTATGATGACCTTGATTGAGCAATTTAACATCGCTATGCTGGGCATTATTGTTACAGCTACGGGTTATCCCTTTTATCGTTACTTTGTAAAAAAATATAAATAAATTTGGAGGAATTAACAATGCCAGAAATCGATTGGGCAAAAGAAGTTGAAGCGCGTAAGGAGGATTTATTCTCTGATCTTTTTGAAGTTCTGAAGATTAATTCAGTTAAAGATATGGCACATGCTACAGAGGAGTTTCCAGTAGGTCCTGGTGCAGCCGAAGCGATGTTGAAGTTCCTCTCACTTGCTGAGCGTGATGGCTTCCGTACAAAGAATCTGGATAATCTTGTAGGTTATTTAGAGTATGGTGATTCAGATGCTGAAGCATTCGGACTTCTTGGACATATGGATGTTGTACCAGTTGATGATAAATGGACAACAGATCCATTTGATCCAGTGATTAAAGATGGAAAACTCTATGCCCGCGGGGCTTCTGATGATAAGGGGCCTTCAATGGCAGCTTATTATGCTGTTAAGATTATTAAAGAGCTTGGTTTGCCAATCTCTAAGAAGATTCGTTTTATTGTCGGAACCGATGAAGAGTCGGGTTGGGCTTGTATGAATCACTATCTTGAGCTTGAAGAAATGCCAAAAATTGGCTTTTCACCCGATGCAGAGTTCCCAATCATCAATGGCGAGAAAGCTATCATTGGTGTGAAGACAGTCTTCCCAACTCTTGATGGTGCAGGCGACATGAAGCTTGAAAACTTTACTGCTGGTCTTGCCTTGAACATGGTGCCACCTACAGCAGACGCAGTTGTGGCAGGCGCGCCAGCCTCAATCGAAGCTGACTTTGTTAAGTTCCTTGCGGACAATGAATTGACTGGTGAAGTCAAGTTTGACGGTGAGAAAGCGACATTCCATGTTGTTGGAGTAGGCGTGCATGCAATGGATCCAACAGTTGGTAAAAATTCAGCGACTTTCCTTGCAGCTTTCTTGAACAACTATAGCTTTGATGCAACAGCTGCAAACTTCCTAAAGGTCGTGAGTGAGTATTATCATCTTGTTCATCATGGAGAAAAACTTGGTGTTGCCTTTGAGCACCCAGTGATGGGAAATGTCACAACACCAGCCAATCTCTTTAAGTATGCAGCAGATGGTGAGAAATCAGTTATCTTGAACGTTCGTTTTCCAGAGGGAACAGATGTTGAAACAATTGAGAAGCAAATGTCAGAAGTTTTGAACCCATTTGGTGTGACAGTTTCAACTGAACCTGGTGGAAATCGTAAGCCTCACTATCTTTCAGGTGATGATCCACTTGTGAAGACTTTGCTTGATGTCTATGAGAAGCATACAGGCCTTAAAGGTTTTGAAGAGTCAATTGGTGGTGGAACATACGGACGCCTCCTTGAACATGGTGTTGCCTACGGCGCATTATTCCAAGGGCGTGAAAATGTCATGCATCAACCAAATGAATATATGTTTGTTGAGGATATTATCAAATCAGCTACAATCTATGCAGATGCTATTTATCGTTTGGTAAAATAAAATAGATAGATCTATAAGTTAAAAAGAAGTGACAAGGTTCACTTCTTTTTGAAAGGAGAATACATGGATAGTTTACGTTACAAATCTATGTTTGATATTATTGGGCCAGTTATGATAGGGCCGTCAAGCTCACATACAGCAGGCGCTGCGCGTATTGGAAAGATTGTACGCTCCATTTTTGGAGAGCTTCCAGATCAGTTAGAAATTCATCTCTATGAGAGCTTTGCTAAAACCTATCGTGGACATGGGACAGACGTTGCAATCGTTGCAGGAGTTTTAGGAATGCCTCCAGATGATGAACGATTGCCACAGGCACCACAAATTGCTTATGAGGCAGGAATGGAGATTAGTTATGTGCCTCATCTAGATGAGCAAGCAGAACATCCAAATACAGCACGTTTGGTTTGTAAAAAAGGCAGTAAGCAAATGACAATCACAGGAATCTCACTAGGCGGTGGCTTGATCAAGGTGACAGAGCTTAATGGATTTGATGTCTCAATCTCAATGGGAATGCCGACTTTTGTAATTGTTCAGCGTGATGTTCCAGGGGTGATTGCTAAAGTTACTGGGGTTCTCAGTGAGTATAGTATCAACGTTGCTCAGATGACGGTGACCCGAACGGCCAAAGGCGATAAAGCCATTATGATAATTGAGGTGGATACAACGCAAGAGGTAGATGAAGCGGCAAAGGCGATGAAGAAAATTCCAGAGCTTTTTGATGCAAATTTCTTTATATAAAAGAAGGTAGATATGTTTTCAAATATTAAAGAACTGGTCGAGCAGGCAGAACAAATCGGTTCGGTTGCAGAAGTAGCGATTTTAACAGAAATCGAAACGACAGGACGTAGCCGTGACGAAATCATGAACATGATGGACTTCAATCTAAAGACGATGGCAAAGTCGATAGAACGCGGTCGTGAGGGCAAAAAGTCATTGACAGGACTCACAGGTGGGGACGCGAAAAAACTTGATACTTATTTACAATCAGGGAAGTCTCTATCGGGTAATACCATGCTGTCAGCGGTACGTAATGCGATTGCGGTGAATGAAGTCAATGCTCAAATGGGCTTGATTTGTGCAACACCAACGGCTGGCTCAGCAGGAACTTTACCAGGAGTGCTTTTTGAAGCGGTGGAAAAGTTGGAGTTAACACATCAGCAACAGCTAGAATTTCTTTTTACAGCGGCGGCATTTGGTCTTGCAATTGCCAATAACTCAACAATTGCTGGAGCTGAAGGAGGCTGTCAAGCAGAGGTTGGATCCGCTTCAGCGATGGCGGCCGCAGCACTTGTCGTTGCAGCAGGTGGAACAGCCAAACAGGCAGCTCATGCTATTTCTCTGACATTACAGAATTTTCTAGGCTTGATCTGCGATCCAGTAGCAGGACTAGTCGAAGTTCCCTGTGTGCATCGAAATGCACTCGGTGCCTCTCAGGCACTCGTGTCAGCGGACATGGCCTTAGCAGGGATTGAGTCAATCTTTAATGCAGATGAAGTTGTGTCAGTCATGTATCAGGTCGGAAGAAATCTTCCAGCGGCATATCGTGAAACGGCTGAAGGCGGCTTAGCGCAGTCCCCAACAGGCCGTGAAATTATGGCACGATTGTATGGAGGAAATTAAAAAGTAGAAAACACGAGAGTTTCGTGTTTTTTTCATTTAAAAATCTTTAATCGTCTTGACATTCAATCTGAAAGACCCTAAAATGAAGTTATGAAGCGTTTCTTGAAAGATAAGCAACTTCCAGCTTTAGATTTTCTAAAATATATCGGTCCTGGACTTATTGTGGCAGTCGGTTTTATTGATCCTGGAAATTGGGCTGCAAATCTTGCAGCAGGATCACAGTTTGGCTATAAATTACTTTGGGTGATTAGTTTATCGACTATCATGCTTGCGATTCTCCAGCATAATGTTGCCCATTTGGGCATTGTAACGGGTAAGTGTCTCTCAGAAAACACAACGAAGTTTCTTCCAAAATTTCTTAGTCGGACAATCTTGATTACGGCGATATTAGCCGCAATTTCAACAGCGGTGGCTGAAATATTGGGTGGAGCTATTGCACTGAATATGCTTTTTAATTTACCAATGCAGATTGGCGCGATTTTAACTTGTGCCATCGTAATCTGGTTCCTGTTTTCCAATTCCTACCCAAAAGTTGAAAAAGTAATCATTGGCTTTGTGAGTCTAATTGGTATCTCACTTTTATTTGAATTGTTTATTATTCCAAACATTCACTGGGGAGAAGCGGCTAAGAGTTGGGTACTACCAAGTATGAATGTGAGCAGTTTACCTATTATCATGTCAGCGCTCGGTGCAGTTGTGATGCCTCATAATCTTTTCTTGCACTCAGAAGTCATTCAGTCTCGCCAATGGAATCTCAAAGATGATTCGGTGATTAAGCGGCAGCTGAAGTTTGAATTTCTGGATACCATTTTTTCAATGTTTTTAGGTTGGGTGATTAATTCAGCTATTATTATCATTGCAGCCGCGGTTTTATTTCCACACATTGTGACTGAAATTCCAGAGGCCAAAGCCATGCTGACTCCTCTATTGGGGCCAGTTTCAGCCATCATTTTTGCGGTGGCCTTCCTATTTGCAGGTGTCGCCTCATCTATCACGGCTGGAATGGCAGGGGGATCAATATTTGCCGGCATGTTTAGTGAACCTTACGATATCCTTGACCCGCATTCAAGGTTGGGTGTATTGATTACAGTTGTTC
The DNA here is from genome assembly GCA_031254295.1 of Streptococcaceae bacterium. GTDB lineage: Bacteria > Bacillota > Bacilli > Lactobacillales > Streptococcaceae > Lactovum. The sequence goes on along the minus strand of JAIRUS010000134.1, from coordinate 11,000 downwards.
TTGCAACCCTGTCAATAGTTGGACTGACTTTTGTTGCCACACCTTTTGAAATTTTGATTTGGTCGCAAGTCTTTCTAAGTATTCAATTGCCAATTACGATTTTCGTGCAAATCTTTCTTACGAGTTCAGAAAAAGTCATGGGAAAATACAAAAATGTTTTATCCACTAAAATTATTCTTATCGTTATTGGTCTATTTATCACAGTGTTAAACATTATCTTAGTGATTAATATTTTCTAAAATGCCTGTCTTGACAGCAGAATAAAAAAGTTATAAACTGATAATAGAAGACAAGAAAGTTTGAAATAGCAACTAGCGAATGGGGAGAGTGAAAGCCCATAATCACAAGCTTTTACTCCTTCGTATGACGACTTTTGCGAAAGCAAAAGGGGCACCAGCACCTTACGCTGATGATGAGTTTTCAACTGAGACTTAATAACTTTATTTTAGTTGAAATAAATTAAGGTGGTAACGCGCAATTGCGCCCTTATAAGGGTGAAGTTGCGCGTATTTCTTTTCCCCCTTAGCGATTTATCGCTTAGGGGGAAAAGACGCAAGGGAGCGCAGCGGACTTGTGAACCTTTATTTTAATCTCTTAGCGATTTATCGCTTAAGGGGAAAAGACGCAAGGGAGCGCAACGGACTTGTACTCCCATATCCGTCTTCACTTAACTCATCCAATTCCAACACTAGAAAGCAAAAAGAAAGGTCAAAATATGATTAAAATTACATTTCCAGATGGCGCCGTAAAAGAATTCGAGTCTGGCGTTACAACTTTTGAGATTGCCAAATCAATTTCTCCAAGCCTTGCTAAGAAGACTTTGGCAGGAAAACTAAATGGCAAATTGCTTGATGCAACTCGGGCAATCGAGGTCGACGGAGATTTTGAAATTGTCACACCAGAGCATGAGGAGGCATTGGGCATTCTACGTCATTCAGCAGCCCATCTTTTTGCGCAAGCAGCGAAGCGTCATTTTTCTGAGCTTCATCTAGGTGTAGGTCCAGCAATCAAAGACGGCTTTTACTATGATACAGATAATATCCATGCCGGTGGACAAATCACGAACGAAGATCTTGAGGAAATTGAAGCTGAGATGAAGAAAATCGTCAAAGAGAATTTCAAATCAGTACGTCAAGAAGTCTCAAAAGCAGAAGCTAAAGAAATTTTCAAAAACGATCCATACAAACTTGAACTTATCGAAGAGCATAATGAAGATGAAGGTGGGTTGACAATCTATACTCAGGGTGAATACATAGATCTTTGCCGTGGCCCTCATGTACCTTCGACTGGCGTTATCAAGTTCTTCCATCTTTTAAATGTAGCCGGTGCATATTGGCGCGGAAATTCTGATAACCCAATGATGCAGCGTATCTACGGAACTGCTTGGTTCACTAAAGAAGATCTTGAAGAAAACTTGCAGAAACGTGAGGAAGCTAAAGAACGTGACCATCGTAAACTTGGACGTGAGCTCAATCTTTTCTTCAATGATGCAGAATACGGGGCAGGAACAGCTTATTGGCTTCCAGACGGTGCAACAATCCGTCGTATTATCCAACGCTATGTAGAGGATCAAGAAGTGGCAAATGGTTATCTTCATGTTGTGACACCAGTGATGATGAATCTCAATACCTACAAACGTTCAGGACACTGGCAACATTATCATGATGATATGTTCCCACCAATGGATATGGGCGAGGGTGAGGAGATGGAACTTCGTCCAATGAATTGCCCATCACACATTGCGATTTATCAGCATGATGTTCACTCATATCGTGAGTTGCCAATCCGTATTGCTGAATTTGGTATGATGCACCGCTATGAGAAGTCAGGTGCCTTGTCAGGTCTACAACGTGTACGTGAAATGACATTGAACGATGGACATACTTTTGTAACTTTAGAGCAAGTTCAAGAAGAGTTTGGAAAAATTCTTCAACTTATCATGGATATGTATCGTGACTTTGGAATCAATGATTATAGCTTCCGTCTATCATATCGTGACCCTGAGGATACTGAGAAATATTTCCCAGATGATGAGATGTGGGAAAAATCTCAAAAAATGTTGAAGGCAGCCATGGATGATATGGGACTTGATTACTATGAAGCAGAAGGTGAAGCAGCTTTCTACGGGCCAAAACTTGACATTCAAGTTATGACAGCACTTGGTAATGATGAGACGCTCTCAACAATTCAGCTTGATTTCTTGAATCCTGAGAATTTTGACATCACATACATCGGAGCAGATGGAGAAAAACATCGTCCAGTTATGATTCATCGTGGCGTTATTTCTACTTTGGAACGCTTCATGGCTTACCTTATCGAGCAATACAAGGGAGCTTTCCCTACTTGGCTAGCCCCAACTCAAGCGACGATTATTCCAGTCAATGAATACGCACATGGCGAGGCAGCTTGGAAACTTCATCGTAAGCTGACAGATAAAGGTTTCCGTGTTGTAGTAGATGATGCAAACGAGAAAATGGGCTTCAAGATTCGTCAGTCACAGACAAAGAAGATTCCATATCAGATTGTCATTGGCGACAAAGAGCTTGAAGACGGGACTGTCAACATTCGCCGTTACGGTTCAACTGAAACAAAGGTAATTTCTGTAGATAAATTTGTCGCGGAGATGCAAGCCGATGTTACCAACATGAGCCGTAAAGATTAAGTTAAGAAGTTGTTAGCCCGACTGTTTACATTCGTAGAGATATAGGGAATTAGGATTGTTGAGACTAGTCAGCTTCCTAATTTCCTAAATCTCCTATGGACATATGAAGGTGAACTCAATTAAGATAATGTATCAAAGCTTATTCACATATTTTGCCTTGCAAAGTAGGAGTAAGTTTGATATACTAAATAGGCATGTGCGAAGTGCACAAACAACTTTAGCTCGCAAGATTTGCAAAAATAAGAGCTAAGGCAGAAAGGAAAACATGAAGAAAGATATCCATCCTAATTATGGACCAGTTGTGTTTCTTGACACTACAACTGGCTATCAATTCTTGAGCGGCTCGACAAAATCGTCGAAAGAAACCATCAAATGGGAAGATGGCAACGAATACCCGCTGATCCGCGTGGAAATTTCAGCTGACAGCCACCCATTCTATACTGGCCGTCAGAAATTCACACAGGCCGATGGTCGTGTGGATCGTTTCAACAAAAAATACGGAATCAAATAAAAACTGCGAAAGCAGTTTTTTTTTTGAGACTGTATTTTTTGCGAAGAAATCTCTGATTTTGAGCCAGAAGTACGGAATCAAATAAAAAACTACGAAAGCAATTTTTTTGAGACTATATTTTTGATCTTAAATAGATTTCAAAATGAGAAAAATTTGAAAAAAACATGAAATAGTGTTACAATTTAATAATGAAATGGAAAATTGATGAGATTCGCAAGTTACGAGAGATTAGTTTTGTAGATGAAATGCTTGACTTAAAGGCTGGGTTGATGGGACGTGATTCTGAAATACTTGATATTTCAAAAGTTATGGTAACAGGCTCTATTCGCTTTGAAAATGGTCTTTATGATTTATCTGTGCAAGCGACTTATGAGATTACTTTGCCATCATCTCGTAGTTTAGAGCCAGTAAAGTTGCAGCAAATGCTTGATATTTTTGAGACTTATTCAGATAAGGCAGAAGAGCTTGAAAATGAAGAGATTTTTCCTATTGAAGGCGATGAAATTTCCTTAGATGAAGCTGTGGCTGATAATATTTTATTGGAAATCCCGATTCGCCGATTGACAGATGATGAAGAAAGCTCAGACGAAATTGTTCAAGGAAATTCTTGGACAGTTATGTCAGAAGAGGAATTTCAAAGGCAACAGGAAGAAAAAAAACGTCAAAATTCACCATTTTCAGGCCTTGGTGAAATATTTAAGAAAGATGAAAATGAATAATAATTTTCATTTAAGCGAAATTTAATAAAATAGCAAGATAATAAAATATTTTATGAAAATCATAATATCAGAAAGGGAAGATATGCCAGATATCAAAAAGATCTTAATTATTGATGACGAAAAGAATCTTAGCCGTTTTGTCTCACTTGAGCTAGAGCATGAGGGTTATCAAACAACTGTTGAGGCGGATGGACGTAAAGGGCTAGAAGCTGTGCTCACAGGAAAATATGATTTAATCTTGCTTGATTTAATGCTGCCAGAACTTGATGGTTTTGAAGTGGCGCGTCGTGTTCGTAAGGGAGGCGTACAAACACCTATTATCATGATGACGGCGCGTGATTCAACGATGGATCGTGTAGCGGGACTTGATATTGGAGCAGATGACTATATCGTGAAACCTTTTGCCATTGAGGAACTTCTGGCACGTGTTCGAGCATTTTTCCGTCGATCTGATGGGAGAGGAAAAGTAGTTGTTTCAGATGCTACACATTTTCGTGATTTGACGATTGATAAGGCAAACCGTACAGTTTTACGTGGAGATCATGTGATTGATTTGACGAAACGTGAATATGAACTCTTACTTACTTTGATGAAAAATGTAGGTAATGTTGTGACGCGTGAGACTTTGGTGACAGATGTCTGGGGCTTTCCGAACTCAGAGACAAATGTTGTAGATGTTTATATCCGTTATTTGCGTAATAAATTAGATGAGCCAGGAAAAGATTCCTATATCCAGACTGTTAGAGGGCTTGGATATGTTATGCGTGAACATTTTTGAGGTCAACATAATAAAATATGAATAAGATAAAAAATAAAGCAACAAAGGTAAATCAAGGTATGAAGGAAAGACCAAAACAGTCAATCCTGCGACGCTGGTCATTTGCCAATGCGGCTTTTTTCTTTGTAGTAATCCTGATTGTAGCGCTTGCCTCATATAGAATTGTTTTATCAACAGTGAACAATCTGAATAAGCAGGGAATGATAAAGGCGATGGATCATCTCGTTGTACCGCTTGAGAAATCTAGCGAAGTTTTGACGACCAATGATCTCGAAAAATATTTTACAATAAACTCAAAGTTGGAAGCAAACGCTGAAGGACATATTATCCATACACCGCCAGTTATCAGTGAAATGATTAGTGCAAGGAATATGAGTTTCTATGTTTTTGGAGCAAATCGACAGCTTATTTTTTCTACTTTGGATAAGGATTTTCCTTTTCATGCGGATACTGATGGAAAACCAGTATTAATCAATTTTAAGCAGTCCAAAGGTTTCTTATTATCAAAGACTATTCGCTCTAATCAGACAGGACAGGTTATAGGATATACGATAGTTTATTATAATCTTGATCCTTTTACGAGCCTAGCAGAACAAATTTTTTATTCCTTTTCAATTGTTGCAGTTGTTGGATTTATTGTAGCTTCTTTCTTTGGTTACTGGCTAGCGCGACGCTTTATACATCCTCTACGTAAGATTACAAGCTCAATGGAAAAAGTTGCGGCGCATCCAGATGAAAAATTTGAACCGGTATTTATTGAAAAAGACGATGAAATAGCCCAAATTGCCAAATTTTATAACAATATGATGGAGCGAATTGACTATTATATTGAGCAACAACGTGGCTTTGTTTCAGATGTTTCACATGAATTGAGGACACCACTAGCAGTAATTGATGGGTATTTAAAACTTTTGCAGCGTTGGGGGAAAGAAGACCCTGAGGTTCTTGAAGAGTCCTTGAATATTTCTATTGATGAGATTTCAAGAATGAAAAAAATGCTTGAGGAAATGCTGGCGCTTACGAAACTTGAACATCTTCCCTTGGAATTTTTGACAAAGAAATGTGAGCCTTCTAAAGAAATTATGACTGCCTTGTCAAACTTCCAGTTGATTCACCCAGAATTTGAAGTGAATTTAGAAAATCAGCTCTCTTCAGAGGTTGAAATTCAGATGGACCCAGTTCATTATGCGCAGGCTTTAAATATTCTACTTGACAATGCGGTAAAATATTCACCAGATGAGCGTAAAGGCATTAGAATAACAATTTGTGAAAGAGAAGATTTTATTGAAACATCAGTGTCAGACAAGGGTATAGGGATTTCTAACGAGGATCAAAATCTTGTATTTGAGCGTTTCTTCCGAGCAGATAAGGCACGTAATCATGAAATTGGTGGAACAGGCCTAGGACTTTCTATCTTGTCAAACATTGTGAAACAATATCAAGGGACTATGAAAGTTGAATCAGTCTTGGGCGAAGGATCACGCTTTACATTTAAGATACCAAAGGCTCAGTAATATTTTATTAGGCAAAGAGAGGCGAGGTACGCTCTGTAAAGGCGAGGCTAGTCAAGAGGGAACAGTTAGATGATAGGATGATAGAGATAGTAGAATAAACTAAAAGAACAATCAAAATCGTAATGTCGTCAATTTTCTAATGTGCTATAATAAATGAATGAAAAATATTCAAGATTTTCAAGGGAAAAATGTCTTAGTGCTTGGTTTGGGAAGGTCAGGAACGAGCGCGGCTAAGCTTTTACGAGATTTAGGTGCAACAGTCACCGTTAATGATTTTGCAGATACAGAAGCACCCGAACTTGAAAAGTTAGGCATTACTGTAGTTACAGGTTCTCACCCGATGGATTTGATAGAACAGGCAGAGATACTGGTAAAAAATCCAGGGATTCGCTATGATAATGTGCTCGTTGCGCGCGCTGAGGAGTGTCAGATTCCGATATATACAGATATTGAGCTTGCTTATCTTGTGTCTGAGGCTGAGATTATTGCCCTAACAGGTACAAATGGTAAAACAACGACAACGACGCTGATTGGGCAAATTTTAAATGAATCAGGAATTTCAGCAAGATTGGCTGGGAATATTGGTTATCCAGCTTCAAACGTTGCGGCAGAAGTGACAAAAACAGATATGCTGGTCATGGAGACGTCGAGTTTTCAGCTCATGGGGACTGAGCGTTTTCGTCCTCACATTGCCGTGATTACAAATATTTACTCAACTCATTTGGACTATCATGGCTCACAGGAAAACTACGAAGCGGCGAAGTGGAATATCCAGAAAAATATGAAGCAGGATGATTTCTTGATTTTAAACTTCAATCAAGAAAAGATGCGTGAGATTTATGCAAAGTCAACTAAAGCAACGGTTGTCCCGATTTCCACTCAGGAAGTATTGACAAATGGCGCCTATCTTTTAGATGGAAAACTTTACTATAAAGGCGAGTTCATCATGAATAAGGCTGATCTTTCACTTCCAGGGGATCACAATGTTGAAAATGCTTTGTCAGCTATTGCAGCGACAAAGCTGGCCGGTGCAAAGAACGAAGCGATTGTACATGTACTTTCTACTTTTGAGGGGGTTCGTCATCGTTTACAATTCTTAGGTTTGGCGCAAGGCAGACGTGCCTATAATGATACAGAAGCAACGAATATACTGGCAACTAAAAAAGCCTTGACCGGTTTCGAGCATAGTAAACTCTGGCTTTTTGTTGGGGGACTAGACCGTGGCAATAACTTTGATGAACTTGAAGATTCATTGAAAGATGTTAAAGGTCTCGTGATATCAGGTGAAACAACAGCTAAATTTGTTGCTCTGGCTGAAAAGCTGAGTATTCCTTACCACGTGACAGAAAACGTAGTAACAGGATTAAATGAAATCTTCCCGCAGACAGAACTCGGCGATACACTTTTACTGAGCCCAGCCTGTGCGTCATGGGATCAATACAAAAACGCTGAACAACGCGGTGATATGTTTATAGATGCCTTTGAAAAACTGAAGGAAAAAAATCTATAAAAGTGGCACAGGAATTAGACTCCCTCAGCGCTTCAGCGCCTAGAAAGTATATCCTCATTTCTATCAGCTCAGAAATAACCTAATTAGCGGAAAGGAACATATGAAAATAGTATTAACAGGAGGCGGCACGGGATTAGGGACTGTTCCGCTTCAGCGGTTACAGTGCCTATCCTTATTTCTATCACCTCAGAAAAAAGTTAATTAGCGGAGAAAAAACAAATGAAGATAGTATTAACAGGAGGCGGCACAGGCGGGCATATTTATCCTGCTTTGGCCTTTGCTAAATATTTAAAGACAGTCGAGCAAGACGCAGAAATCCTCTATATTGGAACAGAGAAAGGCCTTGAGAGTAAGATAGTGCCAGCTGCAGGTTATGATTTTAAAACAATCGATATCCAAGGAATTCGACGCTCTTTGTCTCTTGAAAATATACGTACAGTTTGGAAATATTTACGTTCTACAGCAGTTGCGCGAAAGATGCTAAGAGACTTTAAGCCGGATATTGTATTGGGGACTGGCGGCTATGTTTCAGCTCCAGTTGTAAATGCCGCAAATCAGCTTAAAATTCCTACGATTATTCATGAACAAAATGCTGTACCAGGGGTAGCCAATAAGGTCTTGTCAAAAAAAGTTACAAAAGTAGCTTTAGCTTTTCATCATGCGGAGCAATATTTTCCAGCAGGTAAGATTGTTTTTACAGGTAATCCGCGTGCCCAAGAGGTTGCAGATATTGCCTCGTCAGATATTCTAAAATCCTTTGGCCTAAACCCTGAAAAGAAAACGGTCGTCATTTTTGGTGGCTCACGCGGGGCTTTGACGATGAATAAAGCGATGGTTGAAGCTTTGCCAGAGTTGGCTAATCAAGAGTTTCAAACGCTTTATGCTTCTGGAGACATTTATTATGATGATTTCAAAGAGGACTTTGAAAAATATGCTATCAAAGCAAATATTTCAATTCGTCCATATATATCTAATATGTCTGAGCTACTTTCGTCAATTGATTTGATTGTGGCACGTTCTGGGGCGACAACGATTGCTGAGGTTACGGCCTTGGGCCTTCCGTCGATTTTTGTGCCAAGTCCAAACGTGACAAATGATCAGCAGACGAAGAATGCAATGGAATTAGTCGATGCAGGTGCAGCCTTGCTCATTAAAGATAGCGAGTTGAACGCAGAGAATTTGATTCAGAACATTTCAGATATCCTCTATGATGAGGTAAAATATAGTCAAATGCAAAAGGCAAGTCTGTCTGCAGGTGTGCCAGATGCGTCTGAAAGATTGTATAAAGTGATTAAAGAGATTATTAAATAATTAATGAGTGAAGATTTTAAGAGCCCTTGGCAAATTGAGCATGAAAAAATGCTATCAGCGCAGGAAGCTGAAGAAAAATCCCGAGCTAAAGAGCAGCGTCGAGAGTTTTTAAAACACCTTCGCCTAAATCGAAAGTCGGATAGAACACTTCATGCAATGGTACCAGAAGCTGAAGATAAAGCAGATGACGCAACTGTTGCAGTTGATGCTGAAGATAGGCAGGAAGTTTATCAGTTTGAAAAATCTGATGAAGTGAAAAAAACTTCTGAGTCGGAAAAGAAGCTTCCAAAAGAAAAAGCAGAAAAGGGTCCGTCTCCAATGGCTTGGATTTTCCCACTGCTTAGAAAAGCTTGGCCAGTGCTGGCACTCTTTTTAGTCGCTTTTATCGTGAGTGTTTATTCTTTGAGTCCGCTCAATCGAATCGGGAGTTTTAAGGTTACTGGAAACAGTATTGTATCGTCTGGTGAGATAGCCACTGCATCTAAGCTTAAAGCACAGACAAGTATTTATGACATTATGACGCATAAAGCGACTATTGAAGCAAATGTTGTCAACGCGTCAGCCCGAATCGAATCGGCTCAAATCAAACTTTCTTTTCCTAATAATATTACAATTCAAGTCAGGGAGTTTAAGGCTATAGGTTATGTAGAGCAAAAAGGGAAGGCCTATAATGTACTTGCGAATGGCTTAAAAGTTGACGAATCCGTAATGACTCCAGACAAGGAAGCAGCGAATTCACTAGTTTTAAAAGAATTTTCAAATAGTCAGGTCAAAGAGTTTGTTCTAGCGTATATGACCTTTAAGCCATCGCTTCAGGCTTTGATAAGATCTGTTAGCCTGACACCAAGTCAATCAACCTCAGATTTTATTACGATTCAGATGTCAGATGGCAACCAAGTCAAGGTACCCTTAAGTCAGATGGAGGAGAAGCTTCCATACTATCCAGGTGTTGCGAAGCAGGTTCAAGCCCCACAAACTGTTGATATGGAGGTTGGAATCTTCACGGCTGACACACCAACCTATAACTCTGAGTTCGCAGACGATAATCCTGCGGGATTGTCAAAGAGTGTCTCAGCTAGCATTTCAGCAAGTAAAGCAGCTGGCTCTACCGCCTCTTCAAGCTCATCGGATCAAAACTCAGCTTCATCATCATCATCGTCAGCATTAAACTCAAGCTCAAGTTCAAATTAAAGCGCCCAGCTGAGCGCTTTTTATAGTTTCACGATGTGGTTTGTGACGGTGGCGTGGGAGATAAGCTTGCCCTGCTCATCAGATATCTGAATATCCCAAACGTGCGTGGTGCGTCCTTTATGAAGAAGTTGTCCTCGCGCGATGAGTAAGCCATCGGCTTTTTTTGCGCGTAAGTGCTCTGCCGAGATATTTTGTCCAACGGCAAAATATCCATCGTTTAGTAAATGATTTGAGGCCATCCCCGCAGAAATTTCTGCCAGAGCGAGGCTAACTGCTCCGTTGAGAAAACCTTGGGGCTGCGCGTGAAAATCACGAAGCGTCAGGCGCGTCTCAAACGTATCAGCGTCAAATGTCACGGGAACAATTCCCAGTTTGTCAATGAGCGTCATCAGTTGAGCTCCTTTCTTAAAATCTTTCCCGCGGGATTTTTGGGGAGTTTGTCAGCGCTGACAATGATTTTTGGCTGTTTGAACTTGGCCAGCTTGTCAGATAAATAGTCGCGAATCTCATTTTCAGTCGCTGATCCGACATAGTACAAAACAGGAATTTGCCCCCAAACGCTGTCAGCGCGCGCAATGACGGCGCATTCGGAAATGTCGTCAAGCTGATAAAGCAGCTCTTCGATTTCTTTTGGATAAATATTTTCCCCGCCAGAGATGATAATATCATGACGGCGGTTGAGCACGTAAAGGTAACCGTCTGCATCAAGGTAGCCGAGATCACCAGTCCTAAATCCATTTTTTAAGGTGGGTTGATTCAGGTAGCCTTTCATTAACATTGGAGATTTGATACAAATTTCACCAA
>JAIRUS010000130.1 GCA_031254295.1 Streptococcaceae bacterium | reverse complement strand
TCCAACTCCTGAGTCATAATCTTGAACAACTTGGAGTTTGAAATCAAATGAATATTTTACCATAAGAAAAGACCTTTCATAGTTTTGAAAAGTCTATATTCTTGGGTGCACATCATTATTCAAGCTCCTTTTATTTATAGTTTAGTCTCATTTTTATAATTTACTTGCCAGCTCAACTGCAAAAGCCTCAAGATTTGCCTTATCTTCATCTTCGGGATAAAGCTCGACCTTGACGAGTTCTGCGCCACGTGTTGCACCACATGCTTCAAAAGCACGGTCAAAATCTTCAACATTACGGCAATATTCTTCATAGAAAGTATCGCCCGAGCCAAAACAACCAAAAAGTTTACCAGACAGGTCCATTCCCTGCATTTCTTCATAGAAATCAAGAATCTCGTCTGGCATATCGCCTTCACCATATGTATACGTTCCGACGATACAGAGTTCACAATCTTCAAAAACATCATCTGGATCTACAGTCGTGCAGTCATGAATCTCAACATCAACGCCTAATTCTTGAAACTTTTCATAAACAATCTCTGCACAGGCCTCTGTATTCCCTGTCATTGAGCAATATACAATTTCGACTTTTGCCATTATTTTCACCTCAAAATATATTTATTTTATTATAACGTATGATAAGGAAAACGACAACTTTTTCTCTTTCCAGCTTTTATGATAAAATAATGGCATGATAACACTTAAGTCAGCTCGTGAAATCGAGCAAATGAAAAGAAGTAGCGAAATTCTTGCAGATATCCATATTCACCTTCGTGATATGATTAAGCCCGGACTTGACATGTGGGAAATCGAAGAGTATGTCCGTAAAGTCTGTAAAGAAAAGAATGTCATTCCTTTACAGATTGGTGTTGACGAGGGTTATTACAATCCCTATCCATATGCGACCTGCTGCTGTCTCAATGACGAGGTTGCACATGCTTTTCCACGTCATTATATCTTGAAAGATGGAGATCTTCTCAAAGTTGACATGGTCTTAGGTCTCGTCGAAGATGACTATTGTGATGTTTCCAAACTTGATTTTGATGATGCAAAGTCACTGATTACAATTCAAGAAGGTTTCAGGGGTGGGGTTGCGGACTCTGCTTGGGCCTATAAGGTCGGCGAAGTTAGCCGAGAAGTTGCAGATCTCTGGGAAGTCACACGTGAGTGCCTTTATCGTGGCATTGAAGCCTCAGTTATTGGTAACCGCGTTGGCGATATTGGCGCAGCGATTCAAGAGTATGCGGAGTCTCGTGGCTATGGAGTTGTACGTGATCTCTGCGGACATGGCGTAGGGCCAACCATGCATGAAGACCCACTCATTCCCCACTATGGAAAAGCTGGTCATGGCTTACGCCTGAAAGAAGGCATGGTACTTACAATCGAGCCGATGATTAACACAGGTGGTTGGGAAATCGACCACAATGGTGAACGTGGTTATGTCACATTAGACGGCAGTCTGTCTTGTCAGATGGAGCATCAATTTGTCATTACTAAAGATGGACCTGTTATTCTAACCTCACAAGGACTAGAAAGAACTTACTAAGTCATAAGGCAGAGCAGAGTACTAGGAGTACAAATGAGGAAATTTATTCAAAAAGTTTCACATTCTGAGCGCATTAAGTTATTTATCTCCTTATTTATGAATAGCGAAATGGGCCTATCCTCAATTGCAGTGGCGTATTATTTGTTGCTGTCTATTTTTCCTACACTCTTGATAATTGCCAATCTTCTCCCTTACCTCAATCTCAACGTCTCTGAAGTTTTAGATTTCATGAATCGAAACCTGCCGACTGAGTTTTACAGCATGACGGCGGGTTATGTGAGGTCTTATCTATCTTCACCAAATCCGACCTTGTTTGCAGTGGCGATTGCACTAGCCCTTTGGACTTTCTCTAAGTCAATGTCAGCCTTGCAAATGGCGATGAACAAAGCCTATGGAGTCAGTAAGCATCGTGATATTATTATTAGTCGAGTTTTTGGAATCTTTGGTGGTCTGATTATCATGATACTTTTATATGGAGCAGTTGTTATCTCGATCTTTGGGCGCACGATGCTCAATCAAGTCTATCGGCATTGGCAATTTGATAAAAGCTTATATCATTTTATTGAAAATTTAACTTTGCCAATTGTGGCGATTGTGACTTTCTTCGTCTTGGTAATTCTTTATTCATTAATGCCAAATATTCAGATCAAAAAGTTCAGATATATACTGCCAGGTGCATTTTTCTCCGTCTTTGTTCTGGTCTTTCTGACAAGTTTTGTTGGAGGCTATGTGGCACATTTTATGAAGTCGTGGTCAGATTTCCGAGTTGTTGGCTCAGTTTTGATTTTTGCCGTGATGATATGGTTCATCTTTATCTCGCGAGTTTTGATTCTGGGAGCCATGCTCAATGCCGTCTATCAGAAACACAAGGAAGGGCAGATTGAGACACGACGCGGTGACATCATAGAAATCATCAAAGATTTCCGAAAAGATGATGAACGCAAAGGAGAAACAAAAAAACTGAAAATGAAAAAGCCAGATTAACTTTCTGGCTTTTTGATTGATTTAATCTTTTTTCTTTTTGAAGACGATAAACTTACTATAAATATAGTTTACGACAATGATAAAGACTTGCAAGAAGAGATTGAGTCCAGCTACCATTGTGTTTTTATCAATTCCAAAAATTTTCGTCAGAATCTCGGGGTGCTGATCAACAAACCAGAAATTCATGCCAATTGAAAAAAATAAAAGTAATAAACGCCCTGCGACAAAAGTAGCAAAATCCTTGAGCAAACTATCAGACTTATGCTTAAAGACCCAGAATTTGTTGGTAATAAATGCAAAGATAATAGAAGCAGACTGAGCAATTGTCTCAGATAGCCAACCAGACTGTAAAGCATGATAAGTTGCAAATTTTACAATTGCATAAACCAGTGTCGCCAAGCCTCCGAAGAATAGATACCTAAAACCTTCAGAGAACACAAATTTCTTGATTTTTTCCATAAAGATTATTATAACAAAAAGTGAAGAGAAACGCTTTGAAGCGGTGAAAAATAGGGATTTGAGGTTCTGCATGAAATGCAGATTACAAATCATCTTTTTTCATGACTTCAGTTTCTCTGAACTGGATTAGCAAAAAGTAAAGCCAAGCGCGATAGAAAACGGTGAAAAATAGTGGATTTCTGGTTCTGCGGAAAGCGCAAGTTCGAGAAATCATCTTTTTTCATAGCTTTCTGCTTGGCTGAACTGAATTAGCAAAAAGTGAAGAGAAACGCATTGAAGCTATGAAAATAGGGTTTAAACTGTCCAGTGGGCAGTTTAAGGTTGTCTTCCTGAAAATAATGAGAAGCCTAGAGCTTCTGCAGAAATACGGTCAATGCAAAGTATCCTCTAAAAATGACCTGTTATCCCTAAAAAACGACCAACTATCGTGAAATTGTACACCATCAAAATTTCTATGGTAAGATAAATCTATCAAATTTAAAAGAGAGGTACATAATGACAAAAAAAATAACATGGGCAGCGCCCGATGAAATTGTAAGAGCGATTGTCGCTCTGCTTGCTTTGATTTTATTTTTGGGCTTTGAGAAAAACTCGGTTACGAGTATTATTGTTTTTTCACTTTTAATAATGATGAATGTGATGATTTTGTTTTTGGACAAAAATTATTAACGGAATAGGTCTAATAAAGGAGCAAAAATGAAGGTAGAAATCAGCATTGATCAAGCTTACAGCGAAGATAGTGCGCGTTTTGAGCTACGTGAATTGACGGCGGAGCTGAATCAAGCGATTCAAAATCTCTCAGCACTCGACTTTCAGTTGACTGGACGATGTGGCAACGATATTTATCGGCTGGATCTGTCAGCGCTGACAACGATTTATGCAACGGAGAAAAAAGTGTACGCGCTGTCTGACAAAGAAGAGGAATATTTGCTCAAAGAGACATTGTCAGAGCTTGCGAGCCTGCTACCAAGTGATTATTTGCGGATTTCAAATGCGGAAATTGTCAATACGAAAAAAATCAAATCGTTTGATTTGACGGCGGGCGGAAAAATTAAACTCACATTTAAAAACGGCAATTGGACGTTTTCAAGTCGGAGTTATTTGAAAGGGATAAAGGATTATTTTAAGCTATGAAAATTTTAATTAAAAAACTGCTAAACGCAGCAGCAATTAGTATTGCGGGCTGGACAATCTTGAGTACATTGCTTTATGGGATTTCGAGACCTGAGCGGCCCGTGGCGCTTTTTAATCCGTTTGGCATGCAATGGTCAGGCGTTGTGACGGCTGACGGACACACGACGTATATCAACATCATGATTTTTGCCACGTCACTCGTATTCTACGCACTCTTTGGCATGGCGTTTGTCTTGATTCCCTGGGTGTTCAAAAATGAAAAATGGGGGCTGACAAAGGCGACACTTATCAGCTTTGGCGCGACAGTTGGCACGTTTATGCTGTCAGTCCTATTGACTTACATGCCTTATGGTGCGGGAAATGATTTCTTTGCGTTTTGGTGGTTCGGGTTCACGAGTGATATAACGCGCTCGGTCTTTGGACCACTCCTTATCATTTTCGTAGGTTATCTGATCGTCTGGATTTCGAGCTTTATTTATTATCGTAGGGAGCTGAAAAAACTCAATTTACATCTGGGATGAACTTGAAAGTTAGATCCGTGTTTGTGTTATAATAGTCAAGTTGTCAAATCATGACGACCCTCGGAACTTAATACCTTTGTCCGAGCATATTATAGGTGATGTCATTATGATGTCATGATGTTGCCAAAGGAGTAAAATGATAAATAGTAATAATAAATTAACCGTTCGTGATATCACGCTGATTGCGATTGTTGCAGCCCTTTACGTGGTTTTAACGATTACACCAGGGTTAAATGCCTTAGCTTACGGCCCGATTCAATTCCGTTTGAGCGAGATGTTGAATGTCTTGATTTTCTTCAATCGTCGTTATATCATAGCTGTGACTCTAGGCTGTGTGATTGCGGACATCTTCAATCCAATCTTTCCAGTTTTTGATCCGATTGTCGGCGGACTCATTCAAACTGGACTCTTTCTCACATTAGGATGGTTTCTTTTCAAGCGTTTCAATAGGCAATATATCTTCGGAATTTTTAACAAAGCTCACTTTTTCTTTGCTCTCTTGTTTTCAGCGTCAATGATTTTAATTGCAGGAGAACTCGTCGTTGCAAAATTTAGTCCAAATGGTATCTTGCTTACTTACCTTTGGCTCTTCATTTCTGAATTTATTGTTATCATGATTGGCTCGGTCGTCTTTGATCAAATTGGACGCCGTGTGGATTTGTCGAAATAAATTTGCGTACAGTTTAAGGAAAATCTGTTAAAATAAAAATATGCCAAAACAACAATTTTTTACATTATTAATATTTTCAATCATTCAAAGCCAACTATTTGTTTGGTCACTGAATTCGGGCTCTCTATTTTTAACTGGCATTTTGGCTTTCATGCTACTAAGTAATGTCTGGCGAGCTTATAAAATTGAAAAAATTGCAAGATTTAATGGACTAATTTAAGTTCATTTTTTTATTTTTAGCCTTTGTGATAAAATAGTACAGTTACAATTTCCGATGGTTCAAAAGTGTAAAACATTTTGAAGTAGTAGATCAAGTGTTGACAAAATCTACTGCTCATTGCCTGTAACCGAAAAAACGAAAGTAGGGGAAAAATCTTGTCAAAAGAAAAACGTTTATTTACATCAGAGTCTGTCTCTGAAGGACATCCAGATAAAGTCGCAGACCAGATTTCTGATGCGATTCTTGATGCCATTTTGGCTCAGGATCCAGATGCACACGTAGCCTGTGAAACTGTGGTTTATACAGGAACTGTCAATGTCTTTGGAGAAATCACGACGACAGCTTATGTGGATATCGCAGGTGTTGTGCGTGAAACGATTAAAAAAATCGGCTATACTGACAGTGAAAATGGCTTTGACTATAAGTCTGTAGGTGTACATGTCTCACTTGTTGAGCAGTCACCTGATATTGCCCAAGGCGTCAATGAAGCTGAAGAAGTTCGCGGGAAGTCTGAAGTCGTTGATCCGCTTGATCTTATCGGAGCAGGCGATCAGGGTATGATGTTTGGTTTTGCCACAGATGAGACGGCCGAATATATGCCACTTGCTATCTCACTAAGTCATAAACTTGTAAAAAAATTGGCCGATTTACGTAAATCTGGTACAATTGACTATCTCCGTCCTGATGCAAAATCACAAGTTACTGTTGAGTATGATGAAAAAGGCATCGCGCAACGTATTGATACGGTTGTGATTTCAACTCAACATGCAGCATTCGCTACAAATGAACAAATTCGTCAAGATGTAGTTGAAAAAGTTATCAAGGCTGTTATTCCAGCTGAACTACTAGATGATGAGACAAAGATGTTCATTAATCCAACAGGCCGTTTTGTGATTGGTGGTCCACAAGGTGACTCAGGGCTTACGGGTCGTAAGATCATTGTAGATACCTATGGTGGCTATGCCCCTCACGGTGGTGGCGCCTTTTCAGGAAAAGATTCAACGAAAGTGGATCGCTCGGCTTCGTATGCGGCACGCTATGTGGCGAAAAATATTGTGGCTGCAGGACTTGCCAAAAAAGCTCAAGTTCAACTGTCATATGCGATTGGTATGGCACACCCAACCTCAATCAATATTGAAACATTTGGAACGGGAAAAGTCAGTGACGATGCGCTTCTCGGCGCTATTCGAGAGATTTTTGATCTTCGACCAGCCGGTATTATCAAAATGCTTGATTTAAAGCGCCCAATTTATGCTCAGACAGCAGCTTACGGACACTTTGGCCGAACAGATATCGACCTACCTTGGGAGCAGTTGGATAAAGTAGAAGAATTAAAAGCATATTTCACTGAATAAATTTTATGAGACTTGATTCATTTCAAGTCTTTCTTATTCATTTTTATAAGGACTTGAAAAGTCGAATGTTCGCTTAAAAAACGTTTACCTTAATGGGTCAGAGGGAATTTTCCAAAAAAATATGCTATAATAAATCAGTTAAACTAAAGATAGGAATATGATAAACTTGACTAAATTACGTGAAGATATTAGAAACATTGCCATTATTGCCCACGTCGATCATGGTAAAACAACTCTTGTTGATGAACTTTTGAAACAATCTCAAACTCTTGGTGCGCGTGAAAACCTTGATGAGCGTGCGATGGACTCTAATGATCTTGAAAAAGAGCGTGGAATCACAATCCTTGCTAAAAATACAGCTGTAGAATATAAAGGCAATCGTATCAATATCCTTGATACTCCAGGACATGCGGACTTCGGTGGAGAAGTAGAGCGTATCATGAAGATGGTAGACGGTGTTGTACTTGTCGTTGATGCTTATGAAGGCACAATGCCACAAACTCGTTTTGTATTGAAAAAAGCCTTGGCTCAACATTTGATTCCAGTTGTTGTTGTAAATAAGATTGATAAACCATCAGCTCGTCCAGCAGAAGTTGTTGACGAAGTTTTGGAGCTCTTTATCGAGCTTGGCGCAGATGGTGACCAATTGGACTTCCCAGTTGTTTATGCATCAGCTTTGAACGGAACTTCGAGCCTCTCAGATAATCCTGCTGAGCAAGAAGCTTCAATGGATCCAATTTTTGAAACAATCATGGAGCATATTCCAGCACCAATCGATAACTCAGATGAGCCTTTACAGTTTCAAGTTTCACTTCTTGACTATAATGACTATGTTGGCCGTATTGGTATCGGGCGTGTCTTCCGTGGTGCAATCAAAGTTGGTGACCAAGTTACCTTGTCAAAACTTGATGGGACAACTAAAAACTTCCGTGTTACAAAACTTTTTGGTTTCTTTGGTTTGAGCCGTGAAGAAATCCAAGAAGCTAAAGCAGGTGATTTGATCGCCGTTTCAGGTATGGATGATATCTTCGTTGGTGAAACAGTGACACCAACTGATCGTGTTGAGCCATTGCCAGTGCTTCATATTGATGAGCCAACGCTTCAAATGACATTTATGGTAAATAATTCGCCATTTGCAGGTCGTGAAGGCAAGTGGGTGACAGCGCGTAAGTTAGAAGAACGTTTGAATCAAGAACTTCAAACTGACGTATCACTTCGTGTTGAAAACTTGAGTCCAGATTCATGGCTTGTTTCAGGTCGTGGTGAGTTGCACTTGTCGATCTTGATTGAGACAATGCGTCGTGAAGGTTACGAGTTAGCCGTTTCACGTCCAGAAGAAATTTTAAAAGAAATTGACGGTGTACTCTGCGAGCCATTTGAAATGGTGCAAGTAGATACTCCTGAAGAATATCAAGGTTCAGTTATTCAAGCACTTTCAGAGCGTAAAGGTGAGATGATTGACATGATTAACGAAGGGAACGGACAAGTTCGCCTAAGCTTCCTTGCACCAGCCCGTGGTTTGATTGGATTTACAACTGATTTCCTTTCTATGACACGTGGTTATGGTATTATCAACCATACTTTTGAAAAATATGCCCCAATGATTAAGGGACAAATCGGTGGACGTTCACGTGGCGCAATTATTGCCAATGAAACAGGTCAAACAACTCACTATGCGATGATGTCTGTTCAAGAACGCGGTATTCTCTTTGTAGAGCCAGCTACTGATGTGTATGAAGGTATGATCGTTGGTGAGCACTCACGTGAAAATGACTTGACTGTAAATATCACACGCAAGAAAGAGCAATCAAACGTGCGTTCTTCAAACAAAGATTCAACAGTTGTACTGAATTCACCACGTATCTTGTCTCTTGAAGAATCTATCGAATTCTTGAGTGATGATGAATATTTGGAAATCACACCAGAGTCAATTCGTTTGCGTAAAGCTGTTCTTGATAAAGCAATGCGTGCGCGTAGCGAAAAGAAAAAGAAAGCTGCTGAAGAATAAATAATAGGATGTGCCTATGTTCTATTTTGTATTAATTATCCCAGCCGCATTAGCATACTTTTTGCTTCTGTCGGCTGAAGTGAAAAAAACCCTAAATATATTCTTTATCTTAGGTGGGGTGACACTTTTTGTTACGTTAATTTTCTCCTTTATTTTCAACTATCATGCAGGTCTGCTAGAACTTGTAATGTATGTAGTGGCTGCGATCTTAGTTGTTCAATGTGTGAGAGAACTTGAAAAATTATGATATATAGATTTTATGAAATATAAATTTAATGAATCAGAGATGACGACTTTTGCTGAAAGGCTAGGTCGTCTTTTAGAAGCGGGGGATATTCTTATCCTCACGGGTGATCTTGGTGCAGGTAAAACAACCTTTACTAAAGGTATTGCAAAAGGTTTAGGAATTTCACAAATGGTAAAGTCACCAACTTTTACGATTGTCCGGGAGTATGATGGGGGGCGCCTACCACTTTATCACATGGATATCTACCGTATTGGTGATGATCCAGATTCTTTTGACATGGAGTCCTATCTTGAAGCTGGTGGTGTCTCGATTATCGAATGGGGGGAATTACTTGAAGAAGACTTGCCTCAAAATTATCTACAGATAAAATTTTCATATACTGAGGATAATGTCCGTGAAGTCAGCTTTGAAACACATGGAGTACGGGCTGGGGAAATCCTCACACAAATAACTTGAAAACTATTGACTTTTAATAAAATTTCAAATTCTGTTAAAGCTTGATAAAATACAATTAACTCAAAAGCTGATTGTATTTTTTTTACAGTTTGTTATAATGAAATTAAGGCGATTCATAATAGTTTAATATGAGTTGCCTTTAATACAAATCATTTAGGAGGTCTAAAGTATGGATAAAAACAATGCCATATATAGCACAGAAAAGTCAGGTTTAGCTACTTTCTACAATCGGGTGTATGCAATCATGGGCATGGGAGTCTTTGTCTCAGCTATTGTTGCCTATATCATGATTGAGTTTTTCGCTCAGAATATGATTGCAATTTTACGTGGAGGAAGCCTGATGTTTCTATTGATTTGGCTGATTCCAATGTTCCTGATTTTTCCAATGCAGCGTGCGGCTGCTAACAATTCACCGACAGCATTACCCATGTTTATTGGATTCTCAGTACTTCTTGGCTTTTTAGTTAGCTTTACTTTACTGATGTATACAACTGGGACAATTGCTGTGGCCTTTCTGACGGCCTCAGGTATGTTCATCGGCCTTTCGATCTTTGGACGTATGACAAAGCGCGATTTATCTGGCATAGGTAAGGCAATGGTTGCAGCCCTAATCGGTGTTATTATTGCATCTGTTATAAATTTTTTTATTGCGAGTTCGGCTCTAATGTACATTCTCAGCTATGTCTCAGTAGTTATCTTTTCAGTTTTAATCGCTTGGGATAACCAAAAGATTGCAAGGGTTTATGAGGCAAACAATGGTCAAGTACAAGAAGGTTGGGCCGTTTCAATGGCGCTTTCACTCTATCTTGATTTTATTAACTTATTCCTTTCACTCTTACGTATTTTTGGTGGAGTAAAGCGGTCATGATTAATTTCTACAAAAAAACGATAAGAAGTCTAAGACAAGTTCTTAGGCTTCTTTTTTATCCATAAATTTGTTAAAATGATTTTACATTTCAAAGTTGATAGTGGAATAGCTTGATTATCAACTAAGACTTTGTAATACACAAAGTAATAAAGGAATATTATGACAGATAAATATACAGAAGAACAGGTGAAAGACATTCAAGAACGCATTTTTGGCGCATTGGAAAATGTCATCGATCCAGAACTGGGAATTGACATTATCAATCTCGGGCTCGTTTATGGAATTGATTTTGACGAGGACGGAAATACAGAGATTCGCATGACGCTGACTACAATGGGTTGCCCCTTGGCAGATTTATTGACAGACCAGATTCATGACGCACTCAAAGAAGTACCAGAAGTTACAAAAGTGGAGGTAAAGCTCGTCTGGTATCCACAATGGACAGTTGATAAAATGAGCCGATATGCCCGTATTGCTTTGGGGATTCGTTGATCTAGGAATTATACCATCATCTCTGGTCATTAAAAATGACTTAGAACAA
Organism: Streptococcaceae bacterium; assembly: GCA_031254295.1. Lineage (GTDB taxonomy): Bacteria > Bacillota > Bacilli > Lactobacillales > Streptococcaceae > Lactovum. Next base: position 4,168 of record JAIRUS010000130.1, on the reverse strand, counting down.
TTCTATGAACAATCTAGGATTGTTTTTTTGTACAGATTTTAGGAATAGAAATATTTTTTGTCAAGTGATACAATATGATTTACAGAGGAAAAATGAGAGTACAAAAATATATACCCGTGTGGCTTGCTATATTTATGGCTAATCATTTTTAGTGCAGGATTTATCTTATTACCAGCTGGACGCGACAAGCAATGTTTTTCCTAATTTTGGTATTGCCGATTTTAGGGATACTAGTAGCCTTTTTATTATCAAAGCGTTCTGAGGGAAATGTGATTCTACTCATAGGGGAGAAATAAATGGTAAACATATTGTTTATCGTCATTTTAGCTTGTTGTGTCTATCTCTATGTCATGATTATCTTGAATAGTCATGGTGGCTCGATTTAGACTTTTGCTTTTAGCTTTTAAGAGGAGAATGAAGAAGTAGGATGAAAAAAAAGAAAATAATTGTCATTATAAGCATTGTGATTATTATTGCAACAGGTTTAGGAGTAAAAAAGTATCTTGATAATCAAAAACAGCGTGCAGAACAGTCAAGAACTTTTTTGGCGTATCAAAAAGATGGAGCGAGAAGAATAAAGAGAACATTTAGCAATGTAAAGGAAATTATATTTGAAAGCGAAAGTGAAGATGCACCAGGAACTATGTTTATTCAAGCGAGGGTAATCATGCGGGACAGAAAAGTATATTATTTATCGTATCTTACTCCCCAAAATTCATACTCGAATAAATTGAGGGGAATGATTGGAGGGATAGATAAAGAGGGGCATTCTTATAGTGAAATTATAAGTCTTCCTGAGGGAAAGACAGACACACCTGTAACAGTTATTTATCTGGATCTCTATAATGATAAGAAAGTGGAGGAAATATTAAAATGAGCAATACAATGTGGGAATTGAAGAACTTAAACCAATATGCTTATCGAATTGACCCAAGCAATCCGACATTCGAGGGAGGAGAATCAACTCCATTAGTAGATGGAGATATTATTCAATTAGAAAAAAGCAATGGAAAAATTTATGGATTATAATATACGTCTGGACAAACAAAGAATTTGAAGGAGCAAGAGATTTTATGATAAATAGTTCTAAGCAGCCAACAAAACAGATAGGTTTTTACATTGGATTATTATCACTTATTCCTTTCCTTATTTTCTTTTTCATATTTGATATTTTGGCAAAATCTAGCTTTCTTAAAATAGCATATTTTTTAATGCCTATTTTTCTTCCAGCGTTAGGCATTGGCCGCTCCTATTATGAAATTTCAAAAATAAATGTTGATAATAGGCGAGCAACATTATCAAAGGCAGGTTTTGCCCTTAATATCGTCTTACTTATTATTAACTCATTAGTGGTGGGGATTATGCTAATCTTGCTAAACTATCCTGATGGATTGTAAAAACACAAAAAAAGGAGAATTTAATTTGGTACTAACAAATAAGCAGTTAGCAGATTTAAATGATACAAAGAAAAATGAAGGTGTTTATAATGTTGACCCTGATTATGCTAAACAACATGATAATAAACCTATATCACAGGGAAGCGTAATTAGCACTTCTGATGGTCAAAAATTTAAAGTGATTCAAACAGAAAATGGAAAAGGAAGTGGTTTTCAAGGCATGGCAGTGGCGCCAGTATCTTCCCAATTTCTTCAAGGGAATTTATCGCAGACGGTAGTTGTTTCTGCTGGAACGGATCCCCACCACCTTAATGACTTAATAGGAGCAGGTGAAGGAATTAATGGGAATTCAGCTCAAGAAAAGATAGCCGAAAATTTTGTTAGGCAAGTTCAAAAGCAAGTAAAAAATGATAACGGCCAAGTGGTTCAGCTTTCAGGTTATTCACAATCTGCTTATATGCTAAAAGTTGGAGCAAATTCGCATATTCCTACGACCGTTTTTAATGGCTGGTTTAATTACGATACGCTCACAGATGATGAAAAGAAATTTATGGATGAAAATTCTGAACTTTTTATAAACTTTAGGCATCGTGATGATGAGGTTGTAGTAATTGCTGACCATAATGGTCTGAATATTGAGCGCCCTGATGGAGCGACAAACACTTATGATCCTTTCACAAGCGATAAAGATAGAGATAAAAACCTACATGCCCATGGCACAGTTATCTGGACGGATGGTACAAGTCATAATATCGGCGATTGGAAATTTGATAAATACGGATTTCCAGTAGATGACAAGGGAAAAATCCTTGTCAAAGAAAATCAGCTTTCCGACCCATCTTACTACAAAAAGAAATTAAAATCAGGCATTTTATCAGGCAGTCAAAAAATTGCTCTGCAAACGGAGTTGGCACGTTCGGTGGCAACAAGAATGCGTTATGAAAGTGTGATAGACCAGGAAAACTACATTAGGCAAATTGAAGCTTTAAAAAGAACACGGGAAGAATTAGAAAATGAACGCATTCAAAAAGTCTTAAAATCGCTCGGCTATACCTATGGGAGTTTGGGAGAAGCTAAGCAAATCTATTTTGAAAACGCCGGAAATAATAGATATGATTCAGAAAAGTACGACAAGATAATCAGAAATATTAAAACCTATTTTGAGAAAAAGAAAGATCTTGCATATAAAATAACAAATTGGGTAAATCAGGTTGAAGAAAATGACTGGAAAGATAGGGAGAGATTCAGATAATGGATAATATGGAATTATTTTTATATGAGCGCGCAAAGGAAAAATTGCCAGAATTACTACAGCCAGCAATAGCAAATGACGCTTTTCAAAGTGAGCGCATATTGGGACGGACGCTGGAGGATATTCAAAGGCAATTAACAGACAGTAATACTAAATATTCTGACGATATGCAGGAGGCTGGTTCTGGGAAAACGATGGATGCACTAGTAAAAAATTTTGAGAATCTTAGCCAGATATTAATTGGCAGTTGATAGACTTAACGGTCATTGAAATATGAGCATTTATGGAGCCAATAAGTATTTGAAGTTTAAACTTCCAACTAACAAGATGTTTTCAATATCAGCCCCAAGACGGAGGCTTTTTTCATACTAATTTGATAGAATGGAAATATGAATAGACGGATTACATTCTTTGCAGTGGTAGAAGCGATTATTTTGCTCTTTTTGCTTGTTGCCCTCTTTAGAAATGGCTTCATCTTTTTCCTAGGCTTGTCCCTGCTCTTTAGTTGGCTCGCGAGACGTTCTAGGAGTCGAGTGCTTGGCGTGATTTGTGCAGTTTTTTGGCTGATTACGGTCATTCAGATTCTAAAGTCAGGCTTTTTCTGGCTTGCGATTGCTTTTCCAGTTGTGCTAGGATTTGTTGTCTATAGGCGTAAAAATTCAAATATGACAAGTTCTGCAACGGAACACCGCTCTTTTTACCAGAATGTCAATACAAAATCTACGGAAGAAGCACAGAATGAGAACAAAAATGAATTGATTGATTTGGCAGATATTCATTTTCACGAGTCAGGTAATAATTTGGCTATCCGAAAAAATTCTGGTAATACCAAGATAATCGTACCGAAAGATGTCGAAGTTGCACTGAATATTACAGTTAGGAAAGGGATTGTAAATGTCCTTGGTAAGATGACAGAAATCAATGATGTTCAGATTCGTTATTTTACAGATAACTATGAATCAGCGCCAAAGCGCGTGGCTGTTATGATTAAAGTCGACAATGGAAATGTTGACATTATACGTGACCTATAGAAATAATTTATGAAAAAATCAATTTTTACAACTTTTGCTGTCAGTTTTATAATCCTATTCTCACTTTCACTGACACTTTTTGCGTTTTTTGAGCCAGATATCTTTCGTGGGAATACGATGGGAATGATGTCAAACTCAAACATGATGACGAGCAGCACTTTGACAAAGCTTTGGTTGCTCCTAGTGATTTCGGGAATTGTCTCGGTTTTGATTACCGTAGTGAACTATGCAGAAAATCAGCGTGTTCGTCAGGATTTTGTGAGAGACATTGAGAGGCTTAGTGTTAATGAAAGTCCAGTGAATCCAGAGTTAGCCCAAGTAGCTAAGCACATTCGAGATTTGTCAGGAGAAATCCAGCGTTTGGCAACACCAACGACTGAGATGCGTGCTGAAATTATCGAAGAAGAGCGCAAACGTATTTCACGTGAGCTCCATGATTCGGTCAGTCAAGAACTGTTTGCAGCTACGATGATTTTATCGTCAGTTGA
>JAIRUS010000117.1 GCA_031254295.1 Streptococcaceae bacterium | reverse complement strand
TAAAACACCAACATCTTAAGTTTATAGTTTGATAACCTGAAGTTCCCCAATAACAAGCCTAAAAAGGCAAAAAAGATGAGCAATGGAATCCCAAACATCCAAATTGACGCGAAAATTAGCATCTCAAGATTGGCAAGTATCGTAACACCTGTACCTACAATCAATATTGCAAATATCAAGACAATATTGACGATTCTTAAAAATTTCTTACTTCCTATTTTCTTCTTTGTTTCCATTACTCACCCTCCACGTGAGGCCCTAGCCGCCACTAAATCTATGTTATGATCTGTCATTTGCCATACTCAGTTGAAACCACCTCATAGCTTTTTCCGTTGGTTGAAAAATATCGTTTTGTTTCAATGCAGAGGCTGGCTTTCCGTTCAAAGTTGGAGCATACGGATCTACCCGATATACTTCTTCATTTAGCCCCCTTAAATCCTCTGCAGAATAATTATTTCCCATATATCTCCTTTCATAATTTTATATAGGCTGAGGCCCGTTTATTGTAAATAATATAAAGACAAGGACAATTATCACCAAAGAAATCAGCATTAGGAAAGATAGAATTCCGTTAATCACTAGGCTCATTAAGATAATTCTCTTTTCATTTTTTGATAGTTTAGACTTTTCTCTTGAGCGTCGATAACAGATAATTGAAAAGGTCAGACCAAGCAAAGACAAAAATCCCGAACCCATCCATAGAAAATCATTCCATTCCCCAATGCCATAATGTTTTGAGATAAATTGTGAACCTCCCCATATTAAAAGCAGGATAAGCGTAAGAATACAAAAATAGGTGCCAGCAAAGTATTTTACTTGCATAATTCTCTCCTTTTATTTAAATCCTAATTTGTATTGCGATGCTGGACTCGGAAGTGCCTTAAATCCCTGTGCCTGACTGTCATCTGTACTGCTCATAGTTTTGGCAGCTGTCTGTAATCCTGCCGAAACTTGCGCCAAATTCTGTGCTAAAGTCTTGATTTTTTGATTCGAGCTGGCCACAGCACCTGCGTCATACGTAATCGTGAAATTAGCCAAGATTTCATCCACATCATCGGCCGTTAAATAATTATACTGCCCTAACTTCCCCATCGCCCAGCTTCTGACCTCTTTCAGCTTATCGGCGATTTCTTGGTCGATACTGTTGTTAATCGCTATGAGTTTCTGCGCATAATCACTGCTCTTACTTGAGATAGTGCTCGCGAGGGCGTTGACTTGGTCGGAATCTAACGCGATAAACTGACCGCCTGAATAGCTGCCCCCACGTTGGATTTTCAGGCGACCACTTTTCTCATAATTATCTCGGCTGTTTGATTTTTTCTCTGGCTTTGAATCATTCTTGTCTTTCTTGCCCGTCAACAGGTCCCAGAAACTTTGAACTTTCTGGCCTACCCATTTCTCAGCCTTACCAACACCCGCTTTGACGGCACTGTAAACCTTACCTGCTTTTTTAGCGATGGCTTTCCCTGCTTTCACAATTCCTTTCCCAACATTATTTTCAAAATCCCGAACCGCTGGTATATTTCTAAGTAAGCTATTTGCAATACCGACACCAACTCCTATTGCAACTGCTGGAAGAAATGCAGTTGCCGCAACTCCAAAAATTGCAACAGCTGCTGCTGTTGCAAGGGCTGTTCCTGTTCCAACAACTACTGCATTTCCAATCGCTTCATCTGCTGGTTTATGAAAGACAACAATATCAATCGCTGAGCTGATAGTTATTCCCACTACGGTTCCCCCAGCCCCTTTGGCAAGTGTCCCTCCTATCTTACCAACAGTACCTTTAATTCCAGATGAAAAATCATTATCTACTGCACTTGATGCATCTCTCAAAGCATTTTGCCCGATACGCACAACTCGCCCAGCAGAAAGTTCATCTGTCATTCCTGCATTGATGCGCACTGATTTAGCTGCATCAATGTATTGAGAAATTTTTTCTGTGGTAAGATTTTCAAGACTTGAATTTTTGTAGGATTGCCACCCTTTACTAAAGGCGCTTTGTGAAGCATTCTCGGTTCCTCCCCATGCACGAAGGATACCACCTCGCCCATCCCCACCTGTGATGAGACCGTCTTTAAATCCTTTGGTCACACTGTCTGAAACGGTTTCTGGGGCAATGCCAAGAGTTTTATTGTTCCAGTCATTTAGTGTTGCTTCAACTGTAGCCATTTTTTAATTCCTTTCAAATTTTATTGGTTTAAATTCTGGTTGGCCATTATTAAACTTTTTTAAATCGTTCAAAGACGATACGATATTGACATAAGAATTTACAAGGTACTTTAAGAGAAAAGTAAAAAGTATTATTACAAATAATATTTGAAACATTGTATTATCAATTCCTTTCACAAAATACAGCATGATTATCGGCGCGAAAGTAAAAATGGTAAATAAAGGAAAAGCCACTAACCAATAGCGAATTCGAGAACTCCAAAGAAAAAAATAGAAATCAATTTTATACTCTGTGGGTTGCTCTACTCGGAGTTTATTAACAACCTGTTTAACACGGTATTTCTGAACTAATCGAGTAATAAATAAAAACACAAAATATAAAAGTAGAAAAGCGATGATTCTAAGCCATAAATTGTTTATCGTCAACAGATTAAAGTTAGTTTGGACAATGACAGCACCCAGAATGAGACCTATTATCCCTACGATGTTTACCCACATACTTGTGTTATTCTTACGTAAGTAATCATTACTCAAAATATATTCTCCCTCTGTCATTTCTTTTGAGATTTGATACATAGGGTATTTCTTTTGTTTTAACAAAGAAAGCGGCCAAATAAAATGGAACAAGGGACATGTCATATCAACAAGGTACCATTTACCTCGACTTTCAAGTATTAAAAACTTTTTTTCAACTTTACTATCTTTCTTTTTATTCATTCGATAAACATTAGCTAACTCCTCAATATTATTCATTTATTTTACCTGTAATCATTTCATCATTCGACAGAATGTTATACTCCGATTTATGCTCAATTTTCCATTTTCCGAGAACATTTAAATATCTTCCTTCTTCATCATCATAATATCCAGAAAATATCACTTCGGCAATTTGTTCCTTATTAAAATAATAACTATTGCTTTGATCAAACCCTTGTGGATATAACGATCCAAGGTAATCATAGAATGTTGGTTTATCCGACTTTTCTTTGAATAGTTGCCCCCTAGCCAGTATAACAACTTTCAACGTTCCCTCTTTAAGATACACGACACTTCCAACTGGTAATAATCGTTCTTCTTTAATTTCTGCCATTTTATATCCCTACTTTCTGTTATTTAAATCCTAATTTGTATTGCGATACAGGGCTTGGAAGCGCCTTGAATCCCTGTGCCTGACTATCATCTGTGCTGCTCATAGTTCTGGCGGCTGTCTGTAAGCCTGTCGAAACTTGCGCCAAATTCTGTGCTAAAGTCTTGATTTTTTGATTCGAGCTGGCTACAGCACCTGCGTCATACGTAATCGTGAAATTAGCCAAGATTTCATCCACGTCATCGGGCGTCAAATAATTGTACTTTCCTAACTTCCCCATCGCCCAACTTCTGACTTCTTTCAGCTTATCTGCGATTCCTTGGTCAATACTGTTGTTAATCGCTGTGAGTTTCTGCGCGTAATCGCTGCTCTTACTTGAAATCGTGCTCGCGAGTGCGTTGACTTGGTCTGCGTCCAATGCGATAAACTGACCTCCTGAATAGCTGCCCCCACGTTGGATTTTCATGCGACCGCTTTTCTCATAATCATCTCGGCTGTTTGATTTTTTCTCTGGCTTTGAATCGCTCTTGCCCGTCAACCAATTCATAAATCCAGTAGCCTCTTGTCCGAGCCATTTTGTCGCATGGCCTATCTGTTTTCCAGTGTCGTTCCACCCCTTATCTACCAAAGTTCCAAATTTATCTTCTGCTTCTCTAACCACTGGCCACTGCTCTCGTATTTTATCATTTATAGCCTTCGAGGCAACACCCACCCCATAAATTATTGCCCCCGTGCCCAAAACACCAAGAATACCAGCGTCTGCCAATACGTCAACGCCAGGAATAAACTGTACAACTGCTAAAACCCCTAGACCAACCACTGCCTCTCCTGCATCTTTTCCAATATCATGACTCGCATTTTTATGATCGAATACTTCATCTACAACCACGTTGAGCCCAAAAAGTTCTGCCTGATCACCCGGTTTTACTTTCATAGCATCTTTAGCTGTATCTTTTAACGAATCTCCCATAATACTTGATGCACTTCGAACATTTGCGTGTTCTGCCACACCAACCGAGTGTTTTCCTGGTGCAATAACAACATTCTTGCTATTGTCATAAATGTTTCTCACTACTTTTTTCGTGTTACTGCCTGATTCAACGATATTAGGGGAGAAAACACTATCTTTTTTATCTGATTTTTCCATATTCTTATTCCTGTTTTATTATATACAAACTTGTAATTCCTATCTTTTTACTTTCTTTTGTTGCCTTATTCGCTGTGCCCAAACAAAGCTGGATCCAACGCGTAGATAAAATCATAATTAATTCCATCCAAATAATAGACAATAAAAGCCAAGAAAGTGCTGTTACATTGGTAAGCATCATACTGGATATTAGAGTAGCTATAAACCCTATAAGCCATAAAACTTTTAACCCCCACCCCCGAAAATAATTGTATTCCAAAATAGATTTAGAAATAATAATAAATTCTTTTAATTTCTTTCGCCTACGCCAAGAGTAGACCTCATAAATAGTGAAAGAAAATAGCACAACAAAAATTACACTTATAATCATTCGCAAAAATGGATAATTTGGCAAAAAACTAATTGTCATAGAATCAAAAATATTTCCAATATTTCTGAAAAAAAATGCACTTCCTACAATTATCGCGGGGATTAATCCCATTAAAATTCTATTAAACATCCCCAAAGGCGCACCTTGTTTAGACAAATTTCTTACTTTTTGTTTTGAAAACTCTTCGTCGTCTATTTCATAAATATTTTTTCTGGCTTTACTTTTTATAAAAAACAATAACCAACTTTGAACTCCTCCCAATAAATCTATGATATATATTTTATTCGTTGATTGATCTTTGATAATTGCAAGTTCTCCAAAATAAGAAATTTTTCCTTGCATAATGAAAAAATAATCTAAATCAGATTCCTGAATTTTCCGCCTAGTTGTCATTCGTATCCCCTATCCCCAAAGAGGAATTCCCCGACTTTTCAATGTTATATTCTTCTTTATGCTTCATTTTCCATTCTTTTACCACCGTTCTATAGCGTTCCTCCTCCTCATCTTCATATCCTTTAAAAACAATTCTTTCGATTTGCTCATTATTAAAATTGTAAGAATTATCCATACTAAAGCCCTGAGGATAGATGCCTCCTAAATAATCATAATAGATTTGCTTTCCCAATTTTTCTGCCATTAGTTGTCCCCTAGCCAGTATAACAACTTTCAACGTTCCCTCTTTAAGATACACGACACTTCCAACTGGTAATAATTGCTCTTCTTTAATTTCTGCCATTTTATATGCCTACTTATATTTATATTAGCGGGCAGCTCCCGCCAGTATAAACATCTTTCTATTTTTTAAACCCATATTTTAAATTCGATACAGGACTCGGAAGCGGCTTAAATCCCTGTGCCTGAACGTCATCTGTACTACTCATTGTTTTGGCGGCTGTCTGTAATCCTACCGAGACTTGCGCCAAATTCTGTGCTAAAGTCTTGATTTTTTGATTCGAGCTTGCTACAGCTCCTGCGTCATACGTTATCGTGAAATTAGCCAAGATTTCATCCACGTCATCAGCCGTCAGATAATTGTACCGTCCCAACTTTCCCATTGCCCAGCTTCTGACCTCTTTCAGCTTATCTGCGATTTCTTGGTCAATACTGTTGTTAATCGCTGTGAGTTTCTGCGCATAATCGCTGCTCTTACTTGAGATAGTGCTCGCGAGGGCGTTGACTTGGTCGGAATCTAACGCGATAAACTGACCGCCTGAATAGCTGCCCCCTCGTTGGATTTTCAAGCGACCGCTTTTCTCATAATCATCTCGGCTGTTTGATTTTTTCTCTGGCTTTGAATCGTTCTTGTCGTTCTTGCCTGTCAACATATCCCAGAAACTTTGAACTTTCTGGCCTACCCATTTCTCAGCCTCACCAACACCCGCTTTGACGGCACTGTAAACCTTACCTGCTTTTTTAGCGATAACTTTTTTGGCATTTCCTACACCCCGACTAACAGCACTATAAACCTTGCCTGCTTTCTGCATCGCAGCTCTTCCAAGGACTCTGGCGCCTTGAACAGCAGTACTTGCCATTATTACTGTATTTTTAATAACCGCATTTCTTACCTCCGAAACACCTTGATTAATGACATTATTCACAGCTACGAGACCTTGAACAACTGCGCTTCCCGCTTTTATAACGCCAGTACCAACCGTATTTAAACCGTTTACAACTGCTTTTCCAACATTATTTTCAAATTGTTTTACCTCCGGAAATTTATCACAGAGTGCCGTATTGAGTGCATCAACTATAATGGCAGCTCCTATTGCGATAAAAATTGTTCCGCCAGTCCCTACCGCTGCACCTGTTAAAGCCGCAAAACCCGCAGTTGCTGCTGCTGCACCTCCCCAAGAAGCAACACCTGTCACTACATCTGAACCGACAGCGGCGTCTCTAGCTGCTCCTTTTTTGGTAAAGTAGTCAAAACCTGTCTGTGCTACAACGGCTAAACCTCCACCAATGTCTGAGCTTCCCCCTCTCGCCGCTTCTCCTATTGCCCCATCAACTGATTGATAGAAGGTCTTTCCTGCTGCACTTTCTCCAGCAGCTGATGCTTCAGAAAGAGTTCTAAGCGTCCCATCCTCTCCCACTGTAGTAGCTGTTTTCATATAGGCTTGGTTATAAGCCTCTACCTGCTGAGTCCCTAAACTAGTATGAGAATACACAAAAGAAGTTACTTTGTCTTCAATCCCTTCTCTCACAGTTTTTATAGGTGAAACAGCATTAACAACTGCTCCTGCCCCACTAAATCCACCTGTTTTAAGTGCATTTTCTCCGTATTCTACTGCTGTCGTCATGCTTTTACCTCCATTTTTTCATAATGCGTTAGTGGAATTGCCGAAGCAAATAATCCCATAAAAGTAACTATTGCTGTGAGCCACAAACTATCTAGTATAGGATAAATTATTTTTGCATTCATATCAAAAAGACTTATAGCTCCTAAAGACAAGATTGAAAATAGCCAAAGTATTTTGATAAACCGATATTTTCCAGTATTGCCACCTTTGATTTTATAAAGTTGCCCAGATTCTATTTTTGTCAAAGGCTTTTTATACGCCAATCTAAAACTGACAATAGCAACCCAACGAGCAACTAAAAAATATATAAGAAATACAGACAACAATGAACAAAATACTACTAGGAATCTCACAATAGAATTACTGCCAAACATGAAAGGATTAACTGCCCATATTTTAAATGAGACAACTCGTGACAAATTCATTGCTATAAGGGCACCAATAGCCCCAATCCAAACCGTCCATTTCTGTTTTTGTGGTTTGTTGTATTCTGCGATGTCTGCTTCATGGATTAAATAGGCATCATGCCATACATTCTTAGCAATGAAAGGAAAAAATAATGTTGGCAAACTAGCATTTTTTACAGCCACCAGAGTATCGTGAGATACAGGAATTATCATAAAATTGAATAATAGTAAACGTATATCTGCCATTGGTGAACGACTACCCACTGTATAATCACTCGCTTTGCTTAATGTGCTTTTATTCATCATCTTCATTCTCTAAAGAAAATATTACATGACTCGGCGTTTCAACTTCATAACTTTCTTTATTATTTTCTCTCGCACTACTTAATACCTCAAGATAACGCTTTTCTTCCTCATCCTGATAACCTTTGAAAATGACTTTTTCTATGTTCTCTTGGTTAAAATAATAATTCCGTTCATTATCATAACCTTGGGGATAAAGACCTGCAAAATAGTCATAATAAATAGGTTTTTCATCCGCTATAGTTTTTTTAACAAGTTCTCCTCGCGAAATAATAACGACTTTCAGAGTTCCACCTTTAAGGTAAACAACACTCCCAACTGGTAATAATTGTTCTTGTTTGTTTTCACTCATTTTGATTTCCTCTTTCCATTGGCTCTTGACCAATAATCCCTAACCCTTTACCTGTTTTTAAGGTAACAACGCTTCCTATAATAATTGACATTCCATTTGACATCAATCTTCCCTCCATATTTTCAAAGTTATGTTTGGTAGAATTTCTCCCATATGCTTCACTTTTTGAGCATATGTTGGTCCTCGCCAATCTGTAAAAAATATTGATAGCGAAGTAAATACAATTGACAAAATAACAGTGTAGGTATAACCTTGTCTAACTTTTTGCGCTGTATAAGAAACGTTAGGTAGTATCATGATTAGCCACCCTACAAAAATGGCCCAATACCACTTCATATAAGTCCATTTGGTAATACCAAATATTTCTCCCTGCACTTTGATAGGTTTTTCTTCTATCAAGCCAAAAGCTTTTATACAATGTTTGATATATAGCCGTTTACTCATGTTCCATCCAAAAGTAGTGGCACAAACCGTCAAAATAATAAGGCAAGTAGTAAAAACGTTATTCACTATTCTGCTCGTTGTTATTGGAATCAACCGTGTAATAGTTAGGCCTAAAAACAAGAAAACTCCCTGAAAAAGTATACTAACTGGGTAGGAAATGGCAAAAGCCACACCACTTTTATTTTTCCTACTTAAGGTATTATTTTCTTCACTCGTCCATTTATGATCATATAAAGTGACTTGAGAACTAAGAGTGGCTTCATCTATTTCGTAAGCTGGATAGCTAAACTTATTTTTCAACGGCGTAATAAGCCATGAAATGAATGGGCGGGTATTATCTACCAAATAATAACTTCCATTTTCCAAGTCTCTCATCGCTAAAAAAGCCTCAAAATTGTGATTCCCAACTTTATTACTCATTCGATAAAGTTGAACTTTATGTTTATCAAACTTTTCGCTTTTTCTAGCCATGAGTATTTCTCCCAATTTCATTTTTTTCTTCCCAATGCAATAACATTGGATAAAGGGCTGGACTTCTGCCATAATTTCCTGTTAGTATTCCATTATTCATCGTTCCCCCCCTCAGTGTCATCAAATAAAGCATAATCAGCTTCTTGCCAATGTGCTTCTGTATATTGGATAAATGTTTCTATTTGCTTTTGAAACAACTCATCTTTATATCCTTCAAATACTAATTTTTCAATATCCCAATGGTTAAACAATAGTTGGTTAACTTCTTGGGCGCTTTCTGGAAAAGGCGTACCCCAATAATCATGTAACTTTGTTTTCCCCACTTTTTTATCACTTTTAAAAGCTGGGGTTAGTCCCATAATCATCACTTTTACTTTTGTTCCATCTGGACGAACTTTTGCTTGCTTGAGATAAACCACACTTCCCACAGGATAAAGCTTTTCACAATGTTCGCGAACATTCTCTCGCATTAGTCCACCCCTTCTTGCTTTTCGGTCGTGGTTATAGGTAAAACAAAGCTTTCTGAATTGTCCTCCTGCCATTCTTCGAGAACTTCCGTGTAGCGGGTCTCCTCCTCATCTTGATAGCCTGTGAAGATAACTTTTTCAATCGATTCACGTGTAAAATAATAGGTGTTCTTTACATCAAAACCTGATGGATAGAGATTTCCCATATAGTCATAATAGGTAGGTTTGTCATCCAATTCTTTTGCTTGAACTAACTGTCCGCGTGCAGCGATGATAACTTTTTCCGTTCCTTCTTTTAGGTAAACAATGCTTCCCAAAGGTAATAATTGTGTCGTGTTCATTTTTTCTTATATTTATATTAGCGGGTAGCACCCGCCAGTATAAACCCTTTCTTTTTTTAAATTCTAAAGAACCAATTTTTAAATAACAAATGGTAAAAGAAATTTTCTTTTATCCCTTTTCTTTTTTCGCTCAAAGCAACCAAAGCTTGCTTGCTTTCCTCATCTTCGTAACCTCTAAAGATAACTCTCTTAATACGGTCATGATCTGTTACAACCCGCATATCGCTTGTCACACCTTTGGGATAACTTCCCACAATATAGTCGTAATATGTTTCTTTCTGAGCGTTTTTTCTCGTTTTTACCATTGGTCCTTGACCGATAATAACGCCTAATCCTTTGCCTGTTTTTAAGGCAACAATACTCCCTAAGGGTAAATAATCTTTAGGATCTATCATTTTGCTCTCCTCCCCATCTCAAAACCATCTTCTGGCATCACAATGTTGTAATACTCATCTTCGCTAACGGCATGGATAACATTATAAGGGAACTTCTGCTTTCGTTCTTCAGGAGGGAGATCGGACACGAAAAGCTGTCCGTCAAGGCTGCCACCAAACAAAGCAAGACTCACATTCTCTCGCAGGAGGGCTGTTATATTTTCATAACTTGTGGCTACTTTTTGTACGTTATCGAGGAGAATAAACTGAATCTGCTCATTTTGCTTATTCAGCCAATTATAAAGATCATTATATTCAATGTAGAGTTTTTGAATAATAGACAGAGCCCCATTAAAAATAATCATCCGTTTTTGGCTTTGATTTTCTGGCAACATCGACCATTGTAGCGCCTGTTTAATATTTCCAAGTCCCTCAGAAATCTGAATCGGGTTAAAGTAAAGCGTTGCTTGATCCCGGTAAGCAGAAAGGCTGTCTAAATCATCAAGTAAAATAATATCCACATTTTCGGGAAGCTGATTAAAGAGCAACGACCAAATAACTCTATTTTGCTTCATAGAGGATGGGTAAAGACCTAAACTCTTCCCTTTGAAAAGTTCAAAGCTCTCAAGTTCCGCACTCAATTTATTCAACCCGAGATAAAGCACGCCCGATTTTTCTTCTTTTGGCAAATAGTTTTTGAAAAGAGCCAAGTTGAAATCATCGGGTACCATTGGAACAACTTCTGGCTGTTCTCCCGTCCATGTCTGCTGCATTGCCTCAATTTCTTTAGACAAGCCAGATAGAATTTCAAAGCTGCTTTCACCTGCTTTTGGCAGATAAACTTGTAAAGCCAGTACCTCATCTTCCCATTTCATTTGTCCACGCCCCACAATTGCTTGTTGGATCAAGCGATTGCGGCCAATTAAATCTGATAAATCTGTCTCATCTAAAAGATAGAGAACAATTTGTGTGGCAATACTACTCGTCATGGTCGCTCTAAAACTCCCTGAACGATTTGCGGTCAGGACAAGGTACATGCCGAGAGAAGAGCCTTCTCGTAAAACTTGAGTCAGGATAGGATCGACTGCCTCTCTCTGATCATTTTCTGCTAGTGCATCATAACCATCTAAAAGCGACACAACGTACGGAAGAGTTTGCTGTGTTTTGGCTTCGTATTGTTTGAGACTCGAAACACCCGCAACTTGAAAAATACGTTTTCTCTCCTCTAACTGCTCATGTATTTTATCTAGCATTTTCATTAGTTTTTCATGTTCATCCAGTCGCACCAAATCCGCCACATGCGGCAGATCTTTCAGAGGCAGGAGGCCATTTGTCCCGAAGTCCAGCAGGTTGAACTGCACCTGCTCGGGCGTGTTTTTGCGTGCTAGATTCAGCACCAGAGTTTGCAGGACAGTTGACTTACCAAAGCCAGCTGAGCCGTAAATCGCCGTGTGGCTTTGTTTCTCAAAGTTGAACTCAAAAATCTTTTGTGTCTGTTGGCTCGGGATATCAAGTAGAGCGAGCGGCACGGTGAGATCCCGCGGCTGTGTCCACTGGTCTCTAAAATCAAGGGCAGGTGTCACCAGTTGAGAGCCAAGAGGTGGGAGCCACGGCTTATCTGGCAAGATAGTTTCTTTCTTCTCAGACAGATCTTTGATATAGGCCACAATCGCATGCAGCTGATTGACTTTCTCAGTTTCCTCAATAACAGTGTTATCATCGTCTTTTGAGAGATCCGTCGAGAGAAGATTCAGCTGGCCCAGATCATTGAGCAACCAGACGCGCGTATCGGCTTTTTCGACGACCTTGGCGTTTGGATCATAGTCAGCGCCTGAGTAAGCGGACTGGAAGAGCTCATAAATTTCGTTATTCCCGACCTGCAGATAAGCTCGCCCGATCTGCGTGATATGCGCCGCATCTGGTGTCTTCAAGATTTCATTGGAATCGGCCTCATCGGCGACCTTAAGTGCCAGCTTAAAGCGGGAGTTTGACCAAATCTGATCATCCACCACCCCGCTTGGTTTTTGCGTCGCGAGAATCAAATGCACACCGAGTGAGCGCCCAATACGCGCCACCGAAACCAGCTCAGCCATAAAGTCGGGCTCATTTTGTTTCAACTCCGCAAACTCATCGGAAATCAGAAAAAGATGCGGAATCGGACGCGTCGGATAGGCTCCCCTTTCTTTGGGATCCGTGATGCTTTTGCCCTGTTTATAGAGCTTCGTATAGCCATTGATGTGATTGACGCCGTACTTGGCGAACTGTGCCTGACGGTTCGTTAGCTCCGCATGGATGGACGCGAGCGCCCGAGCCGAACTGGCTCCATCTAGGTTGGTGATTGAGCCTAACATATGAGGCAGGCCTTTAAACTCATTGGCCATCCCGCCGCCTTTAAAGTCAATCGGTAAGAAACCAATATCCTCTGGTGCGAAATTGACCGCCAAGCTCAAAAGATAAGACTGTAGCGTCTCAGATTTTCCTGAGCCCGTCGTGCCTGCGACCAGCCCATGAGGGCCGTGCGCCTTCTCATGCAAATTCAACTCCACGATATCGTCTTTCCCACGAAGCCCCAAAGGCACAGCCAGCGTTTTAGACGCATCGGCTTTTTCCCAGCGCGCCGCAATGTCAAGCTCCTCAATCGTTTTCACCTTGTAGAGCTCCAAAAAGCCCAGATGCTCTGGAATCGCATTCTTTTCAACTTCCAAATGCTGGAGGTTTGATAAGGCACTCAGGGCCCGCTCCAAAGAAACCGTCTCAGGCAAATGATAGGGCTTGAAATCTTTGGCGACAAAGACTCGGTCTTCATTGACCAGTTGTGCCGCCTCGGCACTGTAATACTGCACCAGCGTCGTCACGGTTTCAGGCAACTGCGTGGCGGACTCTTTCCCCCAGATGACCGTGACCCCGTAAGGGCTCATGTCTTCTGCCAGAAATTCATTCAGCCCATGTCCTGCGAGCCATGAATCCTCTAAAATCGTTAAGATGTAGTGTTTGGCAAAACGCGGCTTTTCCTGACCGGCCTCACGTACAGCGCTTTTACGCAGCGCCATCATCCGATAGAAGCTATTCAAAATCATATCCCGACTTTGCGCATTGTGTACAATCCCGCGCAAGTTAAAGGCTTCAATCTGATAATGCGGTAGAAACGACCACTTTTTCCAATCCTTCTCATAACTTTCCTCAGGGACAAGCGTAATGAACTCGACACTGTGATAGGAATGAAAGAAAGCGGTTTGAAAAAGTAAGGTTGTAACGGCTGTTTTTAACACGGGATAAATCCCTGCCAGACCCAGCGTTTGTCCCAAAAGATGCGTCGCAATAGGTAAATCGTCTAAAAGTTCACGTGGCGTGATGACTTCATTTTTCGTCCACAGCGTCAACTCATCTTTTTCGCGTTCATCGGCTTTAAAGTCAATTTTGTATGACGGCGGTAACTGCCCTCGTCCCAACGAAAAGCTCAAATAGTCCTCATTGTTACTGACGCGCTCATAGATTCTGGCATGATAGTGCACCGCCATCGCAGACAAGCGCTCGATATCTGGGTATTGAAAATTGAGGGTCTCACGCTGTGCGCGCTCGAGCTGATTGAGCTTCTCCTGCTTTCTCCCGAGATACTCAACATAGTTCTCCTCGCGCACCGCGATTTTTACCTTTGTGTCTTTTTTATTTGTAAAATACGCGGAGATAGAAACAGCAGCCGTTACGACACTCATGGCGGCCATGGAAACCATCATCAGAGGATTTCCCTTACTGACCACACTCATCAAGACACTCGCCCCAATCATCACAAGAGGCGGCAGGAGCGTGCGGATAATCTCACTGCGTCCCTCCGTAGGGAGCGCTTCTGGTGCCTCAATATCCACCGACTCAGTCGGTAACACACGAAAAATACGCGGACTTCTCCGATACTCGGGAAAGTCCTCCGGATACTCAGGCCTAAAGTCCTTTTCAAGCAAAAGTTTCGGATTGAGCTGCAGCGCTTGCGTAATGCCCGTGATTTTCAGCGCATCTGGACGATACTCAACCGAAACCCCATCCAAGATAAAACGATCGCCGACATGAAAAGCAGTGCTTATCTCTTCAACCTTTTTTCCGTTAAAATAAAGCCGACCGCTGCCTCCTGCATGCACAAAGTAAGCCCCTGCCTTCACTTCTAGAATTAGCTGCCCTTGGGTTGAAAGACGCAGCGCAGAGGAGTCGCTGCCATCAAAAATGAGTGTCCGCTTCGGTAGAATCACCGTTGTGACAGAAAGCGCCGCGTGTTTAAGGACATAGATTTCTGAGTCTTCTGAATTCCCCTCCCAGACATTCCCATCACGAAATAAGGTGTCCCTTTTGAGGACATAATGTGCGCCCGCATAGTCAAAACTTGGATTTTCCTCGCTGAGCTCCACATGTAAAAAAGCGTCCGAAAAGACAAAAAGGTCAAATCGAACGTTTTCTTTAGTTGAAATTTGGTCGTCAAAATTTGCGACTTTCGGATAAAAGTTAGCCATTGGTCTTCCCTCCGATCAGCTTCACATATTTGTCAATATCCCCTTTATATTGGTTCAAGAGACTCTGCTTTTGCGCGCCACTCATCGTCGTGTCTGCGTTTGTCGCATCATACAGCTTCGTATAAGCATGGAGAATCAGTTGATTGTCGCCAATGTTTTGCGCACTATTCAGAGCGGCTTTCAAATCACCGCGCCCAATCTGAATCCAATACACAAATTCTGACGTTGCGCTGTTTTGGGAAAGATTATTGAGAATGGCTTGTTTTTGCTCATTCGTCAAGTTATCCAAATGAATATAGCTTGCGGCGAGGACATATTGCGCACTTTTAGGAAGCGTGCTGGGACTGTCGTTTAAGAGGTCGCTTGTGACTTGATCATAATTGCTATTCATAAAATCCGACTGGCTCGAAATGATGCGGGCTTGTAGGGGCACGCGAGTGAGCTGAGTATAGCCAAAGGCAATACCAAGTCCCAGAGCGACCAGCGCCAAAAGATAAGTCGAGAGACGAAAGGCCGTATAACGTGACTTTTTGACTATCCGCTCGCGCGACTGCTTCGTCTGAAGCATCACTTGATATTGCTTATCTAAGAGAGCTTCCACCGCTTCAAGCGTCTCAGCGGCTTGGATTTCTTTGGAAAACGCATCACGTGTCTTGATTACACCGCTCGCCAGTTGTTCAAAAGACATCTTAGGTTGAAGCGTTGAAATCACAAGGGCTTTATATTGAACCAGAAAGTCGGCCTCTGAAAGCTCCTCAGGTGCCACAATCCCTGATAGGCCGCGATGTGCCGCAAGTCAACGCCCAC
>JAIRUS010000110.1 GCA_031254295.1 Streptococcaceae bacterium | reverse complement strand
GTGCAGCTCGTGACCAGTTTGTACACGGGGTGGGAGACTATTTAAATCAACTCAAAAGCGGAAACACAGAAGCCTGGGGGGAGGGAGCTTTTAACGTTGCGAGTCTCTTTGTCGGTGGTGCCGAGATAAAAGGTGCAGCCGATATTGCAAAAGCCTCTGAGGCGGATAGTCTACTTGCCAAAGTAGGTGTCTTTGGGAGAGCTTTGGGCGAAACAACAGCAGGTAATGTGAGAAATCTTGTTACATTGCCTACACGATTGCCAGAGCTTATGGAAAATACATCTGCACTCGTCAGAAAAGGCTTTGGCGATGTCAAGAATGTCATCGGGGCCGCACGCGAAACGGCAGGGAACTTGGGGACAATTCTAGAAGATTCAACTAAAAGATCTCCAATATTCACAGGGGGAGTGGTGACGGATACTGGTGCTCATATGAACGTTATCGAGAGGGTTGATTTTGGTCAAACAGTAAGTAACTTTGGAAGTAAAGTTAAAGAAGATTTTGGGAAGAATTTCTCCCAATTAACTAATGATGCAGAAGCTCATCAACAAGCATTAGATAATTTTTTGAAAGATGGAATGCCAGAAGGAAAACCGCCTTATTCAAGAACGCCTGATAGTTGGTTTAAGGATGAGGGGGGAACGATAGAAGTTGATAGAAGTAAAATTCCACCTGAATGGACTTATATAGATAAAGACGGGGTACGAGTTTCTTATAGGCAAATGCCAGACGGTACTCCTGATTTCACTCATTCAGTTGATTCTAATGGACAACCTCTTGTCAAGGATTCTCATTCTTTAGAAAAAGGATTTGACCCATCAGGTAATAGGCAGAAAGATTTTACAGCTTATAAAAATGAGCATGGACCAAAACAACCAGGAACTACTTTACATCATGAAAATGATGGAAAAACTCTTCAAGAGGTTGATACGAGATTACATGACAAGTTTAGACATCGTGGTGGAGTTTCAAAAATAAAGAAAGGTTGGTAATATGAGATGGCTATAAAATTACAAACTGTAGGAAATGGACTACTTTCAGACATTAAGGTTTTAGAAAAAGAATTTAAGGTAACTCTGCCCGAGGACTACAAGCAATTTTTGATTGCCACAAATGGTGGGTATAATACAGAGGAAGTTGATGGAGATGAATTTCAGCTTCATTTAAACAAAGAAAAAATTGTATCAGTTAATATTGATATGATGTTTGGTATTAATATAGGAGAATCAAAATTCTCTAATGAAATATCTGCGTGGACAACAGAATATAGTTTTGATATTCCAGAAAATACGATTATTATAGGGCGGACTATTCAAGCTGGTTTTATTTTATACTATGATGATTTAGAAGATGGCGGGTATTATTATTATGATCACACATACTTCTTTGAAGAATCTTCAGATGAGTCTAATACTTATTGGTTGTGTGATACTTTTGAAGAATTTCAAAATATGGTAACAAATCCAAGCTAAGAAAAAGCGGCAACACGGAAACGTGAGGAATCTTGTTACATTCCCTACACGATTGCCAGAGCTTATGGAAAACACGTCTGCATTGGTAAGAAAAGGCTTTGGCGATGTCAAGAATGTCATCGGGGCAGCACGCGAAACGGCGGGGAACTTAGGGACAATCCTTGAAGACTCAAAAGTTGCGACAGAAGAAGTAAGAAATGTTTCAAGAATGGCGAATACTTCTGCAGGAAATTTTCAGATGAACTTTGAGGAGACGGTTTCTAAACTTGATAGGGGACAAACGGCCCATAACTTTGCGCGGAATGTTAAGGATGATTTCAAGGCTAATATTGATGGTATAGCCTTTAAGGGTTCTAGTGGAATCCCTTCTACCGTCAAGAAAAATTTTGTGGAAAATCCTTTCAATGACGATGGTAGCTTGAAACCTAATTCTAAATATAAAACATCACTTGATGGGACAGATCATAATTACTTGTATGAAACTGATAATAAAGGTAGGATTGAAAAAGTTGATGCGGATCCATTGGAATTGAAAGCAGATTCTACTCGTGACCGAGCTCCTTATGACCCAAATACACCTGATAAACCTGAATTTTTTGATGCGGGGCATCTTATTGGAGACCAATTTGACGGAAGTGGCGAGATAAATAACTTAATCAGTCAAGCAAGAAATCTTAATCGTGGTAAATGGCTAACAATGGAAAATAAATGGGCAGATGCGCTTCGAGAGGGCAAGGATGTTAAAGTTAGTATTCAAGTCCGCTATGAAGGAGAGAGTATGAGACCGTCAGGATTTGATGTTAAATATAGTATTGATGGAGATTATCAGTCTAGATCATTTGATAATGTTAATCCATACTAAGAAAGAGGATAAAAATGAACGAATACACAATGGAAGATGTTCAAAAACAAATTCAAGAATCAATTCAGAAAATATTGCAAGCAGTATATAACTTTAGCACTGGAGATGTAGAGAAAATTTTTGTTTATTGTTTTATGGGTAGAGATGCATTAAGTGGAGATTTTTTCTTTCAATACGAAAATAAGATTATTGTTAAAAAAGATATGCCGAACAGAATCATGGAAGAGCAGATTTTCCCCACAGATCTGACGGTGTCAGAGGGAAGGAAAATTAGGGAAGCTTTCAAAAAAGCAAACCAAGAATTTCCCAATGAAATGTATCTCACTTATGATGTAAAAAGCAAAAAAATGAGCAACCAATTCAAATATGATGTTGAATGGGATGAAAAGGCAAAAGTTCCAACTCCGGACCAACATTTTGAGGACTGGATGATGAAAGTTCAACAAGAGATTTGAATCGTGGTGCTGGGTCAGAATGGAAAGGTATGGAGAATCAGTGGAGAAGTGCATTAACAAGCGATCCACCAAAAGAAGTGACAGATGTCCAGATTAATGTGAAATATGAGGATGGAACTCATAGACCAACTGGATTTGATGTAAAATACAAGATAGGGGATAAGAAGTTTTCTCAAACATTCTCTAATGTGATGAAAGGAGCTAACTAATGGCAGAGGGATTTGAAAAGGTATCAGAAATACAAGATGAAATTCTTGGAGCAGTTTGGCAGACGATAGGAGAGGCAGTTGAAACATATTATATTGAGGGACTTGCCTCAAGATCAGAAGATGGTTCGGGTATGCTTAGCGGACGTTTTGCTTATGGTGTCAAAGAAGGTAAGCTTTTAAAAAATACGGAGGTTGGGCTTGAGGATGAAACTATTAGTCGATTAAATAAATTCATCATAACAAAAATCCGTGAACTGTATGACACTCTTATTGACCTTCAAGGTAAATCACCTGTTCGTTTCCGGTGGGTTGTAGATGTTAAAACAGGACACGTTGATAGTGATTGGACTTATTATAATCAACTAACTCCAAAAGAATTAGAAAATAATGCTTGGAAAGGCTGGCGTGGTGATGAGATATGGGAGGCACAAATTCGTGAACAACTTTTAGCTAAAAAATGATTTCCGTAAAATTTGACAGGCTAATTCAATTAAAGCCTAAAAGGACAAATTTTTCAGCTCATACAGAGTCTGCTTATGAGCGATTTCAAAGCCTAGTAGGGCTAGCAGAAACAAAGAAAACAATCTTGCAGTCAATTCAGCTTCTCAGGCTTCAGTATCTTAGGAAAAAGCAGAATTCAAAATGTCGAATCGCCTGATATCAAAAAATCCAAATGAGCGTGACATTAAAACCTTGATGACAATGAAAACGGAAGATTTTCTTGAAGAAACAGAACG
>JAIRUS010000050.1 GCA_031254295.1 Streptococcaceae bacterium | reverse complement strand
CAGAATTTGCAGTAGCCACTCCTGTCAGATATTGATCTAAGCCGATTTTTAAGCTATCTACTCCATTTGAAAAATTCAAAACTGAAGCAGATAAAACTTTCATTCCTGAGTTCAGTTGATTACTTCCCGTTGATAGCTGAGAAGCTCCTGAAGTCGCTTCCTTCATTCCTGACTTTAAACTTGTGAGTTTTGAAAATATTGCTTTTGTATACTGTTCTGTAATATTTTCAGATACTCCATTTTTTAGCCTCTCCATCGCAGACTCACTCATTTTTGAAGATATATAGTTATGTCCACGGCTTGTCTGATAATCTATCACAACTTTTTGGGGTGACTTCGTCATTAAGCTCGCCGTATTTGCAGAAAAATCTTCTGGAAAAGTAATTTTCATATAATATTTGCCATTAGTAATACCTGACGAGGCTTCCTTCTCTGAAACAAAACTATAATCTAAATCCTTTGTTGTCTTTAATTCTTTAACCAGTTCATCACCAAGTCTTAATGTTGAATCATTTAATTTAGACGCTTTGTCCAAATTAACAACTGCGACCGGAAGATTTTTCAACTCTCCGTATGGGTTCCACATAGAGCCCAAGAAAATAAAATTATACATAGCAGGAATAAGCATAAGTGCAACCATTACAAGGATATAGAACTTTTTTTTGCTTATAGCTTTCAATTCTTCTTTTATCATTTAAATCCTCTTCAAAATTAAATATCATCTATTCTAACACCATTTTCAGTAAAAATGTGTTGATTAGTCCTTTATTTTCATAAAAAAGAACATTTTTATATTTTATGCACATAGTGTCTATTAAAAATTTGATTTTCTATCGTGAACTTCACTTATATTAAAAATTCAACACAAAAAAATTGACCAAGGCCAATTTTTTAATGTCGCTTATTTTTACGTTTTTTCAATGCTGCTATCGTCAATGCCGAGGCCATCAATCCAAATCCAGCAAGTTCAGCTTCTACAGTACCTTGATCGCTTGTATTTGGCAAGATAGACTTACTTGTCGAGCCTGATTGTTGCGCTTTCACCTGAGGATTTGAAGCTGACAGCGAGCTGAATGTCGTCTTTATCTGGTTCAAGCTTCCACTAGTAGATAAAGTTGAAGCATTTGAACTTAAAGAAACCCCCGATGAAGCCACTGTATCAGATGATGATGGCTTTGAAGTTCCAGAAGACGCTACTACTGATGATGATGATGATGATGCGGAACTCGCCTTTAGGCTGTCATATTCAGATTTTGCAAGGCTGTAGGCGATATTATAATAACTGGCCGTTTGATTTGCAAGAGAAGTCGCAAGCACTTGATGCTTATCCGCATTACTTATAGCTGCAATTGTCAGATTCATGTTACCAGAGGCAAGCTCAGATTGAGCAATTGCTAGGAAGCCATAAGCCGAATTTGCTTCTGACGCTGCCTGATAATAATCTGACATTGCAGATTTAGCGGCTGATGCGATTGAACTATTGTCAGAATATCCAGATTCATTTACTACAGCAGCACTCGCATAACCATAGGCTGCAGACAAGGCTGCACTGACAGATGAATTTTCTGCACTGATATAAGCAACAGCTTGGTTCGCTTCAGAAACAATTGCTGAAATTGAACTCGCAATGTTCTTATATGAGCTCGCTAATGATACATTACCAGCACTTGTGGCTGAGTTAGCCAATGAGTTCTCGCTCAAAGCAGCCATCGTCTCCGAATTAATAAAGCTTGAAATTGCTGATGAAGCTGCAACCGCCTTACTATTTGCACTTGAAGTATTGTGATTACTATACACTGTTGATGCTTGCTTATAAGCACTTTCAGCAGCATCTGATACAATGTTTGCAGCTTTGCTCGCTAATACAGCTTGATTTGAAGCTTGAAGAACTGCCGAGATTGCATCAGAAATTTTTCCTACAACTAAGTAAGAATTAGCTAAGCTCATCTCCTTGTATGTATCTCCCACATAAGATGAAACAATTTGTGTGAGTGGTGTAACTGATGCTGCTAAAGCTACTGCCTGTGAATCATAAGAAACAAGAATTGCATTACCAGAAGCAATATAACTATGCCGTTTTGCCTCTGATAAAGCTGAATTTGCCATTGATGCAATTGAAGTTAATAGAACACTTTCTGAACTGTTTACTGCAGCAATTGAGTTAGCTGAAGTAACTAAGCTTGTTGCAATCTTAACTGATGACGTCGCAACTGATGAATATTGTGAAACTTGACTCAGAGCTGTTGAATAAGCTAGAGAATTGCCCGCAGTACTTGCTACAACCGCGGCTTTACTCGCGATTGAATAATTACTTGCAGCTGATGAGGTAAGTGAGTTCGCGCTTGACACTGCTGTACTTGCAACTGCAAAGCTAGCTGCGCTCGAAGCATTTGATGCTGCAATACTTGAAGTGTTATAGGCTGAAATACTTGATGCTGTAGAACTCGTTTCACTACTATAAAGACTTGACGCTGTACTAAGCGCCAATGATTCAGCTATTGATGAAGCCGCCACAGCAGATAGACTTGAATTATAAATTGAATTTACAATACTATTAGCTTGTGAACTGCTGAGCGAAGCATCTACAACACTTGTTGAAGTCGCAGTAGTCGCGACTACTGAAGTTTGAGTTGTAGCCGTTGTCACTGTATTGGCAGAAACAGCTTGAGTTGGAATTGTAGCAATTGCCCCAACAGCTACAGCGGCTAATGCGCCTGTCGTGGTCATCCAAGTTTTACCTGACTTCCACGTTTTATAATGACCGCTATTTTTTGAATGGCGGCGATTCATACGACTAAGATTTGAATTTGTCACATTTTCCTCCAAGTTATAACTCTTCTATTTTAGACCTATTTTTAAGTCTACTCTTTTGTTTAGCTACTGTCAAGCTATAAGAAAAAACTGACAGTAGTCAGTTTTATAATAAGGGACTAATCAAACGTGCAATGCCTTCTTTGAAACGAATCAAATAACTACGTTGACTATAACGCTCTGCTGTCAACTGTCTGGAGACTTTTAAATCTTGCAGAAAGTCATCACGAAGTTTTTGGGAAAAATTTCTATCATAGATTAGCATATTCCCTTCAAAATCAAGTTGGAAACTACGATTGTCAAAATTTGCAGAACCGACTGAGGAATAACCTCCATCAATAATCAAAGTCTTTGCATGGATAAAACCATCTTCATAAGTGTAAACCTCTGCCCCATAACTCACGAGACTGGCCGCATAAAAATAAGTCGCCCAATAGACAAGCATGTGATCTGGTTTGTTTGGAATCAGCATCTTTACCCTAACTCCTGACATCAGAGCCAATTTTAAGGCATCATGAACTGGTTGGTCCGGAATATAATATGGAGTCTGAATGATAATTTCACGCTGCGCAGAATTTATCATCTTCATATAGGAATATTTAATCTGTTGTTTACGTTCATCAGGACCAGAACTGACAAACTGCGTCACCAGATGCCCACCCTGAATGGCTGCTGGGTAATAATCTTGAGCTAACTTTTTGATTTCATCATAGTGTTGGCTATTCCAGTCCATCACAAAACGGTCCTGTAAACTATAGACAATATCGCCTGTTAAGCGTAAATGCGTATCTCGCCAATAGCCAAACTTTTTAGTGACTGTAACATATTCGTCCCCGACATTAAAGCCACCTGTATAGGCAATCACCCCATCAATAACTACAATCTTACGATGCAAACGATAATTAAAACGCGGGTTGAGTCGGGAAATCAACGATGGAAAGAAATAAGCAAAATGCCCACCTAGTTTTTCAAACTCATAAAAATCTTTCTTTGACGTTCCATGCGAACCCCAAGCATCAATCAGCAAACGAACCTCTACTCCTCGCTTAACAGCTTCCAGAAGCTCTCGATAAATTTCTTTTCCTAAATTATCAAACCGGAAAATATAATACTCCATGTGAATATGGTGCTTGGCTTTTTGAATATCTTGAATGAGATGATTGAATTTCTCCCTTCCATCTACATAGAGATCAATTCCAGTATTTGTTGAGATTACAGCTTTTTCCTCTTCAAACAGGAAATGAATGAGCTGGCCGATTCCATAATTTTTAGTTATTCTCGCTAAAAGACGTGGCTCATCCAGCAACTCGCCCATAACTGCCAACTCATTTTCATAAATTGGGCGAACCTCATCACGTAGGTTAAATATTTTTCGATGAGAAATACCACGTCCTACCAAGAGATATAAGATA
This sequence comes from Streptococcaceae bacterium, assembly GCA_031254295.1. Classification (GTDB taxonomy): domain Bacteria; phylum Bacillota; class Bacilli; order Lactobacillales; family Streptococcaceae; genus Lactovum. The sequence continues at coordinate 2,039 of JAIRUS010000050.1, read as the reverse complement.
AAACCAAAAATTGGAAAAACATTTACGACAAAAAGCCATGCCCAAGTTGAGGTCGTATTTTTTCGTTCTCGAAAAATAATCACACAAGATAAAATAAAATTGATTGCCACAATAATGATTTCATAAACGACAACTTCAATTGGTGCTGAAAAATTTATACTCATAACTTTATTTTATCAAAAAATTATTTTTATAACTTAATCTACTCATTTACTGTCTCTTTATTTGACATTAGTCTAAATCTTATTCTTCTAGCTTTTCTATTTCCACCTCATGCTCTTTTTTCATTTGAGCTAATTTATTATAAAGATCATCTATCTCTCTGTTTGCTGTATGGACATCTTCCTCATAACTTCTATGAATTTCTGAAAATTTATTCTGAAGTTCCTCGTCACCAATAATTTTCAAATTTTTAGAAAGATTATAGCTTGTATCTTCAATTAAGTTAAATTGCTGTTTAAACTTCTCTAGCGCTTCTTCTCCACGCTGAATATCCTTTTGAAGTTCTCTTTGCTCTTCTTGTTGCTTCTCAATTAATTTATCTTTTTTAGTCATTTGTTCTACCAAGTAATACTATCTGCACCGTCATTATAATAAGAATTGTTCTGAAATTCCTCGACTTTTCTTATAGCAACTTCCCCTGTTTTCCCTTGCAAGCCATCTTTTACCTTACTCTGCACGTTTGTCAAATTTATCCCTCGAATGCCATTCGAGACATTTATAGCCGTTTGAGCTGACGATTTACTAAAGAAATAATCTTTTTTTACCGAAACTTCTACTATGGCTCCCATAGTTGCCCTTGCATAGTTTTTCGCTTGTTCCTCTAACCAGTCTAACATTTACCAACCTCCTGAAAATTTTTGTGCTTGTTCGTGATCTGTCGCTTGGGCAGAAGCAATCACTCTATCAATCAGTGATGAGAACTTTTGAAGTTCTTCAATTTCTCTATTAATTTTTTGACTCACTTCAGAAACTTTATTCTCATCAACATGCGCACTTACCTGCAAATTTCGATTTATCATCTCAGAAGCAACATCATCATAGCTTAAGATCCAACACCAATTATTGTAGGTAGCCTCTTGATTTTGAAAATAAGCGTCATTAAGTGAATCCAATATCTTGTCATTTTCTTTTTTGATGTCATTGAGATTGTCAATAGCATTATTTACAAATGCACTGGCATTTGCGCCTATTGCGTTGTCATATAAGATTTTAAGAAAGTCTCCTCCAGCATTCGCTGAACCTTCTACAAAATTCTTCAGATTCCCCCAGTCTTTTTGAATACTAGCAATAAACTCGCCCCCTTGTTCCAGAAGACCTCCGAGAGAGGCATTGGCGTCAGCGTTGTTCAATAGCTTATCTATAATCTGATTATCACGGACAAGTTTCCCATCTTTCACGACAAAGCCCTGATGATCATGACCATACAAACCTGCGAAGAAAGCAATAATTCCAGTTCCTATATCTGAATTCCTGCCATTACCTGCCACAAAAACTTGTTTCCCGATTCTGGGAACTCCTTTAGGTGCATTTGCGACGACATCGTCCCATTGTCGATAGTTTGTAACCCTTGCTTGAGAAAGCCTTGCACGCTCCTCAGGCGTAAGCATATTGTAAGTTGACGGAGCTGAAAAGACTACTCCCGTTCCCTCATAGTGAACCGCTGCCCAACTCGCAAGACCTCCTCCTAAGGAATGACCTGTAAATGTTACTTGGCTCATATCAACACCATACAAAGCGCCACCAGGTTGTTGCTCAGAAGCAATCCAAGCAGCCGCATCTTTTATCTGAGAATTTCCCTTTTCATAGCCATAGGGATCATTAAAACCAACATCCTGCGCCCAGTCATAGTTTTGTTGTCCAAAATTTGTGGTCAAGGCTTCTGAACCTCGAAAAACAACCGTGACTTGACCGTCAACATTGACGACAGAGGCTTGAAGACCGTTTTGTTCAAACGTGTTCTTACTCTCTTGAGTATCTCCCGTGGAGGCGATGACAATAATTGGATTTTGAGGGCTTCCAATATTTCCACCTTTTAC
>JAIRUS010000029.1 GCA_031254295.1 Streptococcaceae bacterium | reverse complement strand
GTCAGAAACTGAAGCTCTGAAGCAGTCAGAATTTTAGAAAGAAAATATGAACGATACAGAATTTTTTGGTAAAACACTAGCCGCTCACCCAATTGCTGAAATTCCAGGTGTGATCAAGTTTGACATTCCCGTACATGGCGACACTCGGGGCTGGTTCAAGGAAAATTTCCAAAAGGAAAAAATGCTTCCGCTTGGCTTTCCAGAAAGCTTTTTCGCCGAGGGTAAGCTGCAAAACAATGTCAGTTTTTCTAAGAAAAACGTTCTCCGCGGCCTGCACGCTGAGCCTTGGGACAAATACATCTCAGTCGCTGATGATGGCAAGGTTCTGGGCGCTTGGGTTGACCTGCGCGAAGGCGAAAGCTTCGGCCATGTCTATCAGACCGTGATTGACGCGAGCGTGGGCATGTTCATTCCGCGTGGCGTAGCCAATGGCTTTCAAGTCTTATCGGACAAAGTAGCTTACAGCTACCTCGTTAATGATTACTGGGCGCTTGAGCTCAAGCCAAAATATGCTTTCGTGAATTATGCGGATCCAGCGCTGAACATCACTTGGGAGAATCTGGCAGAGGCTGAAGTGAGTGAGGCGGATGAGAAGCATCCTTTGTTGAAAGATGTTGTGGGGCTGACGGAAGAGATGCTGAGTTGATGACTTTTTAAAGCCAGGGAGTAGCAAAAGGAGAGAAATGGAAACTAAACCAGAAATACACGCTATCGTCAGAGATGGAGCGGGGAATATTTTAGAACAATGGTTTTTGGATATTGATATTGCGATATTAGCCTTTGAACTTGCTAATACAGAAATATTGCCTAACTATCAGGTTGACCAGTTTTTTAGGTCAAGCGGTAGGAATAATTCTTTTAATTTTTTGCTGGAGAAGCAAACAGTTTATGAAAAATTGGAGATTAGAGGTGAAAATATTAAAAGTCCTACCTCTGATAAATTGTGGGAAAAAGTATTTAACTTGAAATCTAAATTTTTTATAGGAGAAGGAAGTAACCGAAATGGTGACAACGAGCGATAAGTCAAAGTCTAAATTAACGCCTGTTGCAACAGCGACATTAGCTGGAAAACTTGGTTCGAGCGTAATTGACAATGGAACAGACTTGTTAAAAACTTTTTATGATAAATCTGGCGAATCAAAGAAAGTTGCAGCTATTAAAGAGTGGGAAGTATTACGAGATAATGGAACAATTTCTGAGGAAGATTTTCAACTAAAAGTCAATAGTTTGCTTGGTAAAAAGCCAGAGAAAGAAAGTTTACTAAATCCTAAAAAGTTGGAAAAGTTGGAAAGTGTGTTAAAAATTGAAACCTTGCGCAAATATAAAGAACTTTTAGTCAGCGAAACTTTAACAGAGGAGCAATTTGCCCATCAAAAACAACTTATTTTAGCTGAAAAGCTTCCAAAAAATCTTGAGGTTCATGAAATCAAAATTGAAGCTGTACAGCTTTATGAGCAATTGAAAAAAGAAGAAGTCTTGACTAATGCCGAATTTGAAAAAATGAAAGATAGAATTTTCGGAATTTCTCACTCAGATCAAGAGAGAAGAAATCTTATTAACAAGGTTACTTCACTTTTCCCAAAACGTAGGGAAAAGTCAGAAGGATAATTGAAATAAACTTTGTATTCTTGCAAATAGTTTTGTTGTTCAACTGGTTTTTTCTTGACATGATACGATATGACACGATTCATCTGATTCCTACCTCTAAAACGATGATTATTCCAGATCTCTATCACATTGTCGAGCATAGTTTGATTCTAGTTGCTTTTGTCTGCATGGCTGTGTATTTCCCAAAGAATCGGGAGCGTAAAACAGTTAAAAAGAGTTATTAAATTTAGGAGAAAAAATGGGACTTTCAGATATTTTACTTGTGATTGACATGCAGAATGACGTGCTGAAAGCCTGTGGCGGTGTGTCGCGCTTGTTGAAACAGATCAATAAGCGGATTTCAGACTATCGACAGGCTGCTAAGCCGATTCTGTTTATCCAGCACAATGACGAGGAGTTGACAAAAGGCTCTCGGGCTTGGAGGCTCAGTCCTGTGCTTGACGCGCGGCCTGAAGATATTTATGTTGAAAAGACGCATGCGAATGGCTTCTACCACACAAACTTGCAAGAAGAATTGCAGAAATTGGGCGTTACCTCTATTGAATTTTCGGGTGCGATGACACCTTATTGTGTCAACACAACGCTTGTCTTTGCGCATGGGCTTGATTATCATTGCTCTATGCAACATGGCGCGTCCTCTACCGCTCCAAAAGATCATGCTTCGCGCATTGTCAACTATTATGAGAATACGATTTGGGAGCATCGATTTTTGGAGTTTGTGGATTGAAAGTTTGGTTTAAAATAAAAATAACGAGATATTGTGTTTGCGGGGCTGATTGATGAGCTGAGGGGAGTGTGAGGAGGTACTAATGGTTGAATATGAAAAATTGAAGAAATCTGATAATGGAATGCCGACATGGGATAGCTTTATCCCAATAGTTCTAGAGGTTATTCCGCACAAGGAAAGTTGGTCGGGTATTTCGCTCAAGCGTGCGGCTGTGGCAGATATTTTGCATCTTCCTGAGAATCTGAAAATCATCAAGTATAAAGATACAGATTATGAAACGGCTCTTGAAAATCGTGCAGGTTTTGCACTCAGTCTTTTAACAAATGCTGGGCTTGTGAGCCGTCCTGAGCGTGGGCAATATATCTCAAATAGCTATGGTCGTAAGAAATTTGAAGAATTAGGTGATCGACTTGATTATAAAATGGTTAAGACTGAACCTCTATACATCAAATATGAAAAAGAAAAGCAAGAGCGTACTCAAAAGAGTATCACGTCCGCTCCTTTTTTTGCAGAAGAAGCTATTTTCACGCCAGAGGAGCAGATGACTGAAATTGAGAGAAAATATAATTCTGATATAGCAGCTGAACTCTTGTCTAAAATCCGAGAAAGTGATCCTACATTTTTTGAAGGGCTCGTTGTGAATCTTTTGGTTAAGATGGGCTATCAGGGAAAGAATGGAGAGGCCATTGTGACAAAAAGATCTGGAGATGGCGGAATTGATGGGATCATCAATCAGGATCCGCTCGGAACATCTACTGTTTACATCCAAGCTAAACGCTACAAGGAAGGAAATAATGTTCAAGTTGGA
>JAIRUS010000100.1 GCA_031254295.1 Streptococcaceae bacterium | reverse complement strand
CTGAAACAAATATTTCCCATGTCGTGATAAACCGCGCCACCGCCCGAGACACGACGAACCACTTGAACGTCATTTTGCTGAATGTAGTCTTGGTTAATTTCTGCAAAAGTGTTTTGATTGCGGCCTATAATCACAGCCCGCTTGTTTTGCCAGAGTGAAAAAACCGGCTTCTCGGGCTTTAGATTTTCAAGCAACCACGCGTCCATCGCGATATTCTGATAGGCGTCCTGTCCCTCGTATTTTATAAATTGCAAATTTTTCTTCCTTTCTTTAACTATTAAAAAGCTAAATAAAGCACTTCCTAGTTATGGAAGAAGACTTTGAGTTAATGACAACGTCCCATAAATTAAGCGCTGTCACTTTCTCCTATAAATATTTTAACAAAGTTCACAAGGTCTTACAAATTTTTTGCTTCACATATTAAGAACTAGCAAAAAAGGACAAAGCGTCCTTTTTTGCTAGTTCTTCTATTTATTTGCTTCTTCATTTAGAACTTTCTCGCTGAGATATTCCCAGCGCTCATATTTTTCGGCTAGGACTTTTTCTTTTTCGTCCTTGGCTTTTTGTAATTCAGAAAGTTTGCCAAAATCAGCCCCATTCTTCATCATTTCATTATCTAAAATAGAAAGTTCATTCTCAATTTGCGCAATCTCATCTTCAATCGTTTCCCAGTCCTTTTTTTCGGCGAAACTCAGACGAACTTTTTCAGACTTTCCACGACGTTCTGATTTAGTGACGTTTTTATCAACAGATTCAGAGTTTTCAATAGATTTAGTTGCAAGATAATCACTGTAGCTTGAAAATACATGCTGAATTTTTCCATTTTCAAAAGCTAATAGTTCCTGAGATACCTTATCTTGGAAGTAACGATCATGTGAAACTGTCAAAACTGCCCCATTGAAGCTTTGCAAGAAATTTTCAAGTACAGTTAGCGTCGTAATATCAAGATCATTTGTTGGCTCATCAAGGAGTAGGACATTGGGACGACTGAGCAGAATCTTCAAAAGATACAGTCGCTTTTTCTCTCCCCCAGAAAGTTTGCGGATAAACTCTCCATGACGCGCACGCGGAAAGAGAAATTGCTCCAGTAAATCAACAACTGACACATTTTGCCCGTCAGAAGTTTGGCTAGCCGAGGCAATTTCCTCTAAAAAATTGATAATACGCTTGTCCTCATCCTTGTCTGAAATACCACGAATTTCTTGTGAAAAATAACCAATACGAACCGTTTCGCCAATATCAAAGCTACCTGACGTTAGAGAAAGTTCGCCATTAATAAGATTGAGAAGAGTTGACTTCCCGACACCATTATCCCCGACAATACCAATACGAGATTTAGCTTGTACTATCAAATCCAAATCACTAAAAATCGGTCGATTAGGATATGAAAAGCCAGCTTTTTCAAATTGAATGACCTTTTTACCTAGTCTTTGCGCTGTCAAATTAATTTTCATCTCGTCACCAGAGATTTGACTGTTTTTCAGGCCACCTGACAAATCCTCAAAACGATTAATCCGCGCCTGCTGTTTAGTTGTTCTGGCCTGAGGCGATTTACGTATCCAAACTAACTCTGACTTATAAAGCTGTTCAGCTTTATGACGATTCGCTGAAAGCTCTGTTTCACGAATTGCTTTTTGCTCAAGATAATCTTGGTAATTTCCCTTATATTCCAGAAGCTTTGCATTTTCTAACTCAAAAACTCGTGTCGCCACATGATCTAGAAAATAACGATCGTGCGTCACAAATAATAAGGTCTTCTTGCTAGCTGTCAAATAGTTTTGCAGCCAATCAATCACTTCTACATCAAGATGATTGGTCGGCTCATCAAGTAAAAGTAAGTCAGCTGGGTTCACCAGAGCCTGGGCGACTTGCACCCGGCGTTTCTGTCCACCTGAAAGCACTCCGATTTTAGTTGATTCATCTGGCAAACTAAACTTAGTCAAGATAGTTTTTATTTCTGATTCGATATTCCAAGCGTCAAGTTGCGTAATCTCTGCTTCAGCTTTGGCTAAGTCTTCTTGCAACTTTACGTTCTCTGGCACCTCCGTCAGCTTTGCCAAAGCCAATTCATAGCACTTAATCGCTCGGGCTTGTGGCAAACTTTCATCAAGTATAGCTTCTAAGATACTGTCATTATCAGAAAAATCAGGTTCTTGCGTCAAATAGTTAATTCTAAAATTTGACGGGACTTCAAAAGGAGATTGATCGCCATCAAATCCCATTACGCCAGCTAATGTATCCAGAAGGGTTGTTTTACCAGCTCCATTCATCCCCAAAAGCCCAATTCTATCTAAAGGGTGAATAATGAAACTTAGCTTATCAAAAAGGGTTTTGTCCCCCACAGATTTTGTCAAATTCGATGTTATAAAGTCAGCCATATTTGAATATTATAACAGAACTAAGAAAGTTAGGTACTTCTTTACTGATTTATTGAATTATAAAATAAAAAAACGCTCACGCGTTTTTCTTAGTCTTTCTTCGTTTCTGCTTTAACAACTTGCTTCACACCTGCATGGTTATAGTGAGCGTGTCCGCCGCTACGTTTGTTACGCTTGCCTGCTTTTTTTGACTTGTATGCCATGTTGTAAGACTCCCTTCCAAGAATTTGCTTAATTATAGCGTATTTTTAACACACTTTCAAGCCTTACTCTCTTTTATTCATTTTGAGTAGGTCAATGTCTTCATAACATTACCTGAATTATCGGCCAGATTTATGATAACAGATGGATTGGATATGCCTGCTGCAGTCATTGAAGCTAGAGCTTTATCTGCCAATTGTTTGAGTTGGTCACCGTTTGTCATGACGAGAGCATTTGCTGTCAAGCTATTTAAAGTCCCAGACTTCAATGTATATGTCACGGTCGAATTTGTACTTGTTGCAGTTGCAGAATCTATGATTCCTTGAGATTGACTGACAATCTGCGAACTATAATCATTTAACTTAGAGGCAATTGTAGATGGATTAGCTGCTGGGAGACTTGATCCACTCGTACTAACTGCTAGGCTAGATTCAGTTGCAGCAAGGCTAGAGCTTAGACTATCTACTTTTTTCGCAACAAGCTGCCTTTCCACTATCAAACCTGCTCCCAGTAACAAAGCTAGCAGCATTATTACAGATAAAAATATGATGAGGCCTCTGCGTCTTTTACGTTTATTCGTCGTTCTTCTGATTGATCTCGTCATATTCTCCCCCTACACCGTTTCAACGTTATTAGTTTTACTGAGTGTAATCTATCTGGCTTATCTAAAACTTAATCAGCAAATGAGAATTTCAAAGTCATATGTTTGCTACCAGAAATTACCATATCTCCCAAAAGAGCCGTCTGCATTTCCATTGCAATATCAGCCAAGCTTTGATTGACTTTCAATAAGTCAGCCTCAGCTCCTAGCTTATCTGTCTCGTTTTGAAGCCCACGAAAACGCGAGAAAGCCTTAAGTTCTGAATTACGGTAATTATCAACGGCCCGATCATAGTCGCCATCTCCTAGAAGTCCACAGGTTGCGGCCAACCAGTAATATTTTGTTGGATCATAGTCTGTTGTCGTATCACGAAAGGCAGCCGGTGTATCTGTCACATGGCTATAAAAAGGTACAACATAGTTAAAGCTATTTGCGCCAAAGCCCAACCAATGAACTCCTGCAAGTTCTTTTGCAACATCATTGCGAATCTCAAGAATATGAATGTTCATATTACGGTTGAGTCCGATTGGACGAATCATGTGCTTCTCAGCTTCACTATTTGTATTTCCGTAAGGATCAAACTCTGTATTTTCATAATGACTTGAAAGTACGAACTTCACATCTTCTACAGTAATCAAACGATTTGCGCGTTGAATAAAGGGAATATCCTGTGCCATAAAGTCATATTCAAACTCAACTTCGGGTGTGAAAAACTTTTGTCCATACCAAGTCCGAGGGTTATTATAGACGGTATCCTTGATAGTGCTTGAGCCAAAGATATGACGAAGATTATAACCTTCAAAATCCGGGTTGAGATGATGCGCATCAATCAATTCTTTCAAATCACTTGAACACATTGTATCTTCTGAATCAAAGTCGAAATTATCAATGTTCATACGATTTGGCGCGACGACATAAGCGTTATCTGGAATCCGTACAGCCGCCCAGTGATGTCCGCCAATCGTTTCTAACCACCAAACTTCATCTTGATCACTAAATGCAATACCATTTGGTTCATAAGTTCCATGCGCCGTCAATAAAGCCCCTAATCTTTCAACTCCCTCACGGGCAGTCTTTATATAAGGCAATGTTACAGTTACGAAGTCTTCTTCTCCTAATCCTCCTTCGTCATAGGGATCAAGTCCTTGAATCCGTGGATTCGTTGTAATTGTTTCAGTCGCAGACATGGCAACATTGCTTTCATTAATACCCGCTGCAGCCCAGATACCAAACTCTGTATTTGCATCTGGAATAGAGGTATAAGCTTGGGCTTCTTCAGGAAGATCAAACTCACAGCCTGAGATGACAGCCTTATAATGATGCATCTGATCTTCTGACTTGATAAGAACAAAGCGTTGGGGATTAAGTTTGTCTGAGCCATCTTCATTGCGACTGATAAGTGTGGCACCATTAATGGTGGCTTTTTTTCCTGCAAGAATTGTTGTACATGAACTAGCGCGATATTTTTTTAACATATGCTAAAATCTCCTTTTTTTGATTAATTAATTTATTATTGACAATCTGATTTTCTATGTCAGCGATCAACTCTCCAAGTTCTGGACTAGGTGCGTAACCTTCTTTGATTAAATCAGCTCCTTTGATAAGAATTTCAGATTTATTGTGAATCTGGAGCTGTGCGTCAATTTCAGCCGCCCGAGAAATATCTAGCGTCTGCCCCTGCCCGACTTTTAAATGCTCCACCAGCTGAGCTATTTCTAGGCCATAACGATAAATATTTTCAAGATTCCATTCAGATTCCTGATAAGCCGCAACAATCATTCGGACAGTTTTTACGAAGTCATTTGGGACTTTCCAACTCTTAATATTAAAAGTCTCCGCAAACTGCAAAGAGAGCCAAGCCCAAGCTTGCTCTGATTTTTTGAACTGAAAATCAGAAGTCAAGTCATCCAAGTCTATGTAAGCAAGTCCTGGTAAGAATTTATAGGCTTCTGATTTATTCAAAACTTCAAGTCCAAGTCGCCAATGCCCAGCCACAATCAACTTGTTCAGCTCAACAAAGATACGCTCGATAGAAATTTTAGAAAGTAAATTGGCGTGACTTTTCATTGCCTGAAAAGTTCTCTGCTCAACCTCAAAATTTAGCTCTGCAGCAAAGCGCATCCCACGCATAATACGAAGCGCATCTTCATTAAAACGTTCTTCGGCTTTTCCAACAGCACGCAAGACCTTTTTTTTCAAATCTGTAAGTCCGTCGAATTTATCAATAATCTCACCTTCTACTGTCATGGCAAAGGCATTGATTGTAAAGTCACGACGCAAAAGATCTTCTTTCAAATCTGATACAAATTCAACCTTATCCGGGCGTCTAAAGTCTGTGTATTGACTTTCCGTCCGAAAAGTTGTGACCTCATATTGACCACGTTCTGCAAGCACTAGCACAGTGCCATGCTCAATCCCTATATCAAAAGTTTTCTTAAAAATCTGCTTAACTTCAAAAGGATAGGCACTTGTTGCAATGTCTACGTCATGAATTGGCCGATCAAGAAGGGCATCTCTCACTGATCCCCCTACAAAATAAGCCTCAAAACCAGCGGCATGAAGCTTTTTTAAAATAGGTAGAGC
>JAIRUS010000082.1 GCA_031254295.1 Streptococcaceae bacterium | reverse complement strand
CGAATTAAGAAAAAATTGAACTGGATGAGTCCTGTTCAATATCGTTTAATGCATTCAAAATAAAAAAATCGAAGTAACAAATACTTCGATAAAAAGTCTAGCTTTTGGGGAGCACATCAAACTGGGTGGTTATAATTTTTAATGCTTAAAGCCACGCAATGCTCTGAGGGCATAAAAGATGGAAACAGTATCCACTAGCTCTTGAAAGAGTGCGCCTACTGTCGCTGGGATTAGCCCTGTCGCTGCAATCAGCATTAAGATTAAGCAGATAAATATACCAATCAATACAGCCTGCTTTGCAATTGACATCGTGTCACGACTTATTTTGATAGCCTTAGGCACGGCTGCCAGGTCATTCTTCAAGAGAATCATATCGGCCGTTTCACTCGCCACTGTGCTCTCGCCAAGCCCCATTGCAATTCCGACTTCTGCTAGAGCAAGAGCTGGTGCATCATTGACGCCATCGCCTACCATAATTGTAGGTTTATCTGTAGCGGCTCGGACAAGCTCTAATTTTTGCTCTGGTAGAAGCTGGGCATAAACTTGGTGAATGCCGACTTCTGCTGCAATTTTTTCAGCCGTTGCTTGATTGTCACCTGTTATCATGGCAACGTTTTTGACATTTAGCTCTGCCAGTTCCGCCATGACTTGCTTCGCATCATCTCGAAGTTGATCTGAAAAAGTTATTCGCCCAATGTATTTATCATCTTTCGCCACATAAAAAGCTGTCCCTGCAAGGTTTTCTGGACCATTTGTAAAACTTGCACGTCCGATTTTGATTAGAGAATCCCCTAGCTCTCCTGTGACACCAAGTCCTGGCACTTCCTTGATATTGATAATATCCAAATCTACAGTCTCATGCTTTTTCTGAGCATAAGCAACAAATGAACGCGCCAAGATATGACCTGAAGATTTTTCCAAAGCATAAACTAAAGATTCAAGTTCGACCTCACTCATGCCTTCCTCTGGCAAAACTTCATCAACAGCCAATTTACCTGTTGTAATCGTGCCTGTTTTATCAAAGAAAATAGATTTTGCTGTAGCCAATTTCTCTATAATCGTACCGTTTTTAATCAAGACACCATTTTTTGACGAACGTGACATACCTGAGACAAAGGCAATTGGTGCTGCCAAAATCAAAGGACATGGACTCGCTACAACAAGCACTTGAGCTATGCGAACAGGATTTTTTGTGATAGCAAAGGCAATCCCTGCTATCAGATAGGCCGCAATCGTAAAAGGGATTGCATAACGGTCTGCCAGACGAACAAAATTCGCAGGTTGAGATTCTGCCTCTCTTACCAAACTTACAATTTTTTGGAGTTGCGAATTTGCAGCTTCTTCTGTCGTCTCAATCTCAATCGCCATATTTGAGTTAATAGACCCTGATAAAACTGCATCACCTTTATTTAACTCATAAGGCTTTGTCTCGCCTGTAACAGAGGCCTCGTCTAACGTTGCATGCTCTGAAATTAACTTACCATCTATTGGAATAACTTCAAGAGGTTTGATAAGCAAACGAGAACCTACAGGGACATCTGACAGCCCGACATCGCTTGTTTTTCCATCTTTGATAAGATGTGCATTATCTGGAGATTTATCCAATAGGGAGGTCAACTCACGTCGTGCCACGCCGGCTGCATAATCCTCAAGCGATTCTCCACCAACGAGCATCACAATGATGATAAGCGCTGCCCAATATTCTCCAACAATTAATGTCGCTGCTATTGCTGTGATAGCTAATAAGTCTACACCATAACTCCCTGAGCGTATGGTTTGAATCATACCTACAAACATTGAAATCGCAAGGATTGATCCCGCAATCGTGACAACAAGTTGCGCCAAAAATGATGCGCCAAAGACAAACTCCGCCAAAAGCGCGACGATTGCTACTAAAAAAGTAATTACTAATTTCTGCCAATTTTTCATATTCCTATTTTACGGGAAAAAAAGATTTTTTTCAGTTAATCTGACTGGCAAAAATGTTTTACAGGACTTTATAGACTTTTTTGTAAAATAGTGAAAAGTCTGAAAGAAATTTCTTTCCTTATCACCGTAAGTTTTTACGCTAAAAATCAAAGTCTTCCCCTTGCATTTTAACAGACATTTTGATAAACTATCTAGGCATATATTTTGTGTAAATATTTGAAATAATAAACTAATAGGAGATTAATAATGGCTGTACCAGCACGTCGCACATCGAAGACAAAAAAAGCCCTTCGTCGTACAAACTACAAAATGACTGCGCCAACTGTTTCTTTTGACGAAACTACAGGCGATTATCACCACTCACACCGCGTTTCTTTGAAGGGTTACTACAAAGGCCGCAAAGTAACTAAGGAGGCTTAACATGCGCGTAAATATTACACTTGAGCATAAAGAGTCTGGTGAGCGTCTCTATCTCACTTCAAAAAACAAGCGCAACACGCCTGATAAACTTGAATTGAAGAAATACTCTCCAAAACTTAAAAAGCACGTTATCTTTAAAGAAGTTAAATAATAAAAGACAGCCACTGTGCTGTTTTTTTATTACTCTTCCTCTTAAATAAGAGCTTATCACAGTTCTTTTCAGTTTCATATTGCAAAACTATCGTTTGCAATATTTTACGTTATAATAAAGTTATGGAAAAACAAGTTTTATTTACAATATTTGGTGCAACAGGTGATCTTGCCAGTCGTAAACTTTATCCGTCACTTTTTCGTCTTTTTAAGCGCGGTGAGTTGGCTGAACATTTTGCTGTGATTGGTACGGCCCGCCGTCCATGGAGCGATGCGCATTATCGCGAGGTCGTGCTTGATTCAATCGCCGACTTGGCAAATGACAAACGTCAGGCTGAACATTTTGCGAGCCATTTCTACTATCAAAGTCACGATGTGGCAGATGCCGAGCATTATATCACATTAAAAAATCTAGGTGAAAAGTTGTCTAGTCAGTATCAAACTCTAGGTAATCAGGTCTTTTTCCTTGCAATGGCGCCTCAATTTTTTGGCACGATTGCTCAGCATTTGAAGTCAGAAGAAATCCTGACAGGCAAAGGATTTGAGCGTATTGTCATTGAGAAACCTTTCGGCGAAAGTCTTGAAACTGCAACTGAGCTGAATGACGCACTGAGTCAAGTTTTTGATGAGTCTCAAATCTTCCGCATCGACCACTACCTCGGTAAGGAGATGATCCAATCTGTCTCGGCTGTCCGTTTTGCCAACCCAATATTTGAAGCTGTCTGGAATCATCAATTTATTGATAATATCCAGATTACCTTTGCGGAATCAATTGGTGTCGAAGACCGCGGTGGTTACTATGACAGGTCTGGTGCGTTGAAAGACATGATCCAGAATCATGTTTTGCAAGTTCTCTCACTTCTGGCTATGGAAAAACCCGAGACCTATGACGAAGCTTCTATCCTTGAAGAAAAAGTCAAAGCTTTACAGGCAATCCGTAAGTACAATCCGCAAGAAGCTTTGGAGAATTTTGTCCGAGGTCAGTACGTATCGGGTGAGTTTGACGGACAAAATTTCATCGCTTATCGCTCAGAGCCAAATGTTGCCCCAGATTCACGCACCGAAACCTTTGTGGCTGGTAAATTCCTCATTGATAACGAACGCTGGGCTGGTGTACCTTTTTATGTCCGCTCTGGAAAACGCCTAACTGAAAAAGGCACGCGCATCAATATCGTCTTTAAAGCTGGACAAAACTCACTTTTCGGAACAAATGAGCAAAATGTTTTGACTATCTATATCCAACCAACCGAAGGATTCAGTCTAACAGTCAATGGTAAACAGGCTGGAGCTGGTTTTGACATTGAACCTTTGCGCCTCGCCTTTCGCCATGACTCTGAATATCTCGGCAATTCTCCTGAGGCCTATGAGACACTTTTCCTTGATTGTTTAAATGGAAATGGAATGAACTTTTCTCATTGGCAAGAAGCCAAACGAGCTTGGGAATTAATCGATGTTATCCGTCAAGCTTGGGACAGTGAAAAATCTGATCTCCCTGAATACCCTGCACGCAGTATGGGGCCTCGCGCCGCATTTGACTTGCTGGAGCGTGATGGACGAAGCTGGAGCTGGGTACCCGATCAATGGTACCGAGAAAGAGGTTTGCTTGGAACGGAGACAGAGATAAAATAATGACAAAAATTATGACACACGATGAGTTTGAAGCTCGTATGCAGCTTGAGTTGGCGATTCCATTTTGGACACTGAAAAGGGCTCAACTTCATTTTACTGAAGAGGAATTTCAAGAAATGAAGCTACAGCTTACTCAAGACATTCAAAAATATGCTGAGGATTATGTAGATCCTTCAGAAAACTAAATCTTAATATTTTATATATATGCAAGGAGCAAATTTCTTGCATATTTTTTTTATTTTTGTATAATGAACATGAAAACGATTGCATGTAAATTAATTTTAAAGGAGTCGCATATGAAAAGAAATTGGACGCACCTAAACCATCACAAGGGTATTTATGCCCTCGCAATTCCCCTCAGTTTCCTCTCACTCTCACTTGTTGGCACAATTCATGCCAGCACAACTACTAGCACGAGTGCTCAACTCGCACTGCAGGCAAACAGCGATCTCGAAACAGCCGCTTCTAGTGACTATTTCGGCAACTTTGATGCTACTTGGTCTTATACAGGGGGAGACTTAGGCGCTACTTACACAAGCACTCAGACAACTTTCAAAGTTTGGGCGCCGACGGCCACTTCTGTCAAGTTACTCAGCTATGGAAAAAACACTGATCCATCAGCCGCACTCGTAACAAGCTACGACATGACACGCGGAACAAACGTTAGCAGCACTGATCTTACTCAAAACACTATTGGCGTTTGGAGCTACAATGTCCCCCAAGATGAAAACGGTATGGTTTATGCTTATCAACTCACATTTGCCAATGGCACTGTCAGCGACTATCCAAACTCAAGCTATGCTACACAAAATACAAGCTCTACCACTACAACCACACAAGATCCTTATTCGACTGCTGTAGTTTCTGGTGGACTTCGCTCCGTTGTCGAATCAGCCAGCAATCTAACTCCGTCAGGTTTTAGCAATGCCGAGGGAGCAAATGCCACTTGGCGCGTATCAAGCACCACACAAGCCCTAATCGATGAAATCCATGTCCGTGATTTTACTAATTCACAAAGCTCTGGAGTAACGGCCAGTAATCTCAAAGGAAAATTCCTCGGTGTCTCACAAACTGGCACGAAAGATCCAAATACGGGAACAGCCACAGGTCTTGACTATCTCAAACAGGCTGGCTTTAACTATGTACAAGTCATGCCAATGTATGACTTCGCATCTGTCTCGGATACTGGTAATCCTACAGCAAGTCAACCCGATCCATACAATTGGGGCTACGATCCACGAAACTTTAATGTCCCAGAAGGCGCCTATGCCTCAGATGCAACAAATCCTACTACTCGAGTATTAGAAGCTAAACAGATGATTCAAGGGCTTCATAATAATGGACTCGGTGTTATCATGGATGTTGTATATAATCACGTTTCTAGTCAAGGCGACTCCCCATTTGAAAAAACTCAGCCAGGTTATTACTTCCACAAAACTACTGTCACTGGCTGCGGAAATGATCTCGCAACGAATCATGGTATGTATCGTCAATATATTCTTGATTCAATCAAATACTGGGCCACAAACTATGACCTTGACGGTTTCCGTTTTGACATTATGGCAAACTATGACAAAGATACACTTAACATGATTCGTGCTGAACTTAATAGCATTGATCCAAAACTCCTCATGTATGGTGAAGGTTGGTACATGGGAGCAGATGTCCCAGCAGATCAGAAAGTCGACATCAGCCTCGCACCAAACACACCAAATATTGGCTACTTCAATAATGGCGAACGGGATACTGTCCAGAGCTTCGTTGCAGGTAACACTGCGGGGAGTGGAAATATTCTGAGTGCTATTCGTGGTTCTGGCGATAACCTGATGAACTTCGGCACCGTCGGCCAAGCACTTAACTATGTTGAGATTCACGACGGCAAAACAATCAGCGATCTTGAATGGACTTATAACATTAACGATAGCCTGGCTACACATAACAAGCGTACTGCTCTTGCTTCTGCTATCAACATCTTAGCCAATGGTACAACTATCATGCAGGCAGGGCAAGAATTCAATCGTAGTCGCTACGTCAACGTTTCTGGCCTCTATCCAGCTATAACAGATGCTCAAAACGCTGTCAACACAAGCAGCGATACAACTGGTGCTGCAGCAGCTCAACTCGAACTCGCACGTAACCCTTACAATGGTACCATCACTATCAATGGTACTCAATCTTATCAAGGCGATGTTGCAAGCAATATCAACTGGGATCTCTATAAGACTAACCAAAGTGAAGCTGACACACTGAGCCAACTCATGAAGTTCAAAGCACAAAATCCTAGTTTCTGGCCAAACGACTACTCACAAATCTATAACGGCACACTTTACCAGCCTTTGCGCTACTCTGGCGGCATTGTTTCATATGTGATGTACAACGGCACAAACAAATACCTTGTCATCATCAACGCTTCTGGAAGTGCCATGACAAACATGACAAACTACTACGGCTACAACCTGTCAGGCCTCAAGCTTGTCCTCTCTACAGATACTTCTCAAACAGCTGGAAGCACCATCGGCAGCTCACTTACTCTTTCAGACCTGTCTGCAACTGTGATTCAGATACAATAAGTTCAGATAAGTCTCACCATAAATAAATGAAAAATAAGCCAAACTTGGCTTATTTTTCATTTATTTAATCACAGCAGCTGAATCCGACACTGTCCATGTAATTGTTGCATTGTACTGAATTTTAGGGACGATGTTATAAAGATCGCTTCCTGAAATAACTAGTTGTACTTGGGAGATACTTGGGTATATAAATCTTATCCAGATTATCAAGTATTGTTACTAGCTCTGGATTCGTCCCTTGTTTATGGGGCAAATTTCCTGCATAGTAAAAGGTACCAACGCCACAAAAAGTACCAATAGGATTGAAAATAGTACAACTATTCCTATCGGAAATTTTCTTCTCTTTTTACCAAAGATTTTTTACCCAATTGACCACTCCGTTTATTTCATTAATTAAACTTCGATTGATTCAAATAGTTATAAATAAATTGGAGGTTTATTACTGGTTTTTGCCTAGCCTTAATAATATTTCCGATAAGAATATCTTTACTTTCTTTAAACTTTTTCAAATCTACTTTTGTAATTTTATACATACCATCGTTTTTTTCAAACAATGTTATTTTTCCTGTTGAGTCAAAAAAATTCAGTAATGTAGTCTATCCCTGACATAAAATATAAATAGTATATTTTATTAGTCTCTTTTGAATACCAATTTTTCTCGATTTGCAACTCATTAAAAGAATCTTTATAATTTATCTGTTTTCTATCAAAAAATACTGGTACTCTTTCCCGTTACTATAGGCATAGTTATCTGCATGAAATTCATCGTCAACTCTTGTATTTTCGTCAAGATTTGGAATATATATCTTATCCAAGTTCTCAAGTATCGCCACTAGTTCTGGGTCTGTCCCTTTCTTATGCGGTAAATTCCCTGCATAATAAACTGAATACTTGGCCAAGTTATCTTTCGCAAGCTGTGCTAAAGGAGCCAAAGACATAAAAAGTCCCACCAAGATGGAAAATAACACGATAATTCGTATTGAAAATTTACTTTGTTTTTTTACCAAAGGCTTTTTATCCAATTGACCACTCCGTTTATTCCATTAATTAAACTTTGATTTATTCAAATAATTATAGATCAATTGGAGATCAATTTCTGGTTTTTGTCTTGCTTCAATTATATTTCTAACAAGGTCCTTTTTCATTTTCTCAAATATAAAATAATCTGATGAACTAGGGTTATATTCTCTATTTTCTTCATTCACAATTGATAATAGTTTTCCTGTTTTGGAATCAAAATATAGCAGTTTAATTCCTTTTGAAGTGGTTTTACCCAAAATCCCTCTTTCTAAAGTTATTTTTTCTTTTGAATTTGTATAATCTATTATTAACCCAAGAAAGTCATAACGATATTTTTTATTTATGCTATCAATGTAATTATCTGCATGAAGTTCATCAACAACCCTTGTGCTTTCATCAAGATTTGGAATATAAATTTTATCCAAATTGTCAAGTATCGCCACAAGTTCTGGGTCTGTCCCTTGTTTATGCGGTAAATTTCCTGCATAGTAAACTGAATATTTGGCTAAGTTGTCTTTCGCAAGCTGTGCTAAAGGAACAAACACCATGAAAAGTCCCATCAAGATGGAAAATAACACGATAATTCGTATTGAAAATTTACTTTGTTTTTTTACCAAAGATTTTTTACCCAATTGACCACTCCATTTACCGCATTCCCAATCGCGTGTACGACATTATTTACAGCGTGTGAAACGGCTTGAGCTACTTGATGAATCACATTTCCCACTGCTTGAACAACCTGACTGCCTACTTCCACGACTGTATTCACAACTGGCGCTATATAATTATTATACACT
>JAIRUS010000018.1 GCA_031254295.1 Streptococcaceae bacterium | reverse complement strand
TATAATGAGTTTGCATCCTCTTAGACGATTCCTAACTTGATTTATTTTCTCAATAACAAGTTTATCGCATGAGGATGTTTTTTTCTACTGTCAACTGGCTAACTTAATCTTACAACTTGCCATTTAAGAGAAAACATCCAAGTGTAATAGAATATCTAAATTTGTATCCTGGTGACAAAGGAAATATTGAGCAATTCTTATCTTGGTTAAGTAATAGAATTAATGGTCTTACTGAGGACGAATTACAAACGTCAAAGGCGGAATTTGGAGATAGTGAAAAAGAAATTAGTCAAAAATTAATTGACTTTTTTGGAAATACCATTAAAGAAGGGTATTTTGTAGAATTTTCTCAAGAAGTTATTGATGTATATAAAGAATATATACTTAATGGTGGAGAAAAAGGTGCTGATAGATTTTTAAATTATGTTATAGGTGAAAGAAATTTAGGAAATCATCAGAAATATGGAGTAATCTTAGAATATGTTCAAAAAGAAAAAAATGCGGAGAGTTTAGAGGAAAGCCAAATTCTCGAATGTGAGAAATTAGCCAAATTGATTAATTTCTATGAAACTTCAAGCCTTTATGAAACATTTATTCGTAGAATTTCTAATTTACGAAGGGAAACCAAGGATGATAATTTAGATACAGTAAATATTTTCACACCAAATTATGATTTATTTATTGAAAATTCTTTAGACACACTTGGCTTTTCTTATATTGATGGCTTTAATAACCATCTAAAACCTAATTTTTCTATTTCTGAATACAACCATAGACTAGTAGATACTGAAAATTTATATCGTGATAGATGGTCCCCAATTCGTCCATTTTTTAAGATTTTTAAGCTCCATGGTTCAATAAATTGGGTACATAATAAAAAAGATAAAAAAATAATAAACAAGGTTTACGGTGAAAACAATGAGAGTGTTGTGATTCTCCCTACCAGTTCTAAATACGCTGATACTCAAGGAAGCCCATTTTCGGATTTGTTTAGGGCTTTTTCGGTTGAATTATTACGACCTCAGTCACTTCTGTTAGTCAACGGTTACAGTTTTGGCGACGAGCACATAAATGATTTAATTATTCAATCATTAGGGAGGTCGGATTTTAAAATGATTGCATTTGTTGAGGAAGAGAGAGCACAGAGCTTTATGAATAATGAAGGAGTTCGAGGGAATACAAGAGCAACTTTTATTACAAATTTGAATAGTGAAGAAAATACCAAAGATGCTCATTATTTTTCTACATTAACAAGATTACTTGAATATTGGGATCCATTTGGATCTGAAAAAATTTCAAAAAATGAAGAATTGGAAGAAGACGATGCTTGAAGAAATTTATGAGTTAGAAAGAGAAATAGGAATTGTTGAACAAGTTTCATTTCAATCAGTCGAATTTTCATCTAAGAGTTCCGATTTAAATACTGTTTTAAACGAAGGGAGTCTGTGGAAAATCAGAGGTGTTAATGATTTTGTTTATATAAAAGTGGATTACCAGACACTCTTATTACTAACTATTACAAAGGTCAGAAATCGTGGTTATGATAATGAAGATGAAATCGGATTACAAGAGAAAATACAGAAAAATTTAAGTTTTTCTGCGACGATTATTGGTACTTTAAAAGGAGGAGAATTTATCTCTGGAACATCAATTTTTCCTCAAGTGGGTGCGACGATTTATGCAACTTCAAGTTCAATCATTGAAAAAATATTTTCAACTTCAGGAGATCATCTCATTACATTGGGTTCAATTAACAATTTTCCTGAAAGCAGTCCCTATCTGGATTTGAAAGAGATTCTCACTTCTCATTTGGCAATATTGGGGAATACAGGATCTGGTAAATCAACGACAATGAGAGTGTTGGTTGATAGTTATCATCAGGTTGAAAAGAATTTAAGTGGACTATTCAAACTCTTTATTTTTGATGTTCATGGAGACCACTCAGAACTTGAATTTGCAAAAATTATTAAAGCTAAAGAATGTCATATACCTATAGAAAAAATTACACTAGAAGATTGGGAAGCGGCTCTACTACCAAGTGAAAAAACTCAAAAAATGATTCTTGGACAAGCCGTTTCAAATGTGAGAGAAGTAAATGAAGAAACTACCTTGGAAAGATTTGAAGAGGAAT
This sequence comes from Streptococcaceae bacterium, assembly GCA_031254295.1. Classification (GTDB taxonomy): domain Bacteria; phylum Bacillota; class Bacilli; order Lactobacillales; family Streptococcaceae; genus Lactovum. The sequence continues at coordinate 6,843 of JAIRUS010000018.1, read as the reverse complement.
TAGAAAATGCAAAGGCAGAATATAGCGGACGTGATGGAATAGGAAAGCGTGCAGATTCACAACTAGGTTCTTTATTTTCACGATTTTTTGATTTGAAAGAGCGTTATGGTTGCAACGGAGGAATTTTGAATGCAGAAAATGGCTCAATTTTATCATTAAGAAATAATGAAGAGTATCGTGATTCTAAATTCTTTGTAATAAATTTAGAGGGACTTGATGATGATGCCTTGAGATTGGTGACAAATTATTTAGTACGAGAAGTTTATGACTTTAATTTAAAGAAATTTGAGGGAGAGAGACGGGGTAGACCTTTTAACTATTTATATCTGGATGAAGCACACAGATATGTAAAACCTGGAGCAACAATTTTCGAAAAAATAGCCCGTGAAGGAAGAAAGTTTAATCTATATATGGGTATTATCAGCCAAATTCCGAGCGAATTATCTCCAATAGTTATGGGTATGGTAGGTTCGTACTTTATTCATAGGATACAAAATTCAATCGACATAGATTTTATAAGAAAAAATGTTCCTTCTGCAACGAATGATTTGATTATGAGATTGCCAAATCTACCTGTTGGGACAGCTTTACTATCAGGAAGCTCTTTTAAAATTCCTTTTGAATTAAGTATAGATCCAAGAGGCTATGGTAAAGCCTCAGAATCATTAAGTCCTATCATAAAAAAATAATGACTTGGAGGATAGAGATTTGACAAATAGTGCCATGGAATCACAAGAAAAATATACCATCAAAGAAGTGGCGAAACGTCTAAATCTAACGCCAGTAGCGATTCGCTACTATGAAGATGAGGGCTTAGTCCCACCTGTGACACGGAATAAGTCTGGTTACCGAGAATTTCATACCTCAGATATATGAATTGGCTTTATTTGGCAAAATCTTTGCGAAATGCAGGACTAGCCGTGAAGACGATTCAGCAATTTGTGGCCTTGTCTCAGGAAAAGCCAACTGAGGAGATCAGGAAAAAGCAAAAAGCTCTATTTGCAGAGCAGCTTGATTTGATTGATCAGAAAATGAAAGATTTACAGAAGACGCGCGAAGTCTTGCAAGGAAAGCTAGATAGCTTTGACCAACATTTATCTCGTGTCGGTTTTAATGATGAAGAGCAAAATCATATTTTTTGGAAATCAGAATAGTTTTTCTTGCCTTCAGGTGCACCTTAAGGTTTATAATAAGTTTATAAATAATAGACTTTCTGCGAAAGGCACATTACGGCGTTAGGCTCATTTGATGTGTGCCAACACTATCTACACTCGCCTGCCTTGTACTGCACCTTTTGCAGGAAGTCTAATGAAAGAGGTCTTATATGACAAATCAATTTAGCTTAGTGTATGCTCATGCACTAACAGAAAACATTTCTGGAGAAATGAACATTCAGACTGTCAACTATCAAAGCAAGGGGGTAGAAATTTCAGCTAATGTTTATACACCTGCTGGATATGATGCGGCAAAACTTTATCCTGCCATTGCAGTAGCTCACCCAAATGGTGGCGTAAAAGAGCAGGTGTCAGGACTGTTTGCCCAAAAACTTGCAGAGCAAGGCTATATTACGATTGCTGCAGATGCCGCTTATCAAGGCGCAAGTGGAGGGAATCCAAGAAATACAGATATTCCAGCCAATCGAGCAGAAGACATTCGCGCAATGGGCGACTATCTCTTGCAATTTCCTGGAGTAGATGCTGCTCGCTTAGGAGTTTTGGGTATCTGTGGCGGTGGCGGCTATACAATAGAAGTCGCCAAGACAGATAAACGTTTTAAAGCCGTTGCGACGATTAGTATGTTCAACTCAGGACGCGTTCGACGCAATGGATTCTTAGACTCAGACATTGCGTCCATTCAAACACGACTGAAGCAAGCATCAGAGGCAAGACTGAAACGTCTGAAAACAGGAGAAATTGACTATATTGGCACTTATCTAGCAGAAAGAACGCCTTTAAGCCCAGAACAATTAGAACAAATCCCAGCAGGGCTCTACCGTGAAGGAGTCGAATATTATGGCGATACACACTATCACCCAAATTCACAGAGTTATTATACAGCCGAAAGTTTACAGTATCTGATGGCCTTTGACGCCGAAGATCGGGCTGAATTAATCACTCAGCCACTTCTGATGATAGCGGGCAGCGAAGCCGATACTCAATATATGACGCAAGCCGTTTTTGACAAGGCGACAGGGACAGAGCAAAAAGAACTGTATCTTATCGACGGTGCAACACATATCCAGACTTATTGGAAAGAACCATATGTCAGCCAAGAAGCTCAGAAAGTCGTTGAATTTTTTGGAAAATATTTGTAAGTTTAAAAAATCGAGGTAGAAATATCTCGATTTTTTTGTTAGGGTTTAAAATCAAAGAAGAAGCTGAATAAAACTAATCAGAATGCGCTTTATCGCATGAAAAATGCTAAAATTAGATTATCTTTAGCTTAATAAGCGAATGAACGATAAATTAGGATAATATAACTAAAAAACATCAAGCAAACTAGGAGTAGCGATAGTATGAGCACAGCAGAACTTGAAATTGAACACGTCTTCATAAAACTTTTAACAACAGAAGCCAACCAATGGAAATATCGTGAGGATATCAAATCAGAAGAGCAACTTTGGGAAAATGTAAGAGGGCATATTTGGCGGAATAATAAAGCCTCACTTCATGATAAAAATTTGACAGACAACGAGTTTGAACTCTTGAAAGTTGAATTTCAGCGTCTGACAGCCAGTCCTTTTCAGGCAGCACAATGGCTACGTGGGGAAAATGGGGTAGCCTCAATTTTGATTGAACGGGAAGATAACAGTAAAGTTAATTTAGAGCTTTTCCGAAACAAAGACATTGCGGGCGGTACTTCGTCATATGAAGTTGTTCATCAGATTGTTCCAGACACTGAAACGAAAATGCGCAGCGATGTGACGTTACTAATCAATGGTTTGCCAATTATCCATATCGAGCTGAAAAATGAAGCAGCAAAAGATGGTTATGTGCAAGCTTATGAGCAGATTCAACGTTATGCGCTGAGTGGCTTTTTTGATGGCATTTATGCAACGACCCAAATCTTCATTGTCTCAAATAAAACGGCGACAAAATATTTTGCCCGTCCCAGTGAGAATACGGAAGACGCTTATAAAAAAATGAAAAAATTCTTGTTCAATTGGCGAACAGAAAAGAATGAACCAATCAATGACCTTTATGAATTTACAAAGGAAGTCTTAAAAATCCCAGCCGCCCATGAGCTAGTTAGTCAATATACGATTTTAGTAGATGATCAAAAGAAACAGCGTTATCTCATGGTGTTACGGCCTTATCAGATTCATGCCATTAAAAAAATCAGAGAACAGGCTTCAAATCATGAAGGCGGATTTATTTGGCATGCAACGGGGTCAGGAAAGACAATTACAAGTTTTGTAGCAACGAAACTCCTAGCGCAAAATGCGATTGGTGTAGATCGGACGGTGATGATTGTTGACCGGACAGATTTAGATAGCCAGACCAAAGATGAATTTACAAAGTTTGCTTCAGAATATCATACAGGCCAAGCTTCAGGAAAAGGGCCAGCCAATACACTCATTGTTGGGATTGATAATCAAAAGCAATTGACACAAAATTTACTGTCAAAGAAAAATAACAACACAATTATTGTGACGACGATTCAAAAACTCTCGGCTGCGATTCAAATTCCTAAAACCAGTGATGGTAAAGAAGTATCTAAGGAGCTGCAGAAAGAAGCAAAGGAGAAAATCAAGAAAAAATTTGAAAAACTCTGGAATGAGCATATTGTCTTTATTGTCGATGAAGCCCATCGGGCAGTTTCAGATAAGCAAATGAAAGAGATAAAGAAGTACTTACCAAATTCAACATGGTTCGGTCTAACTGGCACGCCTATTTTTGACGAGAATAAAAAACAAGAAAACGGTGAAAACGCCCGAACGACCTCACAGCAGTATGGAAAACGTTCAGATGGAACGGAATTACCGAACGGTGGCCTACTTCATGCTTATACAACTAAAAACGCAATGGAAGATGGATCTGTTCTTGACTTTCAAGTCGAATATCGTACGCTTCTTGAAGAAGATGAACGACAAGATGCCATAAAAAAACTGATAGGAGATTCTAAAAAAATTCCCGAAGAAACCATTGAACAGGAGAAATTAATTCCAAACGAGCTTTACGAGCAAGAAAAGTATATTCAGGCAATGCTTAAAATAATTTTTAAGCGTAGAAGCCTCATCAAAAAATTTAAGGTAGTCAATGGATGGCCAACCATGTCCGCAATTTTAACGACTTCTTCAATTGCACAAGCCAAGCGAATTTATCACAAACTTATGGAATTGAAAGCAGAGGGAAATCTATTTTCAGGAAAAGATTACTTGGAAAAAGAACAACTCATTGACCCAGATTTTCCTCGCGTTGCCATCACTTATTCCAATGGTTCAGATCAACTCACAAAGACTGAGAATGACAAAGAGCTTGAAGAGATTATCAAAGACTATGGAAAAATGTATGGAAGCACCTATGCCACGGAAAAGCTTTATAACCTGAACGTGACAAAGCGCTTGGCACGAAAAGAAGCACAATATCAAAAAGATGGGCAATGGCTTGACTTAGTTATCGTTGTAGATCGCATGCTGACTGGATTTGACGCGCCGACGATTCAAACCTTGTACGTAGATCGAGAAATGAGTTATCAAAAGCTTCTCCAAGCCTTTTCAAGAACAAATAGAACCTATTCAGAAAAAGATAAGGGAATGATTGTCACATTTAGAAAGCCAGAAGTGATGAAGGAGAACGTTTCGGCGGCTTTTCGGCTATTTTCTAATGAAGAACAAGATTGGAATAAACTGCTTCCAAAAGAATATGAGGTATTGCGTGAAGAATTTGAGGAGCAACGCAAACTATTTGATGAAGCGAACTATAACTTATCACAAAACCCAACCGATCTAAAACTTAAAATTGAGAAAATCAAAGCCTTTCAAAAACTTGAAAAAATTCATCAATTTGCAATCGGCTATGATGACTATGAAGAGGACGAAAAAACCTATAAAGATTTTGAAAATCATCTGTCAGATTATGAAGGAGAAATTAACAATCTTAAGGGAGAAATCAAAGATGAACTTTCAGATGACGAAGATATATTAAATTTAGAAGAATTGCTCAAAGATGTTGAATTTTCAAGTCAGCTTGATGTAAGGAGCAAAGAGCTAATCAATAGCTATTACATCAATAATTTACTCAAAGATATTCAAACTCATAAAGAATTTGCTGAAAAAAAGCTAGCCAAGGAATTAAAAGATAAACCAGATTTTATCAGAGCTGGTTACGAAGAAGTCGTGAATGAATTGAAAAAATCTCCAGAAAAAGATGCTGAATCTGTCAAATACGATGTTTTTAACGCACTACAACTTGCTGAAATTCGTGATGTGGCCGTCACCTATAAACTTCCAGAAGAAAGCCTTATCTCATCTTTTCAGGCTTATAATGGCACAAGTGAGACAATTCCCTATGTCGCAGAACTTGCTGACTCAATAGGCTTAACAAAAGAAGAATTTGAAGCGCTCAAAAACGAGAAATACCGTCGAAGAACTAAAGTTTTTGAGGCAGAGTGGCGAGATAAAATTGAGAATTTACTTTTGAAGTTGAAAGATGAGATGTGATGAGTGATTTAGAAATTAATAAAAAACGGCTTGGGATTTCCCAAGCCTCAAGTGGCAATCTTGGCTTACGCCTCAGCCCTAATGAATAGATTATAGCAAAAGTTTTTGAAATGACAAATTAGAAAGAGATACATATGGCAACTGAACTTGAAACACAACTCTGGGCATCGGCAGATATTCTCCGCGGGAAAATGGACGCCAGTGAATATAAAAATTATCTGTTAGGTCTTATCTTTTATAAGTACCTATCTGATGTTGAGCTTCGAGAAGTTTATGAAGCTGAAAATGGAAATAATATCGAATTTCCTGAGCGTGAAATCATGATTGAAACGTTCAAAGAATGGTATGAAGAGGATGCGCATGAGCTTGAAGAAATGATGAAGTTACAGCGCAATTATTTCATTGCACCAGAAAATCTTTTCTACACTTTTAGTAAAGATCCTAGTTTTCAACTTGCGACACTTCAAAAGGCATTCGTATTGCTTTCGCAACAGAGTAAACAGTTTTCAGGTTTATTTGATGACATTGATTTGACCTCAACAAAGCTCGGATCAAATGCCCAACAGCGTAATACAACCTTAACTCAGGTGATTAAAGCCTTAGATGAGATTGATCTTTTTGCACATGAGGGAGATGTTATCGGTGACGCTTACGAATATCTGATCAAGCAATTTGCCTCAAGTGCGGGTAAAAAAGCAGGAGAGTTTTATACTCCACAAGAGGTCTCAAAGATCATATCTGAAATTGTCTCAATTGGACAAGAAGATAAGATACCTTTTCATATCTATGATCCAGCGATGGGGTCGGGATCATTGATGTTGAAAATTCGGCATTTTATGAAAGAGCCAAGTAAAATCCATTATCACGGTCAAGAACTCAATACGACGACCTTTAATCTCGGACGTATGAACTTGATTTTACATGGTGTAGATGAAGGACGCATGGTGATTAATAATGGGGATACGCTGGATGCAGATTGGCCGACAGATGAACCCTATCAGTTTGATGCTGTTGTGATGAATCCACCTTACTCGGCTAATTGGTCTGCAGCTGAGAAATTTTTGTCGGATCCACGTTTTGAACGTTTTGGAAAATTAGCGCCAAAATCAAAGGCAGATTTTGCTTTCCTATTGCACGGCTTTTATCATTTGAAAGATACAGGAACGATGGGAATTGTTTTG